>NZ_LVJN01000015.1:0-329394 GCF_002109495.1 Magnetofaba australis IT-1
TTTTTTTTAGCGCAACATGCGCCTCAAGAAGCTCGGACATAACTTCATTTTTGGTTGCCAACTTCGCTTCTAGTTCGGCAATCTGTCGGTCACAAGCCTTTTGGCCGCGTTTGTCAGACAAGGCCGCTTCGCCGTTCTCAAACAAAGCCTTTTGCCAGCGATAGTACTGGCTGGGCTGAATGCCCGCCTCGTCGCACAGATCCGAGAGAACCACCTTCTCGACCAGGTGACGGCGCACATAGCCTACCTTCTGCTCAGCCGTAAATCTCCGCTTCTTCCGTTCCATACAAACCTCCGCTCAATATCTCTACATTATGAACGATTGGTTTGTCATTTTCCATCTGAACCGAAACAAAAGAGGAGAAGGCTCTCCAGGCGCAGCTAAAAAGGGAGCATGAGAAAAAGATAGCCCTTCGCAACGGCGTCATGGGACGGTGGTTACAGAGCCAAATTGATCAAGGAGAGAATGGCTGGAGTGAAGAGCGGATCTTCCACATTATGGATCGCTACCTCACAAACACCAAAGAGCGGTCCGTGTTCGGACTGCCAGAGAAATCTGCTCAACAAGAAAGCGAGGGATTTTCTGACGCAACGACCGAGATATGATCAAAATCTGTGTATGCGCGGGATGTGATCAGGCGGCGTATCCTGGTGGCGCTTTGCCGAGCATCCTCGAGAATCCACAAGGAAAGGATACGCCATAAAGAAGGGTAGCGTTGTTGCTCAACGTGCGGCAGCACAAGCGCCAAATGACCCACTCACGGAGGTGATTCGCCAAGAGGGGCGCGTTGATTGATTCATCAGGCCGTTGAGGCGGAGGTGGCGGCGCTGCTGGCGCAATACATCGCAGAAGTCGACGAAGCGGGGCGTCAGCAGATTGTGCGCTATGGCTATTTGCGGGAACGCAGCGTACAGACGGGGGTGGGAGCGATTTCGGTTCGCGTGCCCCGGGTGTGTGATCGGCGAGCTATTCTGACGGAGCAGAAAGTGCGCTTCCGCTCTTCTGTCAATGGCGCTCGAAACCTCCAACGAGCTCAACATTTTGCCGAAGTCGCGGCAAACCAAGGCCAATAAATATATCTCGTGGGCTCCCGGATACGTCTAACTGCTGCTGTCTTCCCGGAAAAGCCGGGGGATTTCCTACGTAAAGGTTATGTAAAGGCATAATTACCCGAACAGTTCGCTATGCGAACCAAGACGGGCCAGTTTGAGGGTATTGTCATTTGGCTTTTGGTAAATGAGGAGTAAATCGGGTTTGATATGGCATTCTCGATACCCTGCCCAGTTCCCACCAAGGTCATGGTCGCGGAATTTGGCTGCAAGGCTCTGGTCATTGGCCAAAGCTCCCAGAATAGCCCTCAAATCCCCATCAAGCACATTCCGGTGCTTTCCCCTAGCCTCACGCTTAAAATCACGTTTGAAGGTGGAACTGCGCTCAATCGTCCGCATGAAGATCGGCCATCAGATCGTCCACACTCGCAAATTTCTCGGCTTTTCCTGATTCAAGCTCTGCAATCGCCTCTATGGTCGTAGCATTGGGCGCCTTCACCTCGAATGGCAAACGGTGCTCTGTGGCTATGCGAACCATCAGCATCCGGATCGCATCTGAGACAGAAAGCCCCATTGCGTTGAGCGCATCGGTAGCACGTTCCTTGGTCTCGGTATCTATTCGAGCGCGAACGTAGGCTGAATTGGCGGCGGTGCTCATATAGGTCCCCCTGCGGCCAGTTTGTAGTCTATTTGTGACTACAATAGCAAATCCATGTCCAGAAGTCATTCTTAACGTTGATGCAGACGTGCATCCCGATATTCCGAGTCTACTCAGACTAAGGTGGACCCCGTTCCTGACACAGCAGGATAAGCTACACTCTGCCTCTCAAGAGGAGGGTCAGAGATGAGCAAACAACAGCGGAAGAATCATAGTTCCGAGTTCAAAGCCCGATTGACACGTACCGGACTGAATCTGAAAAGTTCGTGGTAAATCCGACAGACTGTTCGCTCTCAAAAATATTATGTCCTGTTTTGCCAATTACTACTGATTAAAGACCGTTTAAATTTTGGATAAAGAACGGATAAGGGTCGAAAGAA
Source organism: Magnetofaba australis IT-1 (assembly GCF_002109495.1). Classification (NCBI taxonomy): domain Bacteria; kingdom Pseudomonadati; phylum Pseudomonadota; class Magnetococcia; order Magnetococcales; family Magnetococcaceae; genus Magnetofaba; species Magnetofaba australis. Next base: position 2,089 of record NZ_LVJN01000015.1, read on the forward strand.
CGCCTATAACTATATGAAGGAATTATGTTAATTTATCCACAGGGTCCCTGAAACGCCGCATTTCGGCCCCTGAAACGCCGCATTGTGGTCCCTGCTATGCCATACATCGGCCCCTGAAACGCCGCAGACAAAATCCCCTCTCTGGAAGTTATCCACATTTTATCCACAGGCGGAATAATTCAAGCGATTACAGAAGCCTATTCGTGTGTTCTGCAACAGGTCATCGCTGGATGCGGCGTTACAGGGGCTAAGGTCCAAGTGCGGCGTTTCAGGGACCATAAGCCCAGTGCGGCGTTTCAGGGACCAAAGCCTGGTGCGGCGTTTCAGGGACCAAGGCCCGGTGCGGCGTTTCAGGGACCAAGGCCCGGTGCTGCGTTTCAGGGACCAAGGCCCGGTGCGGCGTTTCAGGGACCACAGCTCGGTGCGGCGTTTCAGGGACCATGACCAAGTGCGGCGTTTCAGGGACCATAGCCCAGGCGCGGCGTTTCAGGGACCACCGCGCGCTCAGGTCGGGTTAACACCACCACCCCCTGCGCCGTAATCTCCCAATCCGCCAAAACGCCCTGCTCCTTCAACTGCTCCAGACCAGCCCGCAACATCTCGCGGAACTTCTTGTCCGTCGCGCGGGATCCCGTCAGGGGTTTGAGCGTCGACAATTTCACCCGATGCGGATTCTCCAATGTCGCGCGATGGGAGTTCACATACCCATACAGCCATTTGGACAGATCGGTTTTCAGCGCTTGGCGCACCTCCTGGATCATCCGGGTATAGTTGCCCCCGCCAAACATCTCCGCCAAGCGCGGGTTGAGCACGATCTTATACGCTTGCGTTTTTTCGTCGCGCAAAAACTCCTGAATCAGGGAGCCCTGATAGGTGGCGCGACCATTGGAGGTGATCTGTATGGAATTATTCTGCAAGCGCTCGATGGATTGCCCCAACCAGGTGCACTGTGTGCCGCCGGTCTTCTTCCCCATACAGCGCAAGAGTTCCCGCGCCGACGTTTCCACCGGCGCCGTGGTCTCCTGACTACGCGCCCGATGCAGCAATTCCAGCAGCGTATCCAGATCCCCCTGATCCATCTGTTGACCCGTTACCCGCAAAATGTGATCCCCCCAGACCGCCACCTCCTCCGACTCCAAACGCCGTCGCGTTCCGCGTTTCACCACTGGGAACAGTCCCGAAAGCAAAAACGGACGCGGCGCGGCGCGATCCGTATCGGGCCAATAGGGCAGCGCCAGGGTCAGTTGATCCCCCTCCCCTGTTTTCGAAAGCGCCTGATCACGCCTGGCCATGATCACCCCCCTCCCCTTTCGCGCTCACCGTAATGCGCACGCCGCGCGCCAGCGACATCCCGCCTGGGCTGGCCACCAGCACGGATTCGGTGCGCACCTCAACCCCCAGGCGTCTACCCACCGTGCGCGCCGTTCCACCGATCACTTTGACCTCTTCGGCGTTGCCCGCCTCCAGAATAATGGGCCGACCCGCCGCCATCGCCTGTTTCAACATCTCTTTCATCGTGTTCCCCTCCCACCTGAGGGTTCACATCTTGAATGACTCGCAAAGTGCGAGTCAAGGACAACGCGCGGAGTGCGCGGGGCGGAACGGGCGCGCGGTTGACGCGGAATGATCCGGTCACACCGGGCGCGCGGGACGAGCGGCATAAGCGGAATACGCGGGATATCCCGCGTGATCGGAACAAGCGGAATGTGCAGAGCGAACCGGATACGCGGTAGGCGCGGAATGATCCGGTCACACCGGGCGCGCGGGACGAGCGGCATAAGCGGAATACGCGGGATATCCCGCGTGATCGGAACAAGCGGAATGCGAGGAGCTAACCGGATACGCGGTAGGCGCGGAATAGGCCGGACGCACCGGGCGCGCGGGATGACCGGCATAAGCGGAGTGAGCGGAACGCGCGGGATATCCCGTGTGATCGGATCAAGCGGTAGGAGCGGAACGAACCGTATGCACGGTAGGCGCGGAATGGGCCGGACGCACCGCGCGCGCGGGACGAGCGGCATAAGCCGAGTGAGCGGAGTGCGCGGGATATCCCGCGTGATCGGAACAAGCGGAATGCGCGGAGCAAACCGGATACGCGGTAGGCGCGGGATGAGCCGGACGCACCGGGCGCGCGGGGTGTACGGAATGACCGGCAATAGCGGAGTGAGCGGAATGCGCGGCTTATTCCGCGTAATCGGATCAAGCGGTAGGCGCGGAATGAGCGGAGCGAACCGCATGCACGGAGAGCGCGGAACGCGCCGGATCAGCCGGGCGCGCCGGATGCGCGTGGCAAGCGGATTGCAACGCGTAAGCAGGATAAGCGGAATTCGCGGTATACGCCGCGCATTCCGCGAATTCCATGACGCTATCGCCAATGTCTTGGCGTTTTCAGAATCCCAGTGAGGGGAGGGGACCGATGTCCATTGCGTTTTTCAACATCAAGGGGGGGGTTGGCAAGACCTCTTTGGCGGTCAATTTTGCGCTGCAGCATGATTACGCCATTGTCACCAACGATCTGTATACCCAGCTGGAGCGGGCGTTGCCAGAGGGGAAGATTCTCAAGGTGGGGCCCGGCGAGCCATTCCCGGAGATTCCCGGCGATGCCCCGGTGGCGTATGACCTGGGCGGCTACATCGATCCGCGCATCATCCCAGTGCTGACGCGGGTGAGTCATGTGGTGGTGCCGGTTCTGGACGAGGATAACGACATTCAAGTCACCGCCCAGGCCATTGCGGAGATCCGTCAGCACAATCCCAATCTGGTGGTCGTGCCCAACCGATTGGATCGCGATGATGACGCCATGCGCATCATCAATATTCTGGTGGGGTTGGAGGTGGTGGACGCCAAAACCCAGTTTTTCCCCATCAAGCGCAGCAAGGGATTCTCCTATGCCATGCGGGATGGGCGCTCCATCCGCCAACAGATGGCGGACAACAAGTTGATGAATCGCGCGTATCATGCGGTGGCGACACAATTTGACGCGCTCTCGCGCTATTTGCTGCAACCGGTTTAACAGGGGAGGGGAGTCTCATGAGCCAAGCAGAGAAATTTGATCTCAACGCGTTTCGTAAACCGCAAGCGGGCGCGCTGCAATCGGTAGCGGCGACGCCGGAGCCCAAGGCCAAGTCGACCGCGGCGAAAAAAGACGTCGCCGAACGTCAGAGCGAGCGCTTGGAGTTGCGTTTGACCCCATCAGAGATGGCGGCCTTAACCAAGGGTCTGCCCCGGGGCATGCCCATCGCCACCCACGTGCGCTATCTGATGCAGGACGCCGGCATGCTGGGCGAATGATGCCCAGCCAAACACTCTCAGGATCCAGTCGCCTTTGGTTTGAAGGGGCAACTATCTCGAAGTTCCGGATAGTTGCCCAGCATGTTTCATACGGCGTCAGATAAACGAGCAATTCGCTCTTGTCGCCAAGGTTCATCTCTATCAGACTGAAGATGGACGCCAGAATGGAGCCCCGTTTTGTGGAAAGAGTCCTCTGGCTATCCTGGCCATTCAGGGCGGATCTGACCCGAAATAGATGGTGTCGTCATGAGAGGCAAATCTCGGGCTTCTGGCTCAAAATGAGCGCATTTTAGGCGCGCCGATCGACTTGAGCCGCCCTCAAGGAGTGAGGCGCAACGACAAAGGCGCCATTTTGAGACGGAGAATGCAAAGCATGCCCCGTTTTTGCCTCTCATGACGACACCATCTAAGGCACAGACGATCCAATGAGCATCTGGAAGTATGGCAAACATCACATCCCCACTTATTTCATATGTCAGGTGAGGAGTCGTTCGGGATCTGGCGGCTAGCCCGGATATTTCATGAATCTCTACGATGATTGCGTAGAGATTTGATCCAAAAGGGGGATTTTCGACTACGGCGAATGCTTATTGCCTTCGCAAAGGAGGAAATTCCCCTTTTGGATCAAAGATCAAGCAAGGGCGTCTGAGATTCATGAAATATCCGGGCTAGGGAAGGGGACTTTGTCGCAAAAGTTTCATCTATGGAAAAGGCTTTATAGTAGTAGAAAGTGAGTGGCGAAAAGTGACTTGAGTTCAGACTGTTAATTGATTTCTGGTAGGAAGTATATGGACAAATTTTGGACCGAAATCACCCCCTCTGAGTTTGCCTGGGAGAGAGAAGCGCTTGAGTTCATTCGGCAACAACTGCCGGATCACGAGCCGTACCGAGCGTGGTCCAATTTTGAGTTTATTGCCGATGATGGGTCCATTAATGAAGTGGATCTTCTGGTCTTAACTCCTAAAGGCTTCTTCCTCGTTGAAATCAAAAGCCGTCCAGGCCGCTTAACGGGCAATGCTGGCGCTTGGGTTTGGGTTACCGATGGGCGTGAATACGTCCATGACAACCCCCTCATCCTAACCAATCGCAAATCAAAAAAGCTGGTTTCCCTTCTGAAACGTCAAAAGGCAATGCGAGGGGATCGACTTCCCTTTTTGTCCGCACTGGTCTTTTGCTCCGATCCCAATCTGAAATGTGATCTGGATGATCATGCTCGAACAGGTGTCTGGCTCCGAGATCGAGATGAGCAGGGCGACCGGCCTGCCCGTCGAGGCATTATTCACGCTTTGACCAAAGCGCTGACGCCAGAAGAGGTCCGACGCTACCAGCGCCTGGATAAACCCATAGCCAAGAAGATTAGCCGCGCAATTGAAGAGGCAGGGATCCGGCGCTCCAATAAATTCCGCAAGGTCGGCCAATACCAACTGGGGCAACTCCTGGTTGAAGAGGACATCTATCAAGAGTGGGAAGCTCAGCACGTTGAGCTGGAAAAAATACGTCGCAGGGTGCGCATTTACCTTGTTTCCTCTAAAGAGCCTGGAGTGAGGGAAGCGATTATCCGCGCCGCCCAGCGAGAGTTCCAGATTCTTGAAGGCATTGATCATGTGGGGATCTTGCGTGCTGAGAACTATGTTGAGCATGAGCTGGGCCCAGCGCTGATCTTCGAACATCATCCGGGCGCCATTCGGCTCGATCACTTCCTGGTCCAACACAGCAAATCTTTGAGCATGGAGCAGAAGCTGCATCTGCTTCGCCAAATCGGCGAAGGCTTGAGCTATGCTCACCAGAAGCGCTTGATCCATCGAGCTCTGAATCCACAAAGCATTCTGGTTCTTGATCCTGAGTCTGATCTGCCTCGTATTAAAATCCTCAATTGGCAAACCGCCCGCCGCCAGATCGAGAGCGCCACAAGCCAAGGCTTCACGGCCACCCGCCACGTTCAGGATTTGGTGGATGATGCCGGATTGGTCTATTTGGCCCCGGAGGTTCATACAGACCCTTCGGCAAGTGGAGAGGAGTTGGATATCTTCTCTCTTGGCGCCATTGCTTATCACATCTTCTCTGGGCAGCCGCCTGCGCAAAACATTTATGGATTGGTGGACAAACTGTCTGAGCAGGACGGTTTGCAGATCTCATCTGTGATGGATGGCGCTGGGGAAAAACTCCAGGAGCTCATCCAGTACGCGACCCATCGTGACGCCAGTTTGCGCATTGATGCGCTCAAAGACTTCTTCGATCTGTTGGATGAAGTTGAAGAGGAAACTACCCGGCCTGATGGAGAGGGCTCCACCACGCGCACGCCTATCGAAGCGGGCGTCGGGGATGTGCTGGAAGGCGGGTTTCTGGTTAAGAAACGCCTGGGGCGTGGGGCGACATCCATCGCATTTCTGGTCGAGAGAGATGGCAAACAGACGGTCCTGAAACTGGCGGCTGAGTACGCGCATAACGATCGTATTCAGGAAGAGGCCCAGGTCCTGGAGGAGATCCGTCATTCAGGCATCATCGCCCTGGAAGGGGCGGTTGAGGTCAGTGGATATCGGGGCCTGCTGCTCCAATTCGCCAGCAAGGGGACATTGGACGAACGGATTCGTAAAGAGGGCCGAATCCATTCAGAGTTGCTGGAGAGATTTGGCGGGGATCTGCTCCAAGCGCTGAATCATCTGGAGGAACACGGTATTTCCCACCGGGATATCAAGCCTGGCAACTTGGGATTGGTGGCGTCTGGCGGCACGGGCAAGTTGCATCTGGTTCTATTTGATTTCTCTTTGGCGCGCGTATCAGCAGAGAACATCCGGGCTGGCACGCCGCCCTATCTGGATCCATTCCTCAATACGCCATCCCGCCGTCGCTGGGATCTTCACGCCGAGCGTTTTGCTGCGGCGATGACCCTTTATGAGATGGCCACTGGCGCCCTGCCTAAGTGGGGCGATGGTCGCAGCGATCCGGCGCTGTTGGATTGCGAAGTCACCATTGATGGCGAGCTGTTTGAACCCTCCTTGCGTGAGGGCCTCAGCAGTTTCTTCGCCAAGGCGCTGGCGCGGGACGCCAAGCGCCGATATGACACCTGTGAGGAGATGCTCAAAGCCTTCAGCCACCTGTTTCGTGAGGTGGAGCTGGCCGAGCAACGAAGCGGCTCTGGGGTCGAAGCGGATTGGCAGAGCCACGTCTCGACCCTCACCCTGGACACGCCTTTGGCAAGCCTGCCATTCAGCGATAGGGCGTTGAGCGCTTTGGAGCGCATGGACGCCAGGACGGTTTCTGAGCTGCTTGGCATTCACATCTTCCGACTTTCCCGCATGCGCGGGGTGGGGCGTGAGACGCAGAAAGAGTTGACTCAGGCGCATCGGCGACTCAGTCAGCGCTTCCCAGAGCAACAAGGGGCGACTCCGCCCACAGGCTCACCCGCCAAGACAGAAGAGTCCGCAGTCGAAGTCGAAGCCGAGGTCCAGAGCATCGACCTGTTGGTCCATCAGCTCATTCCCAAACCGACTCGTGCGGACTCGGAGACGACGGGGCGCGCTTTGCGACTGCACCTGGGGCTGGATGAGTTGCCGGCGACTCGCCGCGAACAGAGCCTCTCCATGTGGCCGGGACAGTTGGACATCAGCCAAGCGGTCGGTGTGTCGCGGGGACGAATCAGTCAAATTCTGAACACGGCGCGCAAACGCTGGGGCAAGCGCATTCCCACCTTGACGGCGTTGCGCACGGAGATCGCCGAACTGCTGGCCTCCAGCGGCGGCGTGATGACCCTGCGTGAGCTTGGCGAAGCGGTGTTGGTGCGTCGCGGATCGGCCCAGCAGGAGCCGGAGCGCTCCCGTATCGCCCAGGCCGTAACGCGCGCCGCGTTGGAAATCGAACGGGATATGAAGGAGCCCCGGTGGGTCGAGCGACGCAGTGGCCAGCAGCTCTTGCTTGCCTTGGATAAAGAGGATCGCGGCCAGGAGTTGGCCGACTATGCGATGCGCTTGGGCAAGCGGGCCGATGCGTTGGCCGCGCAGGATCCGTTGCCAACGCCTGCGCGTGTGGTGGAGGCGTTGCAGTTGGAGCGGTTGCCAGAGGATGCGCCCGTTCTGGCCAGCAGCCGGTTGCTCAAGTTGGCGGTTGCGGTCAGTGGTTCGGCCGCCGTTTCCAGTAGGCAGGAGATCTATCCCCGAGGACTCTCCGCAGCACGGGCCCTGAAACTGGCGCAGGGGGCGTTGCTGGGGGCCAAGGAGCTGACCATCGCCCAGGTGCGAGAGCGCGTGGAGGGGCGCTATCCAGAGGCCGAATCCCTACCGGAGCGCCCGCAACTGGATACGCTGTTGGACGAGGCGGGTTGCCGGTTTGTGTGGACGCCCACCGAAGGGCCGGGCGGCGAAGGAATCTACAAGGCCATTATCCCTGATTTCACCACGCTGCACACCAGCATGACCACCCGTCGGTCCACAGCGGATGACGGGGAGGGGCCGAAGGGTGAGGGCGGCGTCTCACCAAAAGAGGCGGAGGCGGAGGCGTTCCAGCAGCGCTTGGACCGCGCGGCCCAAGAGGGCGCTTTCCTGGCGCTGCTCACGCCGCCCAAACACGCGGTGGATGTGGCGGCGCGGCTTGAGGCGCTCTATGATTTGCCTGTCTACAGTCTGGACGCGCTGCTGCTGGATGCGCTCAAGGCGGTGGCGCAGGAGAAGGGGATCAAACGCTGGGAGGTGATTCTGGAGGCCGACGCCGAGGGCGCGACCGGGGCGCACTGGGGAAAATTGATGGGCTTGGTGACTCTGGCCATGCCGCGCATTGAGCAGAAGCTGCTGGATCAACAGCGCACCGCTGTGCTGACCGACCCCGGTCTGTTGGCCCGCTATGACCAGATGGGCCTGGTGAGCCGCCTGTTGGAGCAGACGCAGCGCCCGCACGGGTTGCCGGGGCTATGGATGGTGATCCCCGCCGATGGCCAGAGCGCTGGACCGGCCATCAATGGTCAGGCGGTTCCGGTGATTACGCCCAACCAGTGGGCGCGCGTGCCCGATGGGTGGATCGCTTCAAAATGACGTAAGGAAGGGCGCAATGGAGGCTTTTGTCGTTTTGCTTGCTCTTTTTCTGATTCTGTGGGCCGCGTCATATCTTCTCTTGTCACTGCTGCGTTTTCCGCTGTTTCGTGTGATATTGGTGATTTTGGGCATCTCCTGGCTTTTCGGGGGGGATGATGATGACAGTTGAACGCTGTGGATGACGCTACGCCATGATCAACGCCGCCAGATTGTTGAAGGATCTCAAAGCCCATCTGCCCAAGCTGGAGGCGGATATCCGCGAGCGGCTGGAGGAGGTGGCCGAGGAGCGGGCGCGGCTGGAGGGGCTCTATCAAGGGGCCCGCGATGGCGGGCGCACCGGCGCGACCTGGGCGACGTGGCGCGATGAGCAGGTGACCCAGGCGGCGGCGGCGTGGCTACTGGCGGGGGTGTTTATCCGCTTTCTGGAGGATAACCGGCTGATCGAGAAGCCCGGTTTGTCCGGGCCGACCCATGAGGCCGATAACCGGCGGCAGTTGGCGCTGGATCGGCATACGCTCTATTTCCGCCAACACCCCAGCCACTCGGACCGCGACTATCTGCTGGCGCTGTTCGACGAGGCGGCGCGCCATGCAGCGGTGGCGGCGCTGTTCGACCACCGCTTCAACCCCCTATGGCGGCTGATGCCCAGCGGCGACGGCGCGGCGGCGCTGCTCGACTTTTGGCGCGCCATCGATCCGAGCAGCGGCGAATTGATCCACGATTTTACCGACCCCGCGTGGAGCACCCGCTTTCTGGGCGATCTCTATCAGGACCTTTCCGAGAACATCCGCAAGCACTATGCGCTGTTGCAGACGCCGGAGTTTGTCGAGGAATTCATCCTCGACCGCACCCTGACCCCGGCGCTGGACGCGTTTGGCTTGAAAGCGGTGCGCCTGATCGACCCCACCTGCGGCTCGGGCCACTTTCTGTTAGGGGCGTTTGAGCGGCTGTATGAGCGCTGGAGCCGGGAGGACGCCAACGGCCATGCCCGAATCTGGGCGCAAAAGGCGCTGGATGGGGTGTGGGGGGTGGATCTGAACCCCTACGCGGTGGCCATTGCGCGCTTTCGCTTGATGATCGCGGCGTTAAAGCGGGTCAAGCAGGCGGAAGGGGAGCGGGTGCGCACCATTGCCGATGCGCCGGGTTTTACCCTCCATCTGGCGGTGGGGGATTCGCTGCTGCACGGGCCGCGCTTTCGTCGTGGCGGCGGTATGTTGCAGACGAGTTTCCATGGCGCGGAGGGGTTTGTGGACCCCCTGGCCAGCGTGCTGGAGACCGAGGACCGTGCGGCGCTCAAAGAGATCCTGGGCCAGCAGTACCACGCGGTGGTGGGCAACCCGCCCTACATCACCCCCAAGGACAAGGCGCTCAATCAGGCCTATCGGGAGCGTTATGACGCCTGCCATCGGCAGTATTCGTTGGGCGTGCCGTTCACCGAGCGCTTTTTTGACCTGGCCGTGACAGGGGAGGGGGGCGCGCCAGCGGGTCGGGTGGGGATGATCACCGCCAACTCTTTCATGAAGCGGGAGTTTGGCAAAAAGTTGATCGAATCCTTCTTCAAGACCGTGGATCTGGATACCGTCATCGACACCAGCGGGGCCTATATTCCCGGCCACGGCACGCCGACTGTGCTTCTGTTTGGCCAGCATCGCCCGCCGGTTTTATCCACCGTGCGCACGGTGCAGGGCATTCGCGGCGAACCCGGGACGCCCGATGATGCAGCTAAGGGAAAGGTGTGGTCATCCATTGTGGCGATGATCGACCAGCCTGGTTCCGAGAATGAGTTTATCAGCGTGGTGGAGACCGAACGGCCGACGTTTGAAACCCATCCTTGGAGTTTGGGCGGGGGCGGCGCAGCAGATCTCAAAGAACTGGTTGAGCGCAATTCGTCTAAAGTTGTAGATGAATATATTGAAGATACTGGATTTGTTTGTGTGACGCGTGCAGATGACGTTTATTTCAATCCACGCCATGCCCTTAGTTCTAGAGGAATTACAAGCGATTTTATCATAGAAAATGTAATTGGAGATTGCGTAAGGGATTTGGGTATACGAGACCCACTGACAACAATTTTCCCATATAACGACCGGTTAGAGGCAGATGAAGGGCCAAAGGGAGAAGCTGTTCGACGCTTTCTTTGGCCGCATCGCACATCTCTCTGGCTCCGAAGAGAGCCACACGGTAACCACCGAGAAATCGGGTTAACTTGGTTTGAGTGGAGTCGTTTTAATAGAAGGAGATTTTTACGTCCTCTTTCAATTACATTTGCCTTTGTCGCCACCCATAACCATTTTGTGCTGGATCGGGGCGGCAAGGTCTTTAATCGCACTGCCCCGGTGATCAAGCTGCCCCCGGAGGCTACCGAAGCGGACCACCTGGCCCTGTTGGGGCTGCTCAATAGCTCTACCGCCTGCTTCTGGATGAAGCAGACCTTCCATAACAAAGGCAGCACCGTTGACCAGAAGGGCGCGCGGCAGACCACGGTGGAGTTTGAGAACTTCTACGAATTTACCGGCACCGGTCTCAAGAGCTATCCCGTTCCAGAAGAGAAGCCTCTAACCCTCGCCTCTCAGTTGGAGCAACTGGCCCAGCAGCGCCAAGCCTGCCTGCCCGCGCAGTTGGCCCCGCAACTGCCCATGCCCCGCGAAGCGCTGGACGCCAAACGCGTGGAGGCCGAGAACCTGCTGGGCCAGATGATCGCGCGGCAAGAGGAGCTGGATTGGGACTGCTACCGCCTCTACGGCGTCATCGACCAAGACCTCACCTATCCCGGCGAACCGCCCATCATCGAACTGGGCGAACGCCCGTTTGAGATCGCCATGGGGCGCAAAATCGCCGCGGGCGAACTGGAGACCACCTGGTTCCAGCGCCACGGCTCCACGCCGATCACGGAGATCCCAGATGACTGGCCAGATGAGTATAAGAACACGGTGCAAAAGCGCCTGGAGGCCATCGCACAGAACCACAATATCCGCCTCATCGAACAGCCGGAGTACAAACGGCGCTGGAACCTGGAGTCCTGGGAGGAGCAAGAACAGCGCGCCCTGCGCGGCTGGCTCTTGGACCGCATCGAAGCCATGCCCCTGTGGCAAACCGATACGCCGGAACTGACCAGCGTCGCCCGCATCGCCGACCAGCTGCATCACGACGCCGCGTTCCAACAGGTCGCCACGCTCTATCGCGGCCGCGATGACTTCGACCTGACCAAACTGGTCGAGGAACTGGTATTGGAAGAGGCGGTCCCGTTCCTGCCGATCCTACGCTATAAGCCCTCGGGCCTGCGCAAGCGCGCCGACTGGGAGGCAACCTGGGATCTGCAACGCCGCGAGGACGCCGGCGAGGATGTCGGGGAGATCCCGGTCCCGCCCAAATACGCGGCGGCGGATTTTCTCAAACCCCACTGGTGGAAGCTGCGCGGTAAGCTGGATGTGCCCAAAGAGCGCTTTGTGCTCTACCCCCACTGTGAAAAGATCGGCGACCCCACCTCCGTGGTGTGCTGGGCGGGCTGGAATCCCCTGCAACAGGCGCAGGCGCTCTCCGGCTATTATATCGCCAGGAAGGAGGGCGAAGGGTGGGAGCCCGAACGCCTCACCCCGCTGCTGCTGGGGCTGGCGGAGCTCATCCCCTGGCTCAAACAGTGGCATAATGAATTGGACCCCCTCTATGGGGTGCGCATGGGCGACCATTTCGCCGGCTTCCTGGACGAAGAGCGCCGCGCCCTGGGCCTCACCCCAGAGCAGACGCAAGCCTGGCAGCCGCCCAAAGCCGCCATACGCAAAGGGGGGCGCAATAAATCATGAACGTGCAACGACAGATTGACCATTGGCGCACGGGATCTGATGAGGATCTGGAGGCTGCGGAGATCATGATTACCGCCGGTAAACGGCGGCATGGTCTGTTCTTTCTCCATCTGAGCGTGGAGAAGATCCTCAAAGCCCACGTCTGGCGGGTAACGCAAGAGCATCCGCCCAAGATCCATAATCTGCTGCGATTGGTCCAGATTGCGGCGCTCTCCCTGGGGCAAGAGCAGAGCGCCCTGCTGGTCAAACTGAATCGCCATTGCCTGGAAGGGCGCTACGCCGAAGAGGTGGCGGCCACGCCCGATGCGGCGGAGACCGAGATCCTATTGCAACAGGCCAAAGAGGTGCAGACATGGTTGCGCAATCAGTTATAGAGACGGTTCAAGGGTACTTGGATGCGCTCAAACGGCAGGGCGTACCCGTAGAATTTGCCGTGCTCTACGGCTCGTTTGCCCGCGGCGAGCAACACGAGTGGAGCGACATCGATCTAATGGTGATCTCTCCCCTGTTTGACGCGCCCAAAAAGAGCGCGGATGTGGACCTCCTCTGGCTGGCGACGTTGGATTCCGATGTGCGCATTGAACCGGTGGCCATCGGCGCCCAACAGTGGCGCGAAGATGACTCAATCGGCCTGATCGAAATCGCCCGTCGCGAAGGCCAGATCATTCAGCCCCATTGATTCAATCCGAGTTTTATTCATGACCCTGATTCAAGAACTCATCGACATCCCCGAGCGGGTCCACAAAGGCGACTTCGTGCTGCGCCTGACCGAAGGGGTGGACCACGCCGACCAGACTCTGCGCAATTACGTGGTCACCCCGCAACTGCGCGACTGCTTCGACCACGCAGCGGCCTTCATTAAAGGCGCGGTGGCGGCGGGCTCCAGCAAGGCGGCCTATCTGCACGGCAGCTTCGGCTCCGGCAAATCCCACTTCATGGCGGTGCTGCATCTGCTGCTGCAAGGCAATCGCGACGCCAAATCAATCCCGGAACTGGCCCCGGTGGCAGCCAAATATGGCGAGTGGATGGAGAGCAAAAAGCTGCTCATGGTCCCCTACCATATGATCGGCGCCAAGAGCCTGGAGTCGGCCATCTTCGGCGGCTACGTCAAGCATGTGCGCAAGCTGCATCCCGACGCCCCGCTACCTGGCGTCTATCAGGCCGAAGGGCTGTTTCGCGACGCCATCAAACTGCGCGAAAAACTGGGCGATTACGGCTTCTTTCCCATGATCAACGGTCCGGGCAAAGTGGACAGCGAATGGGGCGAGATGGAGGCGACCTGGACGCCGAAAAGCTTCGATCAGGCCATCGCCGAGCCGCCGGGCAGCCCGTTGCGCGCCAATCTGGTGGGGGATCTGGTCAAGAACCTGTTCACCGCCCAGGCGCAGATGGCCCACGCCCAGGAGGAGGCGTTCATCCCCATCGAGGAGGGGCTCAGCGTGCTCAGCCGCCACGCCCACAGCCTGGGCTATGACGGCCTGATCCTGTTTCTGGACGAATTGATTCTGTGGCTGGCCAGCCACGTGGCCAATCTGCAGTTCGTCGGCAGTGAAATCCAGAAGGTGATCAAACTGGTGGAGTCCGGCGTAGCCGGACGCCCGGTTCCCATCATCAGCTTTGTGGCGCGGCAGCGGGACCTGCGCGAGTTGGTGGGCGAACACATGCCCGGCGCGCAGCAGCTCTCCTTTGCCGACACCCTCAAATATTGGGAGGGGCGCTTCGACCAGATCACCCTGGAGGATCGCAACCTGCCGGTGATTGCGCAAAAACGCGTGCTCAAGCCCAAATCCGAGGCCGCCAAGGCGCAGTTGGCCAGCGCTTTTGAAACCTCCACCCGCATGCGCGAAGAGTCGCTCGCCACTCTGCTCACCGCCGAGGGCGACCGCGCCATGTTCCAGCAAGTCTACCCCTTCAGCCCGGCGCTGGTGCAGGCGCTGGTGGCGCTCTCCTCGGTGCTGCAACGGGAGCGCACCGCGCTTAAGGTGATGATTCAACTGCTGGTCAATCAGCGCGAGACGCTGAAATTGGGCGAAATCGTGCCGGTGGGGGATCTCTACGACGCCATCGCCGACGAAGCCGAGCCGTTCACCAGCGAGATGCGCCACCACTTCGAAAACGCCCGCAAACTCTACCGTCAGAAGCTGCTGCCCATGCTCGAAACCGAGCACGGCATGCGCGCTGAAGCGGTGCGGGAACTGCCCGTAGGCGACGCCAAACGCAACGCCTTTCTAGCCGATGATCGCCTGGTCAAAACCCTGCTGCTGTCGGCGTTGGTCCCCGAGGTGGATTGTTTCAAGGGGCTCACCGCCAGCCGTTTGACCGCTCTGAACCACGGCAGCGTGCGCTCGCCCATCCCCGGTCAGGAGACCAGCATGGCGCTGCGCAAGTGCCGCGCCTGGGCCGGTAAGGTGGGAGAGATCAAAATCGGCGAAGAGCCCAACAACCCCACCATCGCCGTGCAACTGACCGGGGTGGACATCGAAACCATCCTCGAGAAAGCCCGTGGGGTGGACAACGCGGGCGCGCGCGCCAAGAAGATCCGCGAAATGCTGTTCGCCCAGTTCGGCATCGCCGACTCCGATAGCCTGTATGGGGTGGAGATGGCCCATCTGTGGCGCGGAACGCCCCGCACGTTGGATATCGTCTTCGCCAATGTGCGCGAGATGGCCGATGAGGCGCTGAAAAGCGACCATGACCGCTGGAAGCTGGTGATCGACTTTCCCTTCGACGCCGAAGGCCACACCCCGCAGGACGATCTGGCGGCGTTGGAGCGTTTCCGCGATCGTCACCGCGATGCGCCCAGCCGCACCCTCTGCTGGCTGCCGACGTTCTTCAGTCGTGAGGTGCAGACCGATCTGGGCAATCTGGTGAAGATGGAGCATGTGCTGGCCAGCGATGACCGCTTCCGCGATTACGCCAATCACTTGTCGGAAGTGGAGCGCGCTTCCGCGCGCAGCTTGATGGACAATCAACGCAGTCAGCTGCGCCAGCATGTGCTCAATAGTCTGGAAGGGGCGTATGGCGTGGCCGCGCCGCAACCCGGGACGCTGGATGGCGCGCACAATCTGGCGGATCACTTCCAATCCCTGGACCCCACTTTTGATCCACAACCTCCGGTGGGCGCCAATCTGAAAGGGGCTTTCACGCACTTGGCCGATCAGGCGCTGGCGCACCAGTTTCCCGCACACCCGCTGTTTGAAGCGGAGGTGAAAACCAGCACGCTGCGCAAAGTGTGGGAAGAGACGCAGAAGGCTTTGCAAGCAAGTGATGGGCGCACGCCGGTGGAGAAACCCAATCGGCTGCTGATGCGCCAGTTGGCCAACCCACTGCAATTGGGCGAGATGCATGAAACCCACTTTGTGCTGGGCAACTACTGGAAAGTCCATTTCGATAAACGCATCGCCAGCCAGGGTGGGCAGGCTAGCGTGCATGCTCTGCGCGCCTGCTGTGACGACCCCAAGCCCATGGGGCTGCCCGCCATTGCCCAAAACCTGCTGATTCTCACCTTTGCCGCGCAGACCAATCGGGTGTTTCTCCAGCGTGGCGGCCCCATTGAGCCGACATTAGACAATCTGCCCGACGAGGCGACCTTAGAGCAGCAAACCCTGCCGACACAAGATCAATGGGAGCACGCTGTAGAGCGGGTGGGGGCTGTTTTCGGCATGGTGGAATCGGATCTGTGCAACGCCGTCAATCTGGTCAATTTGAGTAAACAGATCGAGGCGCTCATTCCGCAGCACCTGGAGAGCTGCCACAAATTGGCCAAGGCGTTGCGCTCGCGCTTGGAGGCGTTTGATCTCTCCGCTGAAGCCGACCGACGACGCAGCGCCGATGCGGCATTGACGCTCTTGGAAAAACTCAAACGCAGCGACGCCAACAGCCGGATAACAGTACTGTCGGAGTGGACATCGCCAACCAGTGACGAAGCGTTGGGGACGAGCCTGAAAAAGGCCCGAGATGTGCTGAGCGCGTTGGAGTTCGCCAATTGGGAGCTGCTGGAAATGGCATGGGCTGTGCCGGGCGAGAAGGCGCAGTTCAACCGCCAAAAGATCATGGAGGCGTTGACCCGTGATGAGTTGATCGAGCCGCTTGGCGGCGCCATCAAAGCGGCTGAAAAAGAGGCGCT
Organism: Magnetofaba australis IT-1; assembly: GCF_002109495.1. Taxonomy (NCBI): domain Bacteria; kingdom Pseudomonadati; phylum Pseudomonadota; class Magnetococcia; order Magnetococcales; family Magnetococcaceae; genus Magnetofaba; species Magnetofaba australis. The sequence goes on from NZ_LVJN01000015.1 coordinate 18,327, forward strand.
GCTATTGCTCAAACCGCCGTCTGCGCTCCAAGCTCCCGCTCAACCGCCTGAGCCTTCAACACCGCCGTCGACGCCTGGCCGGCGTACATTCAAGGCGCTGCCTAAGACACGCCTGCGCGGCGCCGAGGCCAAGCAGATGCTTACAGAGTTGGAGGCGGAATTGAGCAAACATCCCAACGCAGAGATGACCATCGAAGTGCGTATTGAGGGTGAAGAGGAGTAGACCCTTGAGTCCGCTGGAAGTCACAGAGTCCCAGGTGATCGCGCAAGTCCGCGCCATTTTGCGCAAGGATCCGCTTGCGCGCGCCATCGGCATCCGCTCCGTTGGTCCCTGGCGCGGCGAAACCAACCTCACTCTGGGCGAGCATCACTTGCACATACGCAACTATGCGTCCTCATTGGCTTTGCGTGAAGCGCTGGTCAATCACGGTGGTTCAGATGAAGTCGCGGTCTTTCTGACTTCGTTGGATGAGAAGAGTCTGGGACTGGATGTTCTCGCCCGCTTATGGAATCAGCGGATCTATTCCATCCAAAGTTGGCGGATTGTGCGCGATCTGTTTGCCGTGGATGAGATCGATGCGCGCCTGGATCATCAAGGGTGGATGGCGGACGCCTTGCTCCAAGCCCAGCCAAAAGAGGGGTTTCCGCCCATTCCGGGCCAAGTGTTAACCGCTGATTTTGCTTGGCAGCTTTTGCTCAGACTCTATCTTGGGTTCGATCAGCGCCAAGTGGACGCCATTGAACTGGCGCGATGGGCTAAAGATGCGTCAAGCGTAGAGACCTACCTCACCGCGCCAATGGAGTTTCGCAAAAGTCTGCCAGACTGGATTGCCCTGTCCGCAGGGGATGTGGGTCGGATCATGCTGATGGCGCTGGAGGAGGGGCATGGCAAGGAGTTGCTCCCGTTGGGACTGGTTTGCCAGGTGATCTTTGATGCTTCCGCCTCTGGAGAAGCAGAATTGGCCACTGCCGCCGCAAGATTGGAAGAGCGTTTCTTGGGTGGGTCCAGCCTCAAGCCGGAAGTCGGTCGTGGGTGGGGCGCGGCGGTCTCCTCAGTCATGGAAGCCGAACTGGCCAAACGGGAGTTGCATGCCACGCACGCCTTCCAACGTCGAGCTGAGGAGATCCTGGCGGATATCAAGGCCGATGCTTTTGTGGCCGCCAGCCCAATTCTACCCAAAGGATTTGAACGCCGATTGGATGCGGTAGCCAGTACGATTGTGCGCGCAATTTCCGCCAAAGCTGGGAAGAAGACGCTGGAGAATCTTGAGGGAGCGGCCCAGTTCGCGCTTGATCACCGGATGGCCGGAGTCAAGCCGAATAGAGCGGACAGTCTCAAAATGGCGGTACGCTTGGTCCGATGGCTTGAAGGTTCTAGGGAGCATCACGTTGCGGATTCATTTCCGGAGGCTGTTGAACATTACTTCAGCGACAGCGGGTTTGTGGATTGGGCTCGCGCAAGAATTTGGGATGGGGACAGCAATCCTGAACTGTCAAAAGCCTATGCAAAGCTGGCAAACAAGGTGGATGAGGCCAGGGAAGAGGAAAATCGCCGGTTTGGCCAACTGATCGCGCAATGGAGCACTCACGCCGCACCGTCCACAACGGTGCTTTGGATCGAGGAACTACTGGATCGTGTCGTCGCGCCTTTGGCAAAGGATCGCCCCGCGCTCCTGCTGGTGCTGGATGGCATGAGCGTCGCGGTCTTCCGGGAGCTGTTGCAGGATCTGCATAGCCAGGGCTGGGTCGAACTGGGGCATGGAGAAGTTGGCGAGCGCAAACCCGTGGTGGCGGCCCTGCCAACCAGAACCGAGATTTCCCGGGCCAGCTTGCTGTGTGGGCAGCTCACATCAGGGAACAGCGCCAAGGAGAAAGAGGGATTCAAAAAGCATGAGGGGCTTCGCTCCATTTCGAGCGCCAAGTTCCCGCCTATTCTCTACCACAAGGCGGAACTGACCGAATCTGGGGGGCGAGGGCTTTCTCAGGAAGTGCGTAGCCAGATCGCAGGAACAGAGCGGCGAGTTATCGGGGTGGTCATCAATACCGTGGATGATTATCTGGCCAAAGGGGGACAGTTCAAAGAGAGCTGGACCTCGGAGACCATCGTTCCTCTCAGTCAGGTGCTGGATGCCGCCCGTGAATCCAATCGAACCGTGATTATCACCAGCGATCATGGGCATGTGTTGGAGCGTGATCTGGAGTATCGCGCCCATGAGCAGAGCCAAGAGCGGAGTCGACCTGTTGTTGGCGACCCTGATGATGAGGAAGTCATCATCACGGGGCCTCGGGTGTGGCCAGAGGGTGAGCGCTTGATCGCGCCCTGGAGTGAGAAGATTCGCTACGCCACCAAGAAGTATGGCTACCATGGGGGCGTGTCTCCTCAAGAGGTCGTTGTGCCCCTTGCTGTGCTCCATTCGGGGACGCAAACAACGCCGGAAGATTGGACGGAAACCACCAGCGCCTGGCCCGCTTGGTGGGATAAGATGGAGCCTGAGCAACCCAAGCCAGCAGCCAAGAAATCCAAGGCTAACAAGAGAGTGGATTCTGAGCCCTCTGCTCCCAACTTGTTCTCGGGTGTTGAGGAGTCGCTGGAAGAGTCGCTCAAGGCGGATGGATGGATCGCCGCCTTATTGCTTTCCGAGGTTTATCAGGAGCAAAAATCCATGGGAGCCCGCGTGGCGCTGGATGACGCCAAAGTCAGAAGCTTCCTTGTGGCGCTGGATGCGCGGGGTGGCAAGATGACGCGCGCTGGTCTTGCAAAAGCGCTGGAAGCGCCCCGCATGCGTTTTCCTGGCATGTTGGCGGCCTTGCGTCGAATCCTCAATGTTGATGGCTTCCCCATTCTTGAAGTGGATGAGAATAGCGATATGGTGGAGCTGGATAAGAAGCTTCTCACCACCCAATTTGAGCTCAAAGGCCCATTCTGATGGGAGGAGGACATTGATGATCAGTCCCCAGCGACGCAAAGAGATTATCGACTCTCTCCGCCGGGGAACGGTGCCTCAGCGGAGTCTGGACGCCTTTGCCGTGGGGCTCGATCGTTTTGAAGCTGCCTTGGAAGAGGAGTTGGCTGGCGTTGAACGAGGTCAGGGAGCGTTCAAGGCGGTGCGCGGCGAATATGGCAGCGGAAAGACCTTCTTTGCGCGCTGGCTCCAGGAGAGAGCCAAGAAAAAGGGCTTTGCAACCTCAGAGGTGCAGATCTCAGAGACGGAAACCCCATTGCATCGCCTGGAAACCGTCTACCGACGCTTAGTGGAGCGCCTCTCTACTTCGGATACGCCCAACGGCGCATTAAGACAAATTCTGGATGGGTGGTTCTACGCTCTGGAAGAGGATGTCCTGGCTGCAGGCGACGTGGTTGAGGATGATGAGAAGCAGCTTCTGTCCAAGACCAACGAGATGATGGAAAAACGCCTCTGGGAGATCACCCGGAGCGCCCCCGCCTTGGCCGCCGCCCTGCGGACTTATCGCGTCGCGCTTGCAGAGGATGATGCGGCCACCGCAGAAGGATTGATTGCTTGGATCTCTGGGCAACCCAATGTGTCCGCCAGCATTAAGCGCAAAGCGGGCATCAAGGGCGATATGGATCACTTTGGGGCCTTGAGCTTTCTACAGGGGCTGTTGGTCATCCTGCGCGATTCTGGTCACCCTGGGCTTCTGTTGGTGTTGGATGAGGTCGAGACACTCCAACGCGTGCGCACTGATGTCCGGGATAAGGGGCTCAATGCCCTAAGGCAGTTTATCGATGAGGTGGATTCGGGACGATTCCCCGGGCTCTACCTTCTGATCACGGGCACGCCCGCATTCTACGAAGGCCCACAAGGCATTCAGCGACTCGCGCCGCTGGCGCAGCGGCTTAATGTAGACTTCACCACGGATGCGCGTTTCGACAATCCCCGTGCAGTGCAGATTCGGCTGGCGGGATTTGATCTTCCCAAACTGGGGGAAGTCGGGCGGAATATTCGTGATCTGTTCGCTCAGGGAAGTGCGTCTGAAGAGCATATCCGCAAGATGGCCGATAATGCCTATGTGGATGTTTTGGCGCAGGCGGTGACGGGAAATCTCGGTGGGAAAGTGGGGATTGCCCCCCGCATCTTCCTGCGAAAGCTGGTCAGCGACGTGCTGGACCGAATCGATCAGTTCCCGGATTTCAACCCTCGGGAGCACTATGCTCTCACACTCAACGATAGTGACCTCAATGAGTCTGAGCGGAATGTGATGGGGGCATCGTCTGTCAACGACATTGAGCTTAGCATATGAGCTCGTTTGAAAACCTGCACCCAGCCGTACAGCATCACATTGTCAACTCACTGGGCTGGCCATCTCTCCGGCCTCTGCAAGAGTCCTCCATTGATCCCATCATGAAGGGGCGGAACGCGATTCTCCTGGCCCCAACGGCAGGGGGGAAGACGGAAGCCGCCATCTTTCCCATCTTTTCCCGCATGCTCAAAGAGAACTGGCAAGGGCTGTCTGTCCTCTATATCTGCCCGATCAAAGCGCTGCTAAACAATCTGGAACATAGACTTGAGAGCTTTGGTAACCTCATTGGACGACGCGTTGCCTTGTGGCATGGCGATGTAAAGGACAGCAAGCGTCTGAAAATCGCCAACGATCCCCCCGATATCCTGCTGGCAACCCCGGAATCCATCGAAGTGATCCTGGTTTCCCGTCGCATCGACCATCGGATTCTTCTCCAGAACGTTAAAGCTGTTGTCATCGATGAGGTTCACGCGTTTGCCGGGGACGACCGGGGATGGCATCTCCTCGCGCTTCTGGAACGATTGACGCATCTAACTGGCCGGGACATTCAGCGCATCGGCCTGTCCGCGACCGTTGGGAACCCCGAGGAGCTTCTACAGTGGGTTTCCGGCTCCTCCAAGTCCGAGGGACTGGTGATTAATCCGCCGGTGAGGGACGCCGTCAAGCCGGATGTGCAGGTGGATTACGTTGGCAACCTGAGCAATGCCGCCATTGTCATCTCCCGCTTGCACAGGGGAGAAAAGAGGCTGGTCTTCTGCGATAGCCGCAACCAAGTTGAAAAGCTCTCGGTGGAGCTGCGTGGTCTAGGCGTCGAGACCTACGTCTCCCACAGTTCGCTGAGTCTGGATGAAAGAAAGCGTGCTGAAGCAGCATTCTCACAAGGACAAGACTGTGTGATCGTCGCCACCAGCACTCTGGAGCTAGGCATCGATGTGGGGGATCTGGATCGAGTGATTCAGATCGATGCGCCCTTTACGGTCTCATCCTTTCTGCAACGCATTGGGCGCACGGGACGTAGGCCGGGAAGTAGTCGTAACTGCCTCTTTCTCACGACCTCCGAGGATGCTTTTCTCAGAGCAATGGGATTGATGCGACTTTGGGCGGATGGGTATGTGGAGCCGATCACTCCTCCGCCCTTGCCATTTCACATCCTGGCCCAGCAGATCATGGCTTTGGCGCTACAGGAATCCGGTATTGGCATACGAGCTTGGCGGGAACATATCTGTGGCATGCCTGGATTCGCAGAGATGGAGCTTAATGATCAGAATACAGTTCTCCAGCACATGCTCATTGAGGGGATTCTATTCGAAGATGGCGGGTTGCTCATAATGGGCGATGAGGGGGAAGCGACGTTTGGTCGGCGCAACTTCATGGAATTAATGTCCGTATTCCTCAGTCCCCCGATGTTTACCATCCTCCATGGTCGTAAGGAGATCGGGCAAGTTCATCAGAACTCATTCCAGACCAATAAAGAGGCGCCGGCGGTGTTAGCGCTGGCTGGTCAAAGTTGGCGCGTTACACACATAGACTGGAACCGGCATATTGCTTACGTTGAGCCTTCAAAGGAGAGAGGCTCATCCCGTTGGGTTGGCGGCGGTCAACCTATGTATTTCGAGCTTTGCCAATCTGTTGCTCAGGTATTAATGGGGCAGGTCGAAGGGATTGTCTTTTCAGAAAGGGGTCGATCTTTGTTAGGGGAACTCCATGATGAGTTTGAGTGGTTGGAGGCTGGGAAGACATTTTTAATCGACGAGGGGAAAGCCGCGATTCGCTGGTGGACCTTTGCAGGCGGGACCTTCAATGCCATGGTGGCCAAATGCATGAATCAAATGTCCCTTGTTACGCATTCGGACAATTACTCTCTGGCGATTCGTGGAAATGCGCAGAGTGAGCAGATCCGTACGGCGATAGCGTCCTGTTTGCAGCGGATGGAAAACTTAGACGCGGGAATCTGTGGAGGGGCCACATCTCCGTATAAATTTGATGAGTGCCTTCCCGTACGGATTGTTGAAAAGATGTTGGTCAGGAGAAACTCTGCGTTGGTCTTTACCCCGAAATACGTAGGCGCAATCTGGGCGGGACGCCGTAAACTCCCTGTTCAGGCGATTTGGCGCAACAGGTAGAACGTGATCTGAATCCGTTGTCACGACTTTGAAGCGGCGCTGCGCCTTGCAAACCAGCCCCAAGCCCCTTTTGATCCGAGCGACGCGACGACGACTGAGAATGGCGCCGTAATAATGCATCACTGAAACAGCTTGGATCGTCCAAAAATGGCGGTCCAAAAATCCCACACCAGAAAAAGACTCTCTAACTCAGAAAACTCAGTCATAGAGTTTCCGGGTCAGGGGTGGGAGGATGTATTCAGTGAGCATGTACAGAGAAGTGCGTTTGGCGGTAACCAGAGGCGGGATGAGCAAGCGCAAGGCGGCGGAGGCCTTTGAGCTGGATCCGCGCACGGTGCGCAAAATGATGGAGAACCCTGAGCCGCCAGGCTACCAGCGGAGCAAGCCGGTCAGATTGCCCAAACTGGGGCCGTTCACCGGGTTCATAGATCAGATTCTCAAGAACGAGTCTGGAGAAGATCAAGAAGGAGCGCCACACCGCGCAGCGGATATATGAACGGCTGTGCGATGAATACGGCTACGACGGGAAATATGGCGCGGTCAAGGAGTATGTGCGCGGCAAGCGTCTGCATCTGAAAGAGAAGTTTGTTCCCCTCAGCCATGCGCCCGGACACGCCCAGGTGGACTTTGGGCAAACGCACGGCGTGATCGGCGGCGTGGAGCGCAAGATCCACTTTTTCTGTATGAGTCTGCCCTACAGCGACGACAGCTTCGTTATGGGCTTCCCCGCGGAAACCACGGAAGCGTTTTGTGCGGGGCATAACGCCGCCTGTGATCACTTCGGCGGCGTTCCCCAAAGCATTCTGTACGACAACACCAGCATCGCCGTGGTCAAAGTTTACCGGGATGGTCGCCGAGATCTGACCGAAGAGATGATCCGGCTGCAATCCCATTACCTGTTCGATAGCCGCTTTGGCCGCCCGGCGCGAGGTAACGACAAAGGCAAGGTCGAGGGGCTGGTCGGCTACGCCCGACGCAACTTCATGGTCCCGGCTCCCCGCTTTGAATCGTTTGATGCGCTCAACGCTCACCTGCGCCAGAAATGCCTGGAGCGTCGTCAACAGACATTGCGAGGCTGTCAGCGGAGTATCGGAGAACGATTTTCCACAGACCAGGCGGCGTTCCTGCCGCTGCCGCCAATTCCCTACGACGCTTGCGAGAAGGTGAGCGCCAAGGTCACATCCCAGGCGCTGGTGCGCTATCGAACCAATGACTATTCGGTTCCGGTGCGTTATGGCTTTCACGATGTGCAGGTGCGGGGCTACATCCACGAAGTGGTGATCGCCTGTGGCGCTGAGGTGATTGCCCGGCATCCACGCTCCTATGCGCGTGAGGACGCCATCTATGACCCCTTGCACTATCTGGCGCTGCTGGAGGAGAAACCCAGGGCGCTGGATCAAGCCGCCCCGTTGCAAGGATGGGAACTGCCAGATGAGTTCGCCACCTTGCGCCGTCTGATGGAGTCCCGCCTGGGTAAAAAGGGCAAGCGGGAATATATTCAGGTTCTGCGCCTATTGGAGACGTTCTCCTTTGAACAGGTCCATTTTGCCGTGCAACAGGCGTTGAAGTTGGGCGCCATTGGCTTTGAGGCGGTCAAACATCTGCTGATCCGGCACATTGAACAACGTCCGCTCCGTTTGGATCTGTCCCGATATCCCTTTTTGCCCGAAGTGCATGTGGCGCGTACATCCGCCAGGGATTACGCCGCGTTGACGTCAGGAGAGCAACCATGAACGACTCTCCGCAGATCCTCCTGGCGCACCACCTCAAAGCGCTCAAACTGCCCACATTTTATCGAGAATATGAAAAGATCGCCAAACAGTGCGCGGCGGAAGGCGTTGATCATAGCCGATACCTGCTGCGACTGAGCGAACTGGAGTTGATTGAGCGGGAGCGGCGCATGGTGGAGCGACGTATCAAACAAGCCCGGTTTCCCACCATCAAGAGCCTGGACTCCTTTGATTTCCTGGCCATGCCCTCATTGAACAAGGTTCTGGTGATGGAGCTGGCGCGTTGCGAATACATTCAGCGCCGAGCCAATATCATCGCCTTGGGCAACAGCGGAACCGGGAAAACCCATATTGCGTTGGGATTGGGCCTGGCCGCCTGTCAGCAGGGGTTGGCGGTTGGCTTCACCACTGCCGCGTCGCTGGTACACCAGTTGATGGAGGCGCGCGACGAAAAGCAGCTGCAGCGTTTCCAGAGTCAGTTGAGTAAACACAAGCTGTTGATCATCGACGAATTGGGCTTCGTCCCACTCTCCAAAACGGGGGCTGAGCTGCTCTTTGAGGTGATCAGCCAGCGCTATGAGCAGGGTTCAGTGATGGTGACCAGCAACCTGCCGTTCGAGGAGTGGACGGAGGTCTTCGGCTCCGAGCGCCTCACCGGCGCCCTGCTGGATCGGTTGACCCATCATGTCCACATCCTGGAGATGAACGGCGAAAGCTATCGACTGAATCAAAGCAAACGGCAAAAGCGCGCTGCAGAAACAAAAGCTTCCTGCTCAAATAGCAAAACCGACCCTTCCTGAAACTGGCGATCCTGCCCACTTGCGGCTCCGGGAGAGGCGGACGCTCCGCTATCCCTGTGGAAAACGAAAACACGTTTCCCACAGGTCTGCCGCCTCTCCCTCATTCTGAATCTCAAGTGTGTTGAAAAGATGTTTTTGTTCGTTTTTTTAAAGACAAAGGAAAACGGCAAACCCCGTTGTGCGCTACGCGCCCAACCAATGCCCAAGTGATGCATTATTGCGGCGCCATGGTGCTGCATTTTTCGGGCGCCATTGACACAGTGGACCAAAGCAGTAATCCCGATTTGCCGGTGGTGGTGCGGATCTGCTTGGCAACGGGGGCCAGATGGGGCGAAGCGGAAGGGTTGTTGACAAGCCAACTGCACCGGGACCGCATAGAATTTCAGCGAACCAAAGGGGGCCGTAATCGCGTGGTTCCGGTCGATCTGGATTTGATGGCCATGATTGAAACTCGTATTCAGGAGCATGGCCATTTCCGCCCCTCGATGAACGCTTTCCGCACGGCGCTGGACAAGTCCGGCCTGGAGCTTCCCAAGGGGCAGTTGACCCATGTATTGCGCCACACCTTCGCCAGCCACTTCATCATGGCTGGGGGGAACATTCTGGTGCTGCAACGCATTCTGGGCCACACCACGTTGACCATGACAATGCGGTATGCGCATCTCGCCCCGGATCACTTGCTGGAAGCTGTGAAGCTCAACCCGCTAAAATCCGCGTTGACACTTTGTTGACAGTTTAGGGGAATTTACAGGGTAGTGAGCAGAGCGGAAAACGGTGCTAAATACTTGAAAAGATGGCGGAGGAGCAGGGATTCGAACCCCACGCATGGGGTTCGAATCCTTTTTTTATGCCTGCTCTGAGTCGGTCTATGACCATGAAAGGCAAGGGGCTTTGGCGACCATGGGAATTTGTGCCTGTGGGCATGCTTTGGCCCGATTTGGTTGCGCATAGTCACCGTATGGTCACAACTTGGTGGAAAGTGATGAGCCCTTTCTGTTTGCAATCTATTTGCACCATGCTAACATTGTCTGCATGTTCACCATCACGTATTCCAAACAAGCCGCCAGGGCGTTGACCCGGATGCCCGCCAACGAACGCAAGCGGGTACGCGGCAAGATTCGGGAGTACGCGACCAATCCCGATCAGCAGGCCAACAACGTCAAGAAGCTGCAAGGGCGGGAAGGCTACCGGCTTCGGGTGGGCAACTGGCGGGTGATTTTCACACAAGATGGCCGTGTGATGGCCATTCATGAAATAGGCGCGCGTGGCGGCGTCTATTGAAGGTGAGGTGAGTTATGGGCAAGCCGCAAATCATTGAGACCGCGTCCGGGGAAAAGCTGGCTGTGTTGCCCCTGGTGGAGTATGAGCGGATGGTGGAGGCTCTGGAAGAGAAGGCGGATATCCAAGCCTATGATGAGGCCATGGCGCGCGATGAGGAGTATTTCCCCGCCGAAGTCATCGACCGCATCGTGGATGGGGAAAACCCGATTCGTGTCTATCGGGAGTACCGTGGGCTGACCTTGGATCAGTTGGCCCAACAGTGCGGGCTCTCCAAGCCCTACCTGAGCCAGCTTGAGAACGGGAAGCGCTCTGGGGTTGAGGCTAAGCTGAAAAAGATAGCGCCAGCGTTGGGCGTTGAGCCTGATATGTTGTTGGTTTCGGAGTGAGAAAGGGGATTCCAAATGCGCACCATTCAATTGGCAGGCGGATCAAAGGCGGCAGCTTGGGGCGGGTCTGCTCTCTAATGCAGGTTCAGCGAAATGGGGCATCAAGCTTGAAAAGTTGCATTCAAGCCCCCGTTTCTCCAGAATGCACTTCTCAGGAATTTCCCCCTATGTATAAAGCGAGACAGCGCCATGGATGAACATAAGCGCCAGATTATCAATGAGATGGCAGATGATATCCGGGAGTCGCTTGGGTTGAGCGTTCCTGTGGATGTGCGTCAAGCTGTGGCTAAGCTCCAGGGGGAGATCAGGGAGCTTGGCTTCAAAGAGATGGCCTATGAAGCCACAGTGCATAAAAGCGATGAGTGGGGGTTTAGGATCAATTTACGTGAGGGCGTGAGCGAAGTCAGAGAGCGCTTTTCCATCGCCCATGAACTTGGGCACCTCTTCCTGCATATGGGCTTCGGTGTTAACTGGGAAAAGTGGAATACCATTGAGCAGGGGGACAACTCAGTTCGCACTAGATATGGAGCCACGGAGGCAGAATATGAGGCCAACGAATTTGCGGGGGCCTTTCTTATGCCTCAAGCCCAATATTTAGAGGTGTTTGACCAACACACTGATGCTGAACAGAGGGTAGACATCAAACGTGTTGCGCAGCATTTTGGCGTCTCTGAGCCTGCTGCAAGATTGAGAGGGCGCTGGCTGGGCGTGCTGGAGTGGGATTGACATGGTTAACCCCAAGAAAGCTCAAGTAGATGCGGCTCTGAGTAAGCGCAAGCATACAGACGCCGACAAAGAGTATGACCAAGCTCATAACGATGAAAATGCAGTACCGCCATCAGCACAGCTTTTTGTCTCATTGGACCTTGTAAACTCAACATCATTCAAGGCGCGCACCGAAAAATGGCCTGTAGCGTTAGATCGTTTCTATGTTAAAGCAGAAGAAGCTTTAGTGAGCGACGGTCAATTTCAGGTCTGGAAACATGTTGGAGATGAAGTGCTATTTCGCCTTCATATCCGTTCTCCAGAAGAAATTTTGTCCGCTATTCTGGAAACATACAATAAAATGAATGACGTAAAAGCAAAGTTAGATGCTTTGTGTGCAGAAGATGAGGATTTCCCCAGTGGTGTGTTAGATGTCAAAGGGACAGTTTGGATTGCATGCGTACGGTTCGAATCTGGTAACGAACGTCAAAATGATTCCCAAAATGATTGGAGCGCCATTCCAAATATTTCCCGTCAAGTTGGGGGGCAGCATCATATTGGCGCGCGGGATTTTCTGGGGCCACATATTGATGAAGGGTTCCGCGTTGCCAGTCATGCGGATAAGCGCAAACTGGCTATAAGTGCGACATTGATGGGGGTGTTGCGTCAAACTGCCAAGGGCAATGCAGAACTTGCAAACTTTCAAGTGGTTGAATATGCAAGGCTAAAGGGGATCTGGGGAGGGTTGCCCTATCCAATCATTTGGTATCATCACGATTGGAAACATATCGCCAATACTTTCCTTTATTTTGAGCAGTTAGAACCTGAGCTTAATGATCTGGGCGATTTCAAGGGAAAACGCTCTGTACGCAATGTGGGCAACGAGAAGAATGAAAAGTTAACCCGTCAGCTTGACGCAGCTTTAGTACACAATGAGGTTGATGAGTCTGTGAAGCAAATTCTTAGCGCCATCAACGATGCTCAGATGTTTCCTAACCATCCATTGGACAAGCGCCGTCAGTCCCCACGCGCCGAAGTGCATGTAGCAGCCATCGTATTAAATCGTAGGGGAGATAAAGTCCTTCTTTCAAAGCGCAAAGAGAACAAAGAGCAACTCAAAGGGAAATGGGAATTTGGTTGCGGCCAGCTTGTTCAAGGAGTGAGCCCTGTCGAGCAACTCAAAAAAGAATATCAAGCAGATTATGGCTTGGAAATCGAGGTGATTGGCGAAACCCCTGTAGGGGCTTACCTCTTTCCACGGAGTGTGGAAAAGATTCCGGGTTACCTCTATTTAGCAATTGCCCAAGAAAGCAGAAAAAATCCGCCAATATCGAGAAAGCATTCTGAAGTAAAATGGCATACCTCTAACCAATTGAAAGCTCTAAATCTCCAGGATTGTGTTCCAGATCTACATAAGAATATCTCGATAGCTCAGCGCAGATACAAAGAGTTGCGCCCCCCAAAGACCAAACAAGAGCCCCAGAGCCAGTGAACACTCATTCCCTGTTCTGAAGCGTCGCCAGTTTGCGCGCAGCGCCACGTTGGGCCGCTTGGCGTTCGGTATAGCGGGCCACCATGGCCGGGGTCTTCCATCCGCCCGCCTGCATCACGTCCGGCAAGCCCAACCCCACGTTCACCATGTCTTGCGCAGCGCCCACCCGGCATGAATGGCCAGAGATCTGGGCGGCATCCACGCCCGCCCGATCCGCCAGCCGCTTGAAGGCTCTGGCCACGCCTTGGGCGCTCAGACGCTTGTTGAGCCGGTTGGCGTTATCCACCCCCCGGAACACGGCCCCTTCGGTGATCTTGGCCAGCGCCAGCCACTCTTTGAGCGTGCGCATGCTGTCAGGAGCCAGATAGCGCACCGCGCCCGCCCCCTCTTGGTCCGTCTTGCTGCGCCGAATCAGAACGGTTCCCGAGCCATCGCCCACTTCCTCTATGTCTTCCACGTTGATGGCCACCAACTCCGAACGTCGGCACAGGGTGTCATAGGAGATGGCCAGCATGGCCACGTCGCGGGCGTCGCGGAATTGGCCGTTGTCGCCCTGCTCGATGAGCCGATCAAACACCGGGCGATTGATGGGTGAGGCTTGGCGCTGGCGCGTCCCTTTCTCCCGGTTCAAGCGCTTGACGGCCAGTTTGACCTCTTGAGCGGCGCACGGATTGTCAAAGCCCGCCGCCTTGTGCATAGCGCTGATGCTGGCGATGTAGCGGCGAATGGAGGCGGGCGCATGGCTCATGGCCATGGCATCTACGAAGGCCGCCACCGTCTCCCCCGATGCGGGCAAGGCATGATGGCCATGGGAGACGCACCACGAAGAGAAGAGGCGATTATCGTTGCGCCATGCCCTGACGGTGTTGTCTGAGAATGCGCCCCTGGCTTGCTGGGCATATTCGGCCAACCGCCCTTCCACCTCTTCCGGCGTGATGAGGCTCCCCCCGGCGTGCTTGAGCATCAGGCCCTTCTGTTCCGCTTCATTCACAGCCGCCCCCTTCATATGTGATCGTTAAGTGTAATTATCACTCACATTTGAGAGCCCATTTTACGTGGGTGAATCGGTGGCCGCAAGTCGATTCCGCGCCCGGTTCTGAGCAGGCGGATTGATGGCCACAGCGGCGGCCACGTCGTCATCTGATGGCTATAGCCAGGAACAGAGAGATGTGGCAAGCGCGCATGGCCATTCGCTTGGCGCGTTTGGGGGGAGATCGAGCGCCAAATGGACTTCCTGAGCCCTGAAAAGGGAATAAGATCTTTTCTCAACTAGGAGCCTATATTCCTCACATGCGAGGGGAGCGCATGCACATCCGTCCACTTACTTATATATCTATTTGAATTGTATAGATATAGATATATAGAGTGGACGGAAAGTCAGGAAAAGTGGACGGAATAGAAAATTCCTTGGACGGGCTGGAGTAGTGCAATGGACGGAATAGAGGCTTGGCCGGACTGACTAGACGATGATTGCAAGCGCAATCAAAAAATCGCTATTCCGTCCACCAGACACCCTATTCCGTCCACTGGACAGAATCACTCATATACATGTTTTTACTTAGTAAATTTCTTATTCTTAGCAGATTGTGGCAAAAGGGTGGACGGGTTCCGTTTTGCATTCCGTCCAGGCCTAACTATATGTAATAAGTCTAGAATCTTCGCTTCTGGACGGAAAAACGAGATTTTCGCATCTCCCCCCCCTATATATTTATTGCTGAGATCCCTTCTTCAGGGCCAGTCCTGGCGCTAAGGAATGGGCGCGCTCTACCCATAGCGCAAGGGCGGGCAATCGCAGATGGCGCGCTTATGGAAATCCTTGCATGAATAACATGTTATACGGAAATTATGGCGGTGAATTGCGCAGCGCGGTGCGCGCACAATGCCGATGATTGGGCAAGCTGCGCGCATTGGAAGCATGCGCCCCGCTCACGAACTCCAATGATCCCCTGCCAGGGCATCCCAGCAAATGAGTATGAGGAAGATGGCCATCAGCGAAGCCACCCAGCCCAAGCCGTAGAGGATGGCCAGAGCTATGAGCGTGCCCAAGGAGAGGTCAAGTTCAGGTGGGGAGCCGCTTAGCCAGAACAAAAGCCCAAGCAGGGTGACCGCCCCGGCGTGGATGCTGATTCGATAGGCTGTCATGACGCAGGCTCCCTCAAAGCACTGGGATTGCTATCGGGAAGGATGAAAAGGACAGGTTCAGTTTAGCAAAGAATTCTTCTGCTTGATGCAAAGATTGCGAAAAATCTCATCAATATCAAACAACTCGAAAGATAGGCCGGGATGCTTTTGCGATGGCTGGCTGGGTAGCCTGATGGGGCGTGTTCATCGGGGCGGGCGTCTGACTCTGGGCGTTCGCCTCTCTCCTTTCCCAGCCGATCATTTCAAACCATGGCCGCGAAACCACCGCCGAAGTATCGCTATGGCTCAGGCCATATCCGCCGCATTGCAGAGATTGCCGGGCATGACGCCGCCATGAAGATTGCATTGGAGTTGGGCGGCAAACAACTCTATATCCCAACTGATCCAACCAACTCCAGACTTGAAGCGTGTGTGGGCGAAGAGGCGGCGGCAGCACTCTCAACGGCGCTGGCGGATGAAGTGATTGAAGTGGCTTTTGAAAACAGAACTTTGGCGCGCTGGCTCTTTCAGGCGGGATGGAGTATGGCAGATATCGCCAACCGCTTGCGCGTCTCTCGTGTAAGCATCCGGCAATGGCTGAAGGGCAACGTCAAACCTTCACCGCTCAACGATCTGGTGGAATAGCCGTTCTCTTGGGGGAGTGATAGGGAGTGTCGGCGGGCGGTGGGGCCTCCCAGTCCGGCCAAGCCGGAAACCCCACATAGCACTCCGCAGCATGCTGCGTGTTACGACCGGGAGATTCATCACCGTGTCGCGCCCGCCGACACTTCAACTTATCTCACCCCATGAACCATTCCAGACAAATACTTCTTGGGTTCTGCCCTTCACCCACATAAGATTGTGTTTGGCAGTCCATCATGGTCATGAAAGCACTCCGGGGTTTGTGCGCCCAAAGGAACCATGGGGCGGGAGGTGATGCCCGGACGTCGCCTCCCATTGCCTGATTGACTGGGCATCAGGGGGGCAGTTCCCGCCAGGATATCCCACTCCCACCCCTGGCTTGACTTCAACGTGGCGGCGTTGAAGCCATCGCATAAAAAACAAAGCCGGGAGGGCTCATGCCTTCCCGGCTTTGTCGTTTCTTAACCCGTGCGTGTCATTTGCGCTTGGCGTCATGGGCGGTTTTGAATGCGTTATACATGGCCGTGGGGGCGGATGTCTGCCGTCGCTTGTTGATATTGCTGTTCTGGTGATTGCTCCGTATGCGGTCGCCGAAATAGCGCTCAGCCCATTCAAAATCTTGATATACATACGGATCGTACGAGTAGGCCGCCCAGCGGCCAATGAGGGCGCAAATCCAGTCGGCGCATTGCAGAGTCTGGTACAGGTGGCTTTCTACCTGAAATGGCAACTCAATAAGTGTTCTCACTTCATCAGAGCCAAACATGGCTTGCGCCGACTCTCTGACCATCTCAGTGCGCTGTTGATGCTGATCCATAACCAGAATGAGCTTATCGTGTGTTTTGGAAAGATGAGAGTCGATTAGCTTCAATGATTTCTTGAAGTTACCTATATAGATCTGGAGCGTTTTATGCTCCTCTGGGCGCATGTACTTTTCCACGCCGGAATAGAACACATACCCGTCCATCTCATGGATTTTATTGAGCAACCTGAATGTGAATCGCCTTAGTTCTGGATAGTTATGGATGTTTTGCGATGTGTAGAGGGACGCGCCTTTTTTCTCCCATCGTCCTGGATGCTCGCCGGACCGCTTAATTTCCCAGTCAAGCAGTTCATTCTTCCGCTGGTAGAACCAAGAACCAAAAGGGCGTGCCGCGTTCCATGGCAATACAATGCCGCCAAATCCAAACACTGGGCTTGTATTGTATTTCAGATGGCTGCGAGAGACGAATTGGCCGTCATGACCGAACTCATCCAGATAGGCGATATAGAGCATGGAGGAACTCCAGAAACGCGGAAGCCTGTGACACGCTAGCATCACAGGCCCCGGAAGGAGCGCGCACGCTCATAGAACGCCGCCACTCGCGAGAAGCAGTAGCAAACTTACTGCCATCAGTCAAGATAAATATTCGCCGCAATACTGCACGAGAATTCATCATGAGGCATCATTACCAAAGAGTATCAGGCGTTTCAGCAGAGACAGGGAAACCCTTATTGCGTTTGTTGTGTGATGCGCCTCCCGCCCGGTTGCGCACTCAGCCCGCCATGCGCGCCTTGGCGATTTCGTGGAGTTGCTCAAACAGGGCTTCCAGGGCCTCGGCGAAGGGCTCTTGGATATCCTTTTGATCCGATTCGCAGATGGACATCAGGTCATCAAACGCGGGGGCGTCAGCGAAGCTTGTTGACACGTAGCGATCAATAATGGCGTGAGCGTCTCTGAATCGCGTAGTGAAATCCAAGAAGTCCTGCCTGCGCCATGTTGCAATCTGGAGCTTGAGAATGACTTCCTTAGCCCAATGTGATCTGTGCTCCTCAACAACCCATCTGGAGATTCCCCCCTCAAGACCTTCTCTTCGTAGCTCAACCGATTTAGCTTCTAAGATATCAATCGCCTTCTCAATATCAACACATTGAATAAAGCTTTTTTCATGACAGTCAATTGACACATGCCCATCAAGAATCATGTTGAGACGGAACTTTACGATCTCTTCATGTCTCCTTTTTTCAAAGCTGAACCTGCTCAACCAATGAAAATCAATTTCTTTTTTCGGCCCTCTTGTATCCAAAATGTCCTTGGCAAAATCGGCCTTAAACTCCTCCCATGACGCAACACAGACTGATTCAATCAACGAGAACACTTTTAGCTGGCGACCAGAGAGCCCTTTTTGTTCTTCTTCACGCATATCGGCAAAATAAGGTTGCGCGAATTTATAGTCGATCCTGCCATCAGGCGCGCGTGGAATATTGTCCTTCCCAAAAACAAACCGATAAATCCGCTCAACATACTCTCTGATCAAATCTTCTTTCTCTCTGTAACCCTCAACAAGACAAGCCTTCTCGTATATCTTCGCGGCAAGAAACGCGGTTGAGGAAGCATAAAGCACCGGCATTGACTGAAATGATTCTTCTGGCCACATATCTTCATCACAGTGCCAGCTATCAAAGCCAAGCTCTTTATCAAGTTCGTGGATGATCTCCCCCAGAAGCGCATGATTGATCTCAGGCGCAACGGGCTCCCCCTTCATCCCTCCTTCACCAGTCAATAGCCAATTAGCTGAAACACCAGAGGCCTTGACGAATGCCGCAGTGATATCAAAACCCGGCTTTTTAGGGCCTGCTATGTAGTCTCTGAGCGCTTGGTATGAAATTCCTGAATCTCTACTGAATTGCTTGATGCTTTTCCCAGTGGCCTGTACAGCCGCCTTGATGCGGTCATTTGCGCTCATCGCGTTTTTCCTGTTGACAATGTAATCAATCGCTGACATCTGTTAAGCAATCGCAGCACATTATGCACTGCTGTTATCTAGTCACGTATTTTGGTGGAGATTGCCATGGATATCAACGGATTCCCCCCTGGGCAGGTTCTGCATAGACAGATTAAAGGGGCTTTTGTCGCCAAAGGTACCACTTTCACAGCTTGGTGCCGTGAAAATGGCATCTCGCCAGCCGCTGGCAAGAACAGCTTGCTTGGCGCATGGGACGGCCCGAAAGGCCGCCAAGTGCGCCAGCAACTCATTGAAGCGGCGGGCTTAACCGCTGATTCATCCGGCAACGCCTAAAGGAGGCAAGCATGTACCACAACTCAGTCACGCCCTTTTCCTGGGAAAACCTCACCCTCTGCGAAGCCATCGACCTGAATGGCGTTCCCCACGTCACCCGCCGCGCCATGGGCGAGTGGTTGGAGTATGCCAACCCTCAAACCTCGGTAGATACCATCATCAAACGCAATCCCCATATTGAGAACCATTCAGTAGCCATCAGTCTGATGGCTACTGACGGCAAGCAATACGACACCAGCGTCTATCACCCCATCGGCTTCCTGTTGACGGTGATGGCGTCGGACCAGCCCAAGGCCAAGGCGATGCAAGAGGCCGTCGCCAAATTCGTTTGGCACTTCAGCCAACAGAGTGGCCGCATTCAGGAGATGACCACGGCGCAGCGGATTCAGATGCGCAATCAACTCTTCCGGGCCATTGACCGCTACCGCAAGACCCGCAACGCCTTCGTGCGCAGCGAAATGGCGCTCATTATTCAGGATCTTCATGAAGGTCTGGGATTGGCGTCTCCCCAACTGGAGATGATTAACACTCTCTTCACCGTCTCCATTGATGGCCAAGTCACCTATCAACGGACTGACCCGCCCTATGACGACGACGACAAGGAAACGCTCCAATGAGCGCGCCCACCACACCGGCCACCACCAAGAGCGTTCGCGCCAAACTGGACCACTGCCAACGGGCGTTGAAAGCGTTTGATCTGCTGCAAGGGCTCTCCCCCGATTTGGAGAATCTGAGCTACGCCAGCCTGGAGGCGAAAAACGCCGCCAAAGAGTGTCTGCTTCAGGCGGCGGAGATGGTGGACAAGCTCCCCCTGAATCATGGGAGCGCCATCCATCCATAAAGCAACGCGCCCACGCCGCCGCCGGGAGCCAACGATAAGGCGGCGGGGCGCAATCCCCTGGCAAGCGCGTTTTTTCGCGCAGTTTCAGGGATTCTATCGTGCCAATCATCCACCAACAGCCGCGATCAAAGACGGCGAAAAGGGAGCGTGGAAAATGAGCGATGACCGGTTTCACAAATGGGAATTGAGGGAGGAGTTACAAGGCCCTCCCATCGTCGGCGATGCGCAAACGCCCGGCTATGCGGCGGGCAATGTCGCCAGCTTTCTGGAACAGGCGTTGGGCTATGCCGCCGTGCGGGGTGAAGGGCTGTTCCTGAGCCCGGACGCCCTGGAGGGAATGCGGCTGATTCTGTGCCGCGCCGCTGAGGACGCCTACACCGCGCAAAGCCGCGCCAGCGAAGCGAACCAACGCCTTGCCCAATCTGATGAAATCAACCGCATGTTGATGCGCCAACACCTTCAGCAAACCGCCGATCCAACGCCGCCGGACAACGTTGCGCCGCTGCGCTCTCCCACCCCATAGCCTCTGACATCAGGTCTAAGCCAATGAACGCGCAAAATACCGAACCACCCCTTGATCATTTCCAAGCCGCTTTGGATCAAGCCGGGCTCACGCTCAAAGACCGCTACTCCATCCCAGAAGCCGCCAAAGCGCTGGGCGTGTCGCCACAAACAGCGCGCGCTTGGGTACATGATGGCAAGTTAGCGGTAATGGAGATGGGGCCGCGCGCCCGCTGGGTGCTGGCGCAAGACCTCAAGGCGTTTATCAACGCCGCCTATCGCGCCGCCGAACGCGGCCCGAACCCCGCCGCCAAACTCTCTGCTTGAGCGGGGCCAAGCATGGACGCGGCGCAATTACGGGAACGGGTGGATCTACACGACCTCTGCCACAAGCTGGGCATCCAGAAGGGCAAATCCGGCAACTACCGGGCTCCCTGGCGCGATGACAAGAAGGCGTCTCTCTCCATCTTTGGCGAAGGGCGCAAGTGGAAGGATCATGCGGACGGCGACAAGGGCGGATCGTGCATTGATCTGGTGATGCACGCCCGTAGCGTGGCCATGCCCGAAGCCATGAGCCTCTTGCATGACCTCTATGGCTTTGCGCGGGATCTGCCGCAAACGCCCGCCCAGACGCAACCCGAATCCACAGAGCAATACGTCTGGCGGCAGGCCAAAAGCTCCCCCAAGCTCTCAGAGGCCAAAACCTACCTGATTGAGCGCCGTAAACTGCCCAAGGAGTGGGTAGAGCGATGGGCAGGCAAGGCGTTTGGCTACTCCGATTGGAGCCCATCCGGCGAAGGCAAGAACCCTGCTGAGTATGGCCCGGCCATCGTCTTCCCGGTGCATGACGCCCACGGCCAGGCGGTGGGGGTGAATCAGCGTTATCTGGCCGACGATCACCCAATCAAAATGCGCATGCTGGGCGGCGCATCAGGCGGTTTCTACCGGCCAGACGCCGCCACGCTGCGCAAGCCGGTGTTGACGTTGGTTGAGAGTCCCATTGATGCCCTGACGCTGACCGCCGCCGGTTGCCCGGCCATCGCCTTTTTATCGGCTTCCATGATAGGGAGCCTCCCCCTTTCCTGGCTCAATGATACGCAACGCCTGATGATTCTGGCCGATGACGACGACGCAGGCCGCAAAGCCGCCAACGGGCTCTATCACCGCGCGCTATCCCAAGGGATTACGGTGCAGATGGCCGGTTGGGCCAGCGCGTGGGCGGTGGCCCGCAAAGATCCCAACGACGCGCTGCAAGCAGGGGAGTCCTTGGAAGCCATCAAGGAGGCCGCCAGGAGCGCCGACAGGGCGCTTTTCCCCGCTGGCGCGCCCTTTGTGCCAGCGGGCGAATTTGGGCGCAGCAAGGGCTATCTGTGCGACCTGGACAGCATGCACTTTCAAAAGAGCGTCCGCATTGATGGCGATGACCACACGATTGAAGAGCCTATGGCGGGCTTCCGCGTCTACCGCATCGACCCCATCACCATCCATGACCCAGAAACCGCCTTGGCCAGTGTCGCCTATGGCCACGCCGCAACCCGCTCTGTGGTCACCTATCGGCGCGCGGAATCGGACTACATGCAACAGGCGGTCATAGACGCCAAGGATATGGGCGATCCACGCAAATGGCGCACACTTGGGCATGTGCATAACTCCAAGCAACTGGCTTTGGCCATGCAAACCCTCTCCCGCGACCGCAACAACCAACAGGAATCAGTGGATGTCATCGGCTTGGTTCGGGTGGGGGAGCGCATCCGCGTCAATGACGGCGAATCCGCCTTCCTGGACGCTGAACGCTGTCTCTATCACCGCTGGCGCGCGCCATCTGGCCCCATAGCAGACGCCGCCATGACCGTCAGGCAGATGCGCAGCCTGCTCAAAGGCGATCTGGGTTTGTTCCTGCTGGCGTGGCACTTGGGGGCGTTTCTCAAGGCGTTCATTGGCTTCTGGCCGCATCTGGCCATATCCGCCCATGCGGGCAGCGGCAAAACCACCATTGTGGAGATTATGCGCAGCCTGACGGGGGCCATCTCCGTAGAGCCCAGCGAACTGAGCACCGGCTATCGCGCCATGAAGTCTCTGAGCAACCACGCCTTGCCCATCTACTTTGATGAGATTTCCCGCGCCAAGCCGCAACCGCTGTCCAACTTCCTGGACCTGCTCAACGTCGCCTATCGCCAGGAGCGGCGCAACCATGGCTCGGCGTCCACGGCGTTCCTGTTGGCCGGTTCCGCCTGCATGATTGGGCAGGACAACCCCACCGATGACGCCGCGTTGGCGTCCAAGGTGATTCAATTCGACATCGACGGCGCCAAGGGGGGAGCTATTCGACCCCAAGCGCCCGTTTCCGGTGCGCGAATGGGGGGAGTATCTGGCGTCCAAATGGAGCCGGGAGAGCGCCCGTGAGCGCCTGGAGGGGCATAAGAAGCGCCTGTTGAAAAAGCTCCCAGATGGTAGCGACGCCGCCAAGCTGGATCGCTTCGTCAACAACTACGCCGCCCTGCGTCTGGCGCTGGAAGAGGTGATGCACTTCGCTGGAATGGAGCCCAGCCAAGAGCGCGCCGTTTGGCTCAGCCTGGAAGGGTTGTTGAAGAGCCATTTGGCGGGCACCAACACCATTCGCCGCGAGTCCGCCGCCATTCTGGACCGCATGGCGCGGGAAGTGGCCATCTCCCGCCCCGATGAGCGCCCGCCCTTCGCTATTGAGGGCGATCAACTGATTGTGCCCGCCAAGGTGATTCTGGACTTCCTCAATCGGCGCGGCTTCACTTTCCCGGTCACCTCCCCCAATCGCTTAACCAGTCATCTGAAGATTGATGGCTTCTTGCTGGAAACCGGCGTGCAAAAGCGGCTGGGCGGGCGCAAGTTCTCCAGTTGCTTGGCCATCTCCCTCAAGGCGCTGGAAGAGGCGGGCGTTGACTGGCCCACCGACAACGGACCCGAAGGGCCATTCTCATGAGCGCCCGCCCCGTCATCGACCGGCAAGCGTGGCGCAACGCCATTCGCCAACGCGCCCCGGAACTGCAAGCGGTCTATGGTTTCCCCACGCAGTTGGCGGAGACCATGGCCGCGTTTGAGACCCAACAGCGCCCGCCTGAGATCCCCGCCGATTCCTGGAATCAGTTCGTTGAGGATCTGCGCAACTACTTGGGCTCCTGGCATGGCGTGGGTAGTGAATACCATCCGGTCAAGAGTAGCGGGCCCATCAAGAAAGGCGGCGCGTGATGGCCCGCCAATGCACCGTATGCGCTCATAGGAAGCTGAACGCCATTGATGAAGCCTTGGTGGCGGGGGAGTCCATGGCGGGCCTTGCCAAACGCTACAAGCTTTCCCGCGACGCTTTGCGGCGGCATCGAGACAGCCACTTGCCCGAAGTCATGGTGAAGTCGGAAGAGGCGCAACAGACCGCGCGCGGCGATAGCCTGATTGATCAACTCAAGGCGCTGCAAACTCGCGCCCACAACATCGCTATGAAGGCAGAGAAAGAGGGGGATTTGCGCGCCGCTCTGGCGGGCATTCGGGAGTTGGTGCGCATCGTGGAGTTGCTGGGCAAGCTGCAAGGGGAGTTGGAGAGCGGCGGGCCAGTAGTGAACGTCTCCATCAACGCCGAATGGGTGGAGATCCGCGCTGTTGTGCTGAGCGCCCTGGCCCCCTACCCAGACGCCCGCCAAGCCGTGGCCAAGGCGCTTTCAGCTAAGACGGGGGGCGCATCATGACTCTGCCCGCTATGGCCAGAGATCTGCGCTACGCCTTGGACCCGGTGGCGTGGGCGGTTGAACGCCTGCAATGGGAGCCGGATACGTGGCAACGCCGGTTCCTGCTATCGGCCTCTCAGCGGGTGATTCTGCTTTGTTCGCGTCAGGTGGGCAAAAGCACCGCCGCCGCCGCCCTGGCGCTGCATACGGCTATCTTTCGACCCGGCTCCAACACGCTGTTGCTCTCCCCCAGCCAGCGCCAGAGCGGCGAGTTGTTCCGCAAGATTTCCGGCTTCCTCAAGGCGTTGCCGGAACAGGAGCGCCCGCAACTGCCTGAAGACAACCGCCTCTCTCTGGCCACGGCCAGCGGCTCCCGCGTGGTTTCGCTTCCCGGCTCCCCCGATACCATCCGGGGCTATTCCGGCGTTGATTTGTTGGTTCTGGATGAAGCGGCGTTCGCCTCTGATGCGCTCTACATGGCCGTGTTGCCCATGTTGGCTGCGTCTGGTGGGAGGCTGGTGTTGCTTAGCACCCCACAAGGCAAACGCGGCTTCTTCTACCGGGAATGGGCGGATGGAGGCGCGGATTGGGCGCGGATTCAAGTGCGGGCCAGTGAATGCCCGCGCATCTCCCCCGCGTTTCTGGAGCAACAACGCCAGACCATGGGAGAGGCGTGGTTTCAGCAAGAGTACATGGCGGAGTTCAGTGACAATTTAAATGCCGTCTTCTCACACAACGCCATCCAGGCGGCGTTTTGCAATGACGTTGACCCCCTGTTCCCTTCTGGGCTTGAAGGCTTTGAAGGAGGAGCAGGCGATATGTTTGCCGTAAACCCGGCATTCAGAACATGACTGTTTAGGACTTCATAGGAAGAGTGTCATGAGAGAGCAGAATCAACAGGCAAAGCCCTTATTTATCGCTGGTTTGGATCTTGGGCAAGCCAACGACTACACCGCTTTGGCGATATTGGAGCAACGCCGCCTTGAAGGAGATACCTATGGATGGCGCTATCTGGCAAGACACTTAAACCGATACCCGCGCGGCACGAGCTACCCGGATGTCGTCAAAGGCATTTCTCAGTTGCTTGAATCGCCTCAGCTCCAAGGCTGCGTTAACGCTTTGGTGATTGATGGTTCCGGCTGTGGCCGCCCTGTGGTGGATATGTTTGTTGAAGCCCGGCTACGCACGACGATTGCCGCTATCACCGTGCATGGAGGGGATGCCGTTACGGAAGAGCATCCTGAGCGATTGAGTCTGAAGCGTTTGAAGATCCCCAAACGGGATCTTGTGGGGACGCTCCAAGCCACTCTGCAAACACAGCGGCTGCAATTTGCCGCCTCCCTGGAGCATGCCGCCGCCTTACGCCATGAACTGGAGAATTTTCGCGCCAAGATCAATATTGCCACAGGGCATGAGAGTTTCGAGGCATGGCGCGAAGGGGATCATGATGACTTGGTGTTTGCGGTGGGATTGGCCGTTTGGTGGGGGGAGCGACACCCACCCCAGCAATACGCCTACATCCCTGTACGCCTCTCAAGAGACTCTGACGACGATCCCGTTCCGCGCCGTGTGCGCATGCCTGGGAAAATGGGTGGGCGCGCCGCATGGCGGGGTTTCTAACCGGATGTGCAGTGGAATAGGCGACCGTGTTGCGGTTCCATCGCATGAGTACGAGACAGCGGCCATTGAGGCGCTATAGGCAATGGTGGCGAAGAAGAAATAATCGGGAGTGATGTGACATGCATCAAAATATGAGAGCGTTCGAAGCCACGGGAGACCATTCATGAACATGCGACCCATGAAATATGTGACTTTGAGGAAGTTCAGCGAGTTGACCGGCTATTCAAAACAGGCCGCTGAATCGAAGATGAAGCGCGGGGATTGGATGCGGGATCAACATTACCGGAAAGCCCCAGACGGGCGCATTCTGATGGATCTGGAGGCGATTGAAAAATGGATCGAAGAAAATCCGGCGGCGTAAGAGTCAGGGGGAAAGGCATCCAGATTGATTTCTATTGTCGAGGCGTGCGTTGTCGGGAGACGTTGCGCCTCTCCCCCACCAAAACCAACTTGCATCGGGCCGCCAACATCAAGGCCAAGATCGAAGAGGAGATTGCAACAGGCACGTTCGATTACGCCAAGTACTTCCCCAATAGCTCCCGCGTCGCTCTGTTCAGCAAAGGGCCGAAGCCAAGCAATCAACGGGTGGGGGAGGCCCTGGAAGACTTCTTGGCTGATAAGCGGCGCGGCTGTGCGGTGTCCACCTGGAAGGATTACCGCAGCGCCATTCAGAACTATCTGATTCCCGAGTTTGGAGCGCTACGGCTTCGCGACCTGACAACGGCGCATATTCGGCAGTGGTTGGGCGGTTTAACCATCAGCAACAAGCGCATCAACAACGTTCTCGTGCCGCTTCGGGGGATGCTCAAAGATGCCTATGTGGATGGCCTGATTGACCGTGATCCCATGGACCGCATCCGCAACTTGCCCATTACGCGGGAAGATCCAGACCCGTTTGCGCCAGATGAGCAAGAGAGCATCCTGGCGGCCTTGGCGGGCACGGCCCAGGCGCGCAATCTCATCCAGTTCGCTTTCTGGACGGGCTTGCGCACTTCGGAGTTGTTGGCGGTGGAGTGGGGCGACGTGGATTGGAAGCGCGGCGTGGTGAGAATCCGCCGCGCCAATGTGCGGGGCGACGTTAAGACCCCGAAGACGCGCGCCGGAATGCGCGACGTGAAATTATTGGCTCCCGCCAAGGAAGCCTTGAAAGCGCAAAAGGCGCATTCATTTCTGGCTGGCGGGGCGATCTTCCTCAATCCGCGTTCAAGCAAGCCTTGGCGGGATGACACACACATTCGGCAACAGGTTTGGGAGCCCGCCTTAAAGCGCTCTGGCGTGCGCTATCGCAACCTCTATCAAACCCGCCACACTTATGCATCTATGATGTTATCCACGGGGGAGAACCCCATGTGGGTGGCTCAGCAGATGGGGCACGCGGATTGGGGAATGATTCGCAAGATCTACGGGCGTTGGATTGCCGACATGAACCCCGACGCCGGGGCCAAGGCCGAAGCTTGGTTGCGGGGCTATAAGTCCCAATCTTCTATAAAGGGGGAGAGCGCATAGAGCGCCAATCCGTCATGGAAACGGGCATGTGTAGGCATGGCGCAGTGGCGCAATATGGCTCATGCATAGCCGGGCCTGAGCGTATCCGCATTGGTCACATGGTGGTCACAAAGCGAGGGCTGTAGTTGTATAAGTATTTGATTTGCAAGGAATGTAAATGGCGGAGGAGCAGGGATTCGAACCCTGGGTGGGCGTGAGCCCACAACGGTTTTCGAGACCGTCCCGTTCAACCGCTCCGGCACTCCTCCGTGGCGCGGTCTGGCTTGACAAGGCCCAACAAATTACACCATTGCGCTGGCCAGGGCAAGGCGATTACGCGGCGAAGGGTCGGTTGGCCTGTTGGACAACGCATGATATGATGCTCCATTGGCGCCAGTATGTGTTGGCGTCGAGTCCACACGACCAAACGCGGCGGGCCGTCTGCGGGCCGCGCCGGGAGGCAGCATCATGTCGAATCGACCCAAGCCCATGACCCTGGTGATCCTCGATGGCTGGGGCGTGCGCGCATCGACCGAAAGCAACGCCATCCACTACGCCAACAAACCCAATTTCGACCGCTGGCGCGCCGAGCGCCCCTTCGCCACCGTGGAGACGGCGGCGGGCCATGTCGGTCTGCCCGACGGCCAGATGGGCAACTCCGAGGTGGGCCATATGAACCTCGGCGCCGGACGCATCGTCTATCAAGAGTATACCCGCATCGGCAAAGCCGTGGCCGACGGTAGTTTCCATCATAATGAAGCTGTGGTGAAGGCGTGTGACGCCGCCAAGGAGCAGGGCGGCGCGGTGCACATCATGGGGCTGCTCTCGCCCGGCGGCGTACACTCCCATCAGGATCATCTGCTGGCGGCTGTGGAGGCGGCCAAACAGCGTGGCCACGACGCCATTTTCGTGCATGCGATCCTGGATGGCCGCGACACCCCGCCGCGCTCGGCGCTGGGATTCATTGACGACTTCGAAGCGGGCCTCAAGCGCATCGGCGTGGGTCGCATCGCCAGCGTCACCGGACGCTACTTCACCATGGACCGCGACAATCGCTGGGACCGCGTGGCGCGCGGCTACCGGGTGATGACCGACGGCGACGGCCATGTGGCGCTGTCGGCGCGGGCGGCGGTGCTGTCGGCCTACGAGCGGGATCAGAATGACGAATTTGTCGAGCCCACGGTGATCACCGAACTGGGCGCGCCGCTGTCCATGATTCAGGATGGCGACGCGGTGCTGTGCATGAACTTCCGCGCCGACCGCGTACGCGAGATCAGCGCCGCCTTCACCAAAGATGATTTTGACGGCTTCGAGCGCGGCGCGCGTCTGCAGCTGGCCGCTTACGTCTGTCTGACCCAGTACTCCGAGGATCTGACCAACGTGCTGGTGGCGTTCCCGCCGCAGAAGCTCACCCACATTCTGGGCGAGGAGATCAGCCGTCTGGGACTCAAACAGTTGCGCGCGGCGGAAACCGAGAAGTACGCCCATGTGACCTACTTCTTTAACGGCGGCGAAGAGAGCCCGTTTGAGAATGAGGATCGCCTGTTGATCCCGTCGCCGGACGTCGCCACCTATGATCTCAAGCCGGAGATGTCCGCCGTGGAGCTGACCGATCAGGTGATCGAGCGGGTGCAGAGCGGCGCCTATGACCTGATCGTGGTCAACTACGCCAACCCCGACATGGTGGGCCATACCGGCGTGTATGAGGCGGCGGTGACCGCTATCGAAACCGTGGACGCCTGTTTGGGCCGTCTGTGGGAGGCGGTGCGTCAGGCGGGCGGCGAGATGCTGATCACCGCCGACCACGGCAACGCCGACCAGATGGTGGATGGCGACGCCCCCCACACCGCCCACACCAACAACGCCGCGCCGCTGATCTATCTGGGCGAGCGCGAGGCGGCGTTGGAGCATGGGGCGTTGTGCGATATCGCGCCCACCCTGCTGGCGCTGATGGATCTGCCGCAACCGGCGGAGATGGATGGACGCGCCCTGGTGACTCTGCGCGCTCATGCCGCGTAAGATCCCCAGCGGATCATGTTGGCGCGCGCAGCGCTGGCTGCTGCTCGCGCTGCTGGGGCTCCTGGTCGCGTTGGCGCCGGGGAGGGCCACTCTCGCCCAGGAGGAGAAAACGGCGCAATTGGCGCAGGAGCGCGCGCGTTTGGCGGAGATCGTCAACGCGCTGCGGCGCGAACAGAAGAGCCTGGAGCAGGCGCAAGGGCAGGAGCGGTCGCTGTTGGCGCAGGCGCAGCAGATTGACCAGAAACTCAGCGCCGCGCGCAAGCGCGGCGAGGAGATCGCCAAACGGCTGCAGCAGACCCGGGCCAAACTGCCGGGGCTGGAGGCGGCCATGGCGGAGAGGCGCGGCGCCATGGCGCGGCAACAGCAACTGCTGGCGGGTCACCTGCGTCTGTTGTATGGTCTGGGCGAGCGTGGGGGGTTGCGCATGGCGCTGTCCCCCGGAGCGGATATGAGCCTGCTGCGCGCCAGCGGCTATTTTCGCTATCTGTTGCGCGCCCGCGCCGAGCGTTTCGCCGCCTACGGTCAGGCTCTGCAAGAGCTGGAGTTCGCCGCTCGCGCCCGGCAGGAGGCGCTGGCGGGACTGGAGCAGTTGGCGGCGCAGCAGCGCGAGGCCGAACAGGCCTTGCAGGCGCAGCAGCGCGAGCGTCAGACGCTGTTGGCGCAGGTGAGCCGGGAACGGAAGTTGCATGAGCGCCAGCTGGCGGAACTGCAGCAGGCGCGCGATCAGTTGACGCAGTTTCTCAGCCGCTTGGGCGATGAGTTGGAGAAACGGCGCGGCGAGGCGCTGATGTCGCCCCATGAGTCGTTTGGCAAAATCGCCAAGCGCCGCGGCAAGCTGCCGCGCCCCGTGCAGGGGAGCTTTGAGACGCGTCTGCCCGGGGTGTTCTTCCCGCTGCCCACGGGGCGTCCGGTGAAAGCGGTGCATCGCGGGCAGGTGGTGTATGCGGACTGGTTTCGCGGCTACGGTCAGCTGTTGATTCTGGGCCATGGGGATCGGGTGTATACCCTGTATGGTCATAATCAACGTCTGCTGGCGGCTCAGGGCGACTGGGTGGAGGCGGGCGAAGTCATCGCCAAGAGCGGTGAGAGTGGTTCGTTGGATGGCCGTTCCGGCCTCTATTTTGAGATTCGCCGCAACGGCCGCACAGAGAATCCGCGCCGGTGGCTGAGTAAAGAGAACGGCGCCTGAAGGCGGGGGCCACAACGCGCAGTGCGCGCGAAACTTCATTTCATTGACTGCAACCACCGGCGGCGGGCCGGACATGGGGTTGGCGAGAATTCATGAACGGCATCAAACATCTCAAAGGGTTGGCTGCGTGGAGCCTGGCGGCGTTCTTTCTGGCCTATTTGGGGCTGCAGACCGCGGAAAACGGCTTCGCCCTGGGGCGCGTGACCTATGAAAAGCTCAAGGTCTTCACCGAAGTGCTGGATCTGATCAAGACCCAGTACGTGGAAGACGTGGATGAGCAGAAGGTGCTCTACGGCGCGGTGGACGGCATGCTGCGCACCCTCGACCCCCACTCCTCGTTTCTCAATCCTGAGAGCTTCAAGGAGATGAAGGTGGATACGCGCGGCGAATTCGGCGGTTTGGGCATCGAGATCACCCGTGGCGAACAGGCCATTCGCGTGGTCTCGCCCATTGAGGACACCCCGGCCTTCCGCGTCGGCATGAAGGCGGGCGACCTGATCATCAAGATCGAAGATGAGTCCACCCAGGACATGAACCTGATGGACGCGGTCAAGAAGATGCGCGGCAAGCCCGGCACCGATATCCACCTGACCGTGGCGCGTAAGGGCGAGACCCAGCCGCTGGAGTTCACCATCACCCGCGCGGTGATCAAGGTGCGCTCGGTCAAGTGGCGCGCCGAAGAGAACAACTTGGCCTACGTGCGCATCACCCAGTTCAACGAACAGGTGCATCCGCTGCTGGAGCAGGCGCTGGAGGAGATCGGCGACGAGCTGGAGAAGAGCGGCGGCGTCAAGGGTCTGGTGCTGGATCTGCGCAACGATCCGGGCGGCCTGCTGGATCAGGCGGTGCAGGTCTCCGACGCCTTCCTGGAGTCGGGCCGCATTGTCTACACCAAGGGCCGCATCCCCGGCAAGGATATGTCGTTTGACTCCCACCCCGGCGACCTGCTTAACGGCGCGCCCATCGTGGTGCTGATCAACGGCGGTTCGGCCTCGGCTTCGGAGATCGTCGCCGGCGCGCTGCAGGATCATGGCCGCGCGGTGATCATGGGCACGCAATCTTTCGGCAAGGGCTCGGTGCAGACCATTATTCCCCTCTCCGACGGCTCCGGTCTGCGTCTGACCACGGCGCAATACTTCACCCCCAGCGGGCGCTCGATCCAGGCCAAAGGGATCACCCCGGACATCGTGGTGGAGGATCTGGAGGTGACCAAGCCCAAGGAGAAGGGCTTTGATCGCCCCAAAGAGGCCGATTTGAAAGGTCATCTGGAGAATCATGATGACGGCGGCGCAGCCATGACCAAAGAGGATAAAGAGGGCGGCGCCCCCGCCACGGAGGCTGAGAAAGAGATCGAGAAACGCGATCGCATCACCGGCCGCAGCAAAGAGGATTACCAACTGTGGCGCGCCCTGGATCTGCTCAAGGGTCTGCAGGTGTTCGAGCGTCAACGTGACAAGCGCGCGCAGATGCAGGCGCCCCTCCAGCGGAAGACGGCTGATCTCTCTTGAAACAGGCGGGCGCAGACAGCGCCGCGCGCGTCCAGTCGGCGCGGCGGCGCGCGCGACTGGGCGACTTTTTCCAGATTGCGCTTCTTTCGGCGCTGATCACGCTGGGCGTTGGCTTGACGTGGATTGTCGAACCCTGGTCCCGCGCTGAGGCCCAGAGCGGCGATGCGTGGCGTCTGGGCTTTGCCGGCGATGGCGCTTTAGAGGAGTCCATGGCGCCGGTGGAGGCGCCGATTCCGGTGTCGATGCAGCCGGTGGTCCAGCCGGTGGCGCAGGTGATCCAGTCGCAGACGTCGGCGCCGGAAGATCCCCGCGCTTTGCGTCGCGCCACGCAGTCTGAAGCGAAGGCGCGACAGGCGGAGGCGTCGGCCACGACTGACACCGCCGCTGATGCTGGGGGGGCGAGCGCCGAGGAGGCGGCGGCGACTGCCGAAACTTCGCCGCTGATGAAGCAGAGCCTCAAGGGCGAGGCGACGCCGCAGAAACTCAACCAAACCTTCCATATCGACTTGCAAACCCGCCCGCGCCCGGTGACTGGCGCAGAGGCGGCGCAGCCTGCGATCGACCCGGCGGTGACGAAGCCGAAAGCGGACGCCCAGGCCAACGCCGATCCCACCTCGGGAATTCAGTACGAAGAGCATCTGGATCCGGCGCTGGACCAGGTGGAGCCGCCGCCTCCGCCCAGCGCGCGGCCCAAACGGCGCGCCGTGGCCGCATCCTCTTCCAGCAAAGGCGATGTCGACGTCAGCGCGGTGAAGCTGGCGCTGATCATTGATGATCTGGGCTACAACGGTCCCATCGGTCGCGCCATCGCCAAACTACCCGGTCAACTCACCCTGGCGATCCTGCCCGGCGGCAACTATTCGCGCCAAGTGGTCAATCTCGGCGTGCGCGAGGGCAAGGAGATCATGCTGCACCAGCCCATGGAGCCGCAGGGCTATCCGCGCGTCAACCCCGGTCCCGGGGCGCTGCTCAAAGGGATGCCGGACAAGCGCATCCGCCGCATTCTCGCCCACAATCTGGATGAGTTTCCCGAAGCCATCGGCGTCAACAACCATATGGGCTCGCGCCTGACCACCGATCGCAGCGCCATGAATGCAGTGATGGGGGTGATCCTGCAGCGCGGACTCTACTTCGTCGATAGCCGCACCTCGGGCAAAACCGTCGCCTTCAGCGCCGCCGCCAATCAGGGCGTGCCGCGCGCCCAGCGCGCGGTGTTCATCGACAACACCCGCAGCAAATCCGCCATCCTCAACCAGTTGCGCCAGTTGGAGCGGGTCGGGCGCAGCCATGGCGAGGCGGTGGGCATCGGCCACCCCTACCCGGAGACCCTGGCGGCGCTCAGAAGCTGGCTGCCCATGTTGGCGCGTAAGAACATCCAACTGGTCAGCGCCTCGCAACTGCTCACCCCCCACGCCAGTCGCGCCAAGTTCGCCGACAAGCGCCGTCGGATCGCCGCCAAGCGGTAGCCGCCATGGAGCCCGCGGTCGCCACTCTGGAGCGGATTCTCACGGCCTTGAAGGCCGACCCTGCCGATATTCAACAAGCCGTCAGTCTTCTCAAAGAGTTATTGGTCAAAGGGCCGTGCGACGCCGAAATGGCGCAGATCAAATCCCTGCTCGAAAGCTGTCTGTCACAACTGGTCAAACCGGCGCTGGAGAAGGATCGCGAAAAGCAGTCGCAACTGGAGCGGCTGATCAAGCAGATTCAATCCACCCGCGAGTTGGATCTCAATGGCGTGGCGCAGCGGCTGGGGGAGATTGCGCCGTGGATCACCGATCCGCCGGACTGGCGCGCGCGCGAACGCAGTTCCGATGCGCCGGGGGATTTTCCCGCCAAGCTGCTGGAGGCGCTGCGCCATATGGGGCAGGGCGATGCGTGGCTGGCGGGGGAGGTGGAGAAGTTGGCGTCTGGGGCTCAACCGACTGCGCAGACGGCCACCTGGACGGCGCTGGCGGAGCTGCTGGCGCGCATTGTCAAGCGTGATGAGCTGGGACAGGCGGCGTGGCGCGCGGAGCGCGCCGAGTTCAAACAGAGTCTGCTGGAGCTGGCGCAAGGCATGGGCGAGAGCTTGCGCGCGTTGGGGCGCTCCGAAGGCGAAGTGGACGGCGTGCTGGAGCGGCTGCGCAGTGAGGAGTCCGGCGACGACCTGCAGGCGCTCAAGAAGGCGCTGCTCAAGGAGGCGCAAGCGTTTCAGACCCACTCCCGCTCATTGGGCGAGCGGTTGGAGCGGGACCGCGAACGGCTGGAGCAGGCGCGCAATCGCCTGCGCGAGATGGATGCGGCGTTGATGAGCGCGCGGGACGAACAACTCCAGGAGCCGGGCACTGGCTTGCCCAACCGCTACGCCTATTTGGGCCATCTGGAGCGGCAGATCAGCCGCGCGCGTCACTTGAAGGAGCCTTTTGCCCTGCTGCTGCTGCATCTGGACCATTTGGCGGGCGTGCTGGGCGGCATGAGCGAGCAGCGCGGGGACCGGCTGGTGGCGGGATTGGCCAAGCATTTTCGCGGCGTGGTGGGCGAACACGGATTCCTGGCGCGTTTGAGCGAAGAGCGCTTTGCCCTCTTGATGCCCGGCGCCGCCGCCGCCGTAGCGCAAGAGCGCGGGCAGGCGTTGTTGACTCTGTTCGAGCGCATTCGCACGCAGTTGGGCGGCAAGGATCTGCGTATTCGCGCTTCAGTGGGCGGCAGCATATTTCTACCCGACTGGAATGGCGAGGGGATCACGCGTCGCGCTGAAATTGCCCTGGGACTGGCGCGACGGCGACCGCAGGCGCCCCATCTGCATCTATACGATCCAAAGCGTGATCCGCAGCCTGGCGCCGAGGCGGGGGAGGGCAGTGGGGCATTTGACCCGCCTGGCGCGGATTAATCTTGCTTATTGCCACAGTTTGCGGAAAGATTGATGGGACTTCGTTCACACATTTTTGATTAGGGGAGCGTGCGGTATGGATGACATGACCTACAGCCTGCTGGTCTACTTTGGCCCGATCCTTCTGGTGACCCTGGGTCTGTTCGGCTGGATCATGACCAAGTTTTTCAGCGATTGACGGCGTCTTCCGTCGCCAGCGGGTGCGCATGATGACGCATCCGCTGGCGGACGCGCCAGCACACGCCGCGCCTCACCTGAGTGAGCGCGGTTTTTTTTGTCTGCTGTTTTGAAGTGGCCGACATCCGCCGTAGCGCCGATTCCTGCTATAGTCGCTTGAATCCAGAGTGACACAAATCCAAAGCTCTCAATGTTTGCGTGACGTTGGTTCAGCTTGCGCTGACTAGGGGACAAATTTCCAACGGAAATTTGTCGGGATTCTTAAGGGTTATAAACCCTTAAGTGGGGTGTGGGGCAAAGCCCCACGGTGTGGCTGTTGACCTTGGGAGCTCGAGGGCTACGCCCTCGATATCTTTCAGCGCCATGTGTTCACTTTTGAATGCTAGCGACTATATCTTCCAGCGCCCATATGTTCAGTTTTGAATGCTAGCGACTATATATGCCTTGAACCCTCAGCGTCAGCAGAGGGGTCTCACCCGCCTCATTTGGGCTTGGGCGCCTTCTTTTCGTACTCATAATAACCACCGCCGTAGTGGCCTGTGCCATAGGGGTAGTAGCCGTTGGGCAGCATGCCATGGCTGAGTGGATGCTGCACGAACGGCGGCTGACGGCTGGCCAGCGCTTCGATCATCATCAACTCGGCGTCGGTGTGGTTGAGCATGGGCGCCTTCTCCAGCGCCATGGGCGCGTCGGGTCCATAGATGAACAGGGGCGCGTCATGGTGGATGGAGTTCACCGTCAGGCTCTGGCGTCCGGCGCTGTCGGCCACGTCGATGGTCCCATAGCAGGGACAGAAGTAGGTGGCGCCATTGGGCATCGTCTGCATATACAGCGCGGTGCCGCGCACGCCCAGGGTGGCGGTGGTGGAGGTGAGGGTGCGTTTGGGGCCTTTGGAAAAAGCGCTCAGAATGCCGCCCTTTTTCAGCTTGAAGCCCGATAGCCAGCGGTTGGTCGTTGAGGCGCCGCCAGCGCTCTTTTCACCCACAGAGACGGTGACCTCGCTGTTGGGGCGCATCAAAAACACGTCGCCGCCCACCACAAAGGTGGCGCGCGAACGCGGGCCGGTGGCGACTACGTCGCCTTGTTTGATGCTTGCGCCTTTCTGCGCCGGCTGGCCATTGACGCGCACATCGCCATGGGCGTCGATGATGCCCTGCATGCCGGGGTGAATGTGGTGATCGGCCAGAGCGATGCGGGTGGCGGCCCAAAAACTGATGCCGCCCGCAGCGACGCCAGCGGTCAGGCGTTTCATCCATTCACGACGGGCGGGGTTGTCACAAGGGATGGCGCGGGGCATGGAGTCTCTCCTGGCGATAGCGTAAATTACTGGGCAAAATGGAAGAATTTTCTATACTCTTGTCACGCTCAAACGCAATTGATGGCGGTTTCCGTCGATGGTGCAAAAATTTCGCGCGTGTGTAACTGTTGACGCAAAACTGACGCATCGGTTCCCATTATAGCCGCTTGAATCCAGAATGACACAAATCCAAAGCGCTTAATGTTTGCGTGACACTGGTTGGTCTTGCACTGACTATGGGACAAATTTCCAACGGAAATTTGGCGGGATTCTTAAGGGTCTGTGACCCTTAAGCGGGTGTGGGCAGCGCCCACGATTTGGCAGGATTGCCGAATCGGACTCGCGCAGCGAGCCCGCAGGGTGAGGGCCATGGATGGCCCGAATCACGGTTTAGATTTTGATCTTGGGAGCTCGAGGGCGCAGCCCTCGATATCTTTCAGCGCCCATATGTGCACTTTTGAATGCTAGCGACTATAGGATGACCATTGCCTCAGCGCATGGCAATATTTTCGCGCAAATCGGTCGCGCTGGGCGGCTGAGATTTCAGGAGAGAGAGATGCCGGGTAAGTGTTGGAATCGGACGATATGTGGGGCGTTGTGTGGTGTGGCGCTGTTGTTGGGCGGCGCATCGGCGGCGCAGGCGGCCTCCGCCAAAGAGGCGGCGCGGGAGTTGATCAGCGACTACCTGATGGAGGCGACTCACACTGCGGGCATGGTGACGGTGGAGCAGGCGCGCGGCGACCTGCGCGGGGCGCTGTTTGTCGACATGCGCGAAGCGCCGCAGTATCAGGCGTCGCATATCGAGGGAGCCATCCATAAGGAGTGGCGCGAGGCGCTGGAGGATATGGATGAGATCCCCGACGACCGCATGGTGATCCTCTACTGCGGCACCGGCGCGCTATCGGCCCAGGCGGGCTTCGCCATGCGCATGCTGGGCAAGCGCAACGTGCTGATTCTGCGCGGCGGCTACGAGGATTGGGTCAAAGCCGGGGCCAAGTGAGCGCGTCTGCTCAATGATGGTCCGGTTGCAGCTGGATCCAAGACGGCGCGCTGTGTTTGGGGGCGTCGCTGCTGATCTCGAACAGCGACAGCAGCATGCCCGCCACGGCGTCGTGAGAGCTGTCCACATCACGCAGTTTTTGCGTGGCCTCAAAGTCGATGTCGGAGCTTTCGCCCGCCCACAGCAGCGCCGCCACGTGGGTCTGCTCCTTGGGCGCGAACAGATAGGGCATGCCGTGCAGGTAGAGCCCCTTCTCACCCAATGACTCGCCGTGGTCGCTGATGTAGAGCAGCGCGGTCTCGAACTCCCCATCGTTATGTTTGAGCAGATCGATGGCGCGGGCGAGGAAATTGTCCGTGGCGACGATGGCGTTGTCGTAGGCGTTGACGATCTGCGGATCGGTGCACTCGGAGAGCTCGGCGGTGGGGCAGGCGGGTTTGAAGTGTTCAAACTCCGCCGTGTAGCGCTTGTAATACGCCGGGCCATGATTGCCCATCTGATGCAGCACGATGAGAAAATCGCCGCTGTGACTGTCGATATACTCCTGCAAACCGCTGAGTAGGCCGGTGTCACGGCACTCCACTTCGTCACAATGCGGATTGCGTTCGCCGGTGCGGAAGTCCTCAAACGGCACCCGCAGCGCCACCCCTTTGGAGTCGGAGTTGTTATCCCGCCACAGCACGTTCACCCCCGCCTTGGCCAGCACGTCCAGCACGTTCTCAGTGCGTTTGGCGCGCGTGTCGTCAAAATTGTCCCGCCCATCAAATGCGAACATGCAGGGCACCGAAACCGCCGTGGAGGTGCCGCAGGAGTGGATGTTGGCGTAGCTCACCAGCCGCTCCTCTTGGGAGAGTTGCGGCAGGGTGTTGCGTCCATAGCCGTTGAGATTGATATGGTCGGCGCGCACGGTCTCGCCCACCACCACGATAATCAGATCGCGACCGGGATCCTCCGTCGGGCGTGCGGCGTGGGTGGCGCTGATGCGCAGCGGGCCGGGGTCGCGGCTCTTCCAGGAGCGCCCGGCGTATTTGCCCGCCGAGTAGAACGCATAGGCAGGGTTGGCGTAATAGCGTAACGGTTTATGCTCGCGCAGGAAGCTTGCCACCTGGCCGCTGTGGGGCAGCGCCAGACCCAGCGCAACCACCACTCCCAGCAGCGCTGCAAGAGCCAATTGACGCTTACGTCCCAGCCAGGTGGGGGCGGGCCGCCAGCGTGCGCGCCACACCAGCCAAGTCGGCAATACACCCAGCAGCGCGATGCGCAGAATGTATTGCGGGGTGATCAGATCCCCCGCCTCCTGGGGGTTGGTGGCGAGGATGTTCTCGATCATGGAGATGTCGATCACCACGCCGAACTTGTCCGCATAGTGGCCGATGGCCGAGGCCAGCAGAATGAACAGCGTGGCGGTGGGGCGCACCCCCAGCAGCAGGCTGAAGAGCGCCAGCACCAGGGTCAGAAAGGCCCACAGGATCCCCACCAGTGAGATCAGAAACGCCCGGTTGTCGGCCCAGGGGTAGACGTCGGTGACCTGATCGAAAAAGGTCACATTGCCGCTGATAGTGAGGAACGCCGCCGTCAGCGCAATGAGCGTCAGCGGCGTTAGGCCGCGTGATTCGGCGGCAGGGGAGGGGAGTCGCGCCATGGTGTTGTGTCCCGCTGTGCGTCGTGTGCGTGCGCAGGATTGCGCCGCGCGCGTTGAGGGCGAAGAGCGAGGCCAACCTACGCGGGCGCGCCGTCGGGGTCAACCCCGGCTCGGGCGCGGGCGGCGATGTGATACGAGTTGATCTTTATTTCGCACGGGGGCACAGTGGGCGGATATATTGGCGACTTAAGCAGTTAATGGGACACAGACACTTGGCGACCGCGCCCAAATGCGCGTGAGACGGCAAGGTTTTGAGCAGGAGTTGAGCGATGCGCATTCTATTGGCCGAACCGCGCGGTTTCTGCGCGGGGGTGGATCGGGCCATTCTGATTGTGGAAAAAGCGCTGGAGAAGTTCGGCGCGCCCATCTACGTGCGGCACGAAATTGTGCACAATCGTTGGGTGGTGGAGAATCTGCGCGACAAAGGGGCGGTGTTCGTACAGGAGCTGGATGAGATTCCCGACGGCGCGGTGGCGATCTACTCGGCCCATGGGGTCTCCAAGGCGGTGCAGCAGGAGGGCGCGCGGCGCGATCTGCGCATACTCGACGCCACCTGCCCGCTGGTGGACAAGGTGCATCGCGAAGCCGAGCGGCTGGATGGCGAGGGCTATCAGGTGGTGCTCATCGGCCACGCCGGGCACCCGGAGGTGGAGGGCACCATGGGGCAGTTGGCCCCGGGGCGCATGGCGCTGCTGTCGGACCAGAACGATATCGCCGCCCTGCCCGGCGCGGCGGACAAGCCCATCGCGTACATTACCCAGACCACGCTGTCGGTGGATGAAACCCGTGACACCGTGACGCAATTGAAGACGCGTTTTCCGCAAATTCGCGAGCCCGCCAAAGAGGATATCTGCTACGCCACGCAGAATCGTCAAAACGCGGTCAAGGCGCTGGCGGAACAGTGCCGCCTGGTGCTGGTGCTGGGCGCGCCCAACAGCAGCAACTCCAACCGTCTGCGCGAAGTGGCCGAGAAACTGGGGACGCGCGCGTACTTGATCGAGACCGCCGCCGACATCCAGGCGTCGTGGTTTGACGGCGTGGATTGCGTGGGCGTCACCGCCGGGGCGTCGGCGCCGGAGATTCTGGTGGAGGAGTTGGTGAATCGTCTGCAACACGAATTGGGCGCGCAAGCGCCGGAACTGTTGTCGGTGAGTCAGGAGCTGATCGCCTTCCCCTTGCCGCAGCCGTTGCGGGATTGAGCCATGCTGGCGGCGGACCATTTCATTCGGGCGCTGGATCTGAGCGCAGCGGGCGTGGGCGAATCTCTGGACGCTTTTCTCACGGCGTGTGCTGTGGGCGCCGGGGGCGGCGTGCTGGCGCTGCTTCCTGAGGCGGAAACCGCAGCCATTCCCGCGCTGCAACAGGCGTGTTCGGCGCGCGGGTTGGCGTTGGCGGGCGGGGTGTTCCCGGCGTTGGTGGAAGATGCGGGATTTTCACAGCAGGGCGCGTGGTTGCTGGGCTTTTGTGCGATGCCGCCGTTTGTGTTGCTGGATCCCGCAGACGCTCCGAATGGGAGTTTGGACCGGGGCATCGCAGAATTCGTCGCCGCTCATATAGACAATGGGTCGACCACGCCGTTGCTGTTTATGCTGTTTGACGCGCTGTTGCCCGACCTGTGCCCGGTGCTGCGCAATCTGAGTGAACGGTTGGAGCGGGACGACCTTGACGTTCTGTATGCCGGGTGCAATGTGGGCAGCGAGAGCTTTACCCCATTGCCCTGTCTGTTTGATGACCAGCGCACAATCCAAGGTGGCGCGTTGGTCCTGCTGGCCCCGCAGGCGGCGGGCGAGATCGCCGTGGAGCATGGTTGCATCGCCCCCATGCGCCTCTCCACCGTGACCCGCAGCGATAACAATCGCGTCATCGAATTGGATGAGGAGCCGGCGTTCGATGTCTATCAGCGCATTCTTAAGACTGACTACGCCATGGAGATGGATCGCGACAGCTTCTACCAGCAAGCGGTCCACTATCCGTTGATGCTGATGCAGAAAGGCGTCTCGCCCAGTATCCGCATTCCGGTGGCGCTGGATGAAGACGGCGCGTTGATCTGTGTGGGCGAAGTCCCCGAAGGCACGCTCACGGCGTTGATTCAGGCTCCGGGGACGCTGGAGGGGAGCCACTGCGTGGAGCGGCTGGGCGCGAGTCTGAAAGGGCGTGTGCAGGGCCGACTGCTGACCTTCTATTGTGCCGGGCGGCGTTTGCAGTTCGGCGTGGAGGCGGCGCAGGAGGAGCTGCGCATGCTGGCGCATCAGGTGGGGGCGCATCAGGTGGCGGGCGCGCTCTCATTGGGTGAGATCGCCACGGATATCAATGATGAACCCGCGTTTCACAGCGCCGTGATTCTGTGTGGCGCGGCGGGAGGAGAGACGGCATGACGCCGGAGCAGCAAGAGCAACAACAACGGGTTCAGGAGCTGGGTAAGCGCATCAAGCGTTGGTTTCTCTTCAGCTTTCTAGGGTTGATGGCGCTGGGATTCGCTTCGCCTCTGATCTTTCAATGGTTTATGTTTAACTCCTCCGGCGGAGCGATGCAGGTCTCCATTGATAGTGACGGCGTGGTGATTGGCGGCGATGAACTGGATCACCCCACAGGCGCCAATGACCCGATGAAGCAGATTGTGCGGTTGATGCGTGATGGGGTGAAGGATCCCGAAGCGTATAACGCCTTGGTGCGCAAAATGCCCCAGTGGAGTCTCTCCACAGAAGGGGAGTATGCGGTGGCCAGCCGATCGATCCCCGGTCTGTTCGCCGAGACCGTAGCGGTCAAATTTGACTCGGACGACAACCGTTTGGAAGTGAGCGCCCAGGTCTCGCCGGATGCCGAGACGTCGGAGGGGAGCGTCACGGTGTCGTTGTCGCTGGGCAAGACGACGCGCTCCAAGCGCATCAGCTACGGTTTGCAGTTGCCCGGCGCGGTGGATCCCGCCACGCTCACCCACAGCGTGGATGGCGAGGTGGTGACGGTGCGAGCGCGTATGATCGACTGAGCGGAGGGCGTCCCGCCCTTTACGCGGGCTCGCTGGCGTGCATATTGCTTGGCGTAACGGACGTCTGCGGCGCTGCATCTGCAATGCGCCGCCGACGCTGTCTGCAACGCGCCTTGGGAGCCGTTATGCGCCAGCCGCTCACCATCGTCATGTATCACTACGTCCGGCCCATCGCCCGCAGTCGTTACGTGGGCATTAAAGGGTTGGAGAAAAACGATTTTCTTCAGCAGTTGGACTATCTTCAGCGTCACTATGTGATGCTCTCCATGGTGCAGGCAGCGGCGTGCCTGCGCGGTGATGAGACGTTGCCGTCCAACGCCGCGCTGCTCACCTTTGACGACGGCTATCTGGACCACTATCTGCACGTTTTTCCCCATCTGCTGGAGCGCGGGCTCACTGCCGCGTTCTATCCCCCTGTCTGCGCGGCGCGGGATCGGCAGGTGCTGGACGTCAATAAAATCCACTACATTCTCGCCTGTCAGCCCGATAGCAATCTGCTCATCGAACAACTCGATGCGGCGGTGGAGGCGGCGCGGGATCGGTTTGATCTGCTCCCCTTGGCGCAGTATGTGGCGGAGTGGAAAAAGCCGTTTGGTTATGACACGGCGGAGGTGATCTACATCAAGCGCATGTTGCAGCATGTGCTGCCTGCGGCGCTGCGGGGGGAGATCGTCGATGCGCTGTTTGCGCGTTGTGTCAGCGCCGATGAGGCGGCGTTCGCCGATGAACTCTATATGGACGTCGCCCAGCTCAAAACCATGATCGGCGCCGGGATGCACGTGGGCGGTCACGGCGCGGCGCATGATTGGTTGGATCGCCTGAGCGATGACGCGCAGGCGGCGGACATTGCGACGGTGCGCGACTTTCTCGGCGAGTTGGGTGCGCTGGACGAGTTGTTTACCTTCTGCTACCCCTATGGCGGGCACAATGCCACTACGCGGCGTCTGTTGCGTGAGGCGGGGTGTGCGCTGGCGGTGACCACCGAGCCGCGCGTAGCGCACGTGGGCGAAGAGGATGCGCTGACGCTGCCGCGTTTGGACACCAATGCGTTTCCGCGCCAGGCCGATGCGGCGTTCGTCGAGCCCAAAGGGTGGTAGGAGGGGAATGACTCCAGGTCCTTGAATTGCGTTACTACGTAACGCGAATGAAGCTGACGATTCAGAACTAGGCTGATTGTTCGCAACCAAGTAAACTAACGGGGGTGCAGGGGAATCATTCCCCTGCCGGGTCGAGGGCAGAGCCCTCGCGGGTCCAGGGCGGCGCCCTGGTCGGGGTCTGGGGCAAAGCCCCAGTCTCTTTACTCTTCAACACTTCTCAAATCAAAACTATGAGCCAAGACGCCATTGCCGCCATCGTGCGCGAATCGATCATCGAACTGAATCGCCAACTGCCGCCGGAGTCGCGGCTGGATCCCGACGCCGCCGACGTGGTGTTGATGGGCGAGGGGGGCGGGTTGGACTCCCTGTCGCTGATCAACCTGTTTGTGGCGGTAGAGGAGCGATTGGAGGAGCAGTTGGATCTGAGCCTGTCGCTGGTGGACGCCAGCGCCGAGCCCGAGGGCGCCGAGGCGTTCCACACACTCAGCGGCCTGATCGACTGGATCGTCGCGCGTGGCTGATTCCGCTCAGACGGCGCCGAGCCATGGCGAACAGACGCCGCTGACCCTGATCAGCGACTTCAACGCGGATATTCTGGCGCGTCTGCTCAATTTCGCCGAGTCGGGGCCAAAGATCATCGCCCACAGCGCGCCGTTTGGACAGGTATATCAATCCCTCGCCGGGCTGGAGCCGGATGCGAATCGCATGGTGATGGTGTGGAGCCGCCCCGAAGGGGTGCTGCCCAGCTTCGCCGATGCGCTGGCGTTCCATCCAGTGGC
The DNA here is from genome assembly GCF_002109495.1 of Magnetofaba australis IT-1. NCBI lineage: Bacteria > Pseudomonadati > Pseudomonadota > Magnetococcia > Magnetococcales > Magnetococcaceae > Magnetofaba > Magnetofaba australis. The sequence goes on from NZ_LVJN01000015.1 coordinate 61,628, forward strand.
CTGGGAGGCGCTGGCGGCGGAGATCGACCAGTTCTCCGCCCTGTTGCGTCGCGCTGCAGACGCCTCGCGCCATCTGTTGGTGGCGACATGGGTGATGCCGCCGGGGGATCGCGGCTACGGTATGCTGGAGTGGCGCCCTGGCGTCGGCCTGCGGCATCTGCTGGCGCGGGCCAATCTCTATCTGGCGGAGAAGCTGGACACGTCTAATATCCACCTGCTGGATGCGCAGAACTGGCTCATGGCCGCCGGTCCCAAAGCCGCCGCGCCGCGCATGGCGTTCACCACCAAAACCCCCTACGCCAACCCCGTGTTCGACGCCGCCGCCGCCGATGTGCGCGCCGCCGTCACCGCTTTGCGGGGGGAGTCGCGTCGGCTGGCGGTGGTGGATCTGGACGACACCCTGTGGGGCGGGGTGATTGGCGAGACCGGTTGGCAGGGGGTGCGCCTGGGTGGGCATGACCATGTGGGCGAGGCGTTCGTGGCGTTTCAGCAGGGGCTCAAGGCGCTCACCCGGCGCGGGGTGCAGATCGCTCTGGCCAGCAAGAATGAGGAGTCGGTGGCGCTGGAGGCGTTTGATAAGCGCCCGGAGATGGTGCTGAAACGCGGCGATCTGGCCGGGTGGCGCATCAACTGGAACGATAAGGCGGCCAATATCGCCGCGCTCACCGATGAGATCAATCTGGGGCTGAAATCGGTGCTGTTCATCGACGACAACCCCGCCGAGCGCGGACGGGTGCGCGAGGCGCTGCCCGATGTGTTGGTCCCGGAGTGGCCTAAGCAGCCCACTGAATACGCCGCCGCGTTGCGCGCGTTGGACTGCTTCGATCAACCGGCGCTGAGTGGGGAGGATCGGCGGCGCGCCGAATTAGCCGCCGCCGAACGGGAGCGGCGCGAAGCCCGCGATGGGGTGGACTCCATCGACGACTGGTTGGCGACGCTAGGCGTTACTGTGACGGTTGTGCAGGCGCATGAGTCCCATGCGCCGCGCATTGCGCAACTGTTTAATAAAACAAACCAAATGAATCTCTCCACGCGGCGCTTAAGTGAGGCGGAGTTGGCGGCGTGGACGCAGCAGCCGAACCACTGGCTGCGCGCGGTGAGCGTGCGCGATCGGTTTGGCGATTCGGGATTGACCGGGGTGGTGGCGTTGGACGTTGACGGGGCCACGGCGCGGGTGAGTGATTGGATCCTCAGTTGCCGGGTGATGGGGCGCGGGGTGGAGGCGGCGCTGCTGCATCTGGCGGTGGCGGAGGCGCGCAGTCGTGGCGCCGAACGTTTGGAGGCGCGCTATCTGCCCACGCAGCGCAATGCGCCGTGTTTGCGTCTGCTGCGGGCGTCGGGCTGGCGCGAGGAGTCTGAGCATCTGTTTGTGTGGGATGCAAAAGAGGAGTATCCAAGCCCCGGTCATATTGTGTTGGATGCGTGATGGGACGTTCGGATAAGGCGGGAGCAAAAGGGATGCGCAGAACCAGACAGGGGGAAAATCGGGACATTTATGGCCCGATTTTTCGGGGTCTGGGGGCCGCGCCCCCAGCGGGTGTGGGCGGAGCCCACGGTGTGGAAGTTGATCTTCAGGGGAGTTTGAGGGCGCAGCCCTCAATATCTTTCCTCTTCCGACAACAGCCATCCTACCTGGAGCAAATTCATGAGCGGCGTTGAAATTCGCCTGTGCGCCGCCCATGAGCGTGAGCGTGTGATGGCGTTCCTGCGCCAATATTGGTCGGCCAAGCACGTTCTGGCGCATCATAAGGGGTTGTTTGAGTGGCAATACCGCTCGGTGGAGCGGGATGGCTATGACTACTTTCTGGCGTGGCGCGGGGAGGAGCTGCTGGGGGTGCTGGGCTTCATCGACAGCCGCCGCTACGACCCGCAACTGACCGGACGCAATGTGGCGTGGCTGGCGCTGTGGAAGGTGCGCGATGACGCGGGGGTAGCCGGGCTGGGGCTGCAACTGCTGCTCACCATGATGCGGGAGTTGTCCGCCGCCTGCTTCGGCGTGGTGGGGATCAACCCTACGCACCCACCCATGTATCGCGCGCTCCGTTATGTGAGCGACGAATTGACGCAATATCTGTTGCTGCGTCCCGATGCTCCAACGGTGCTGACCCACCGTCCCGACGACTTTGTGATTCCGCCCGGCGCGCCCGGCGCTGCGCAGTTGCGTCTGCTGGACGCCGCCGCCCTGGCGCAGTTGGATGTGAGCGCCATCGACGATGGGCAGATTCCCGCCAAGAGCGCGCGCCATTTTCACACCCGTTTTCTGGAGCATCCGTACTATACCTATCGCGTGTATGCGGTGGTGCGAGCGGACAAGCCGGTGGCGCTGTTGGCGGCGCGTCGGGCTGAACATGCGGGGGTGGGCGCGCTGCGGCTGGTGGACTTCTGGGGCGATATCGCCCATCTGGGCCAGTGCGGCGACGCGCTGCGCGCCGAGTTGGCCGAATTGGAGTGCGAATACGCCGACCTGTGCGCCGCCTTGCCCGATGACGCCCCCCTGGCCGAGGCGGGCTTCTTCGCTCTCGACCCCGATGGCGCATTCATCGCGCCCAACTATTTTGAGCCGTTCGAACAGCGCAATGTGCGCATTCGTTACGCCTTCAAAGGGGAGGCGGCGCCGTCGATCTTCCGTGCCGATGGCGATCAGGATCGTCCCAATCAGTTGTCAGCAGAGAACATGTGATACGCTCTGAATTCCAATGAGCGGCTGATTGGGGGAGGAAAGAGACTGGGGCTGTGCCCCAGACCCCACGAGGGCGCCGCCCTCGACCCGCAAGGGCTCTGCCCTTGACCCGCCAGGGAAATGATTTCCCTGGACCCTCATTAGTTTGCCTCTGAGCACGCAATGGATTGAGTGCGCGTTTCTTATAGTCTCAGTGTTATGCAGTATTGGAAAGTAAATGAGCGTTACGTTATCACGCCAATTCAGTCTCGATGATCAACAGGCGTTCGCAGAATTCTCCGGTGACTTCAATCCGTTGCATGTGGACCCGGTGGTCGCTCGGCGCACTCCTTATGGGGCGATCATGGTTCACGGGCTGCACCTGACGCTGTGGGCGCTGGACCAGTTGGCGGCGCATCGCGGCGCCGCGTCCTGGCGCACGGTGCGCGCCGCGTTTCATCAGCCGGTGTTTTTGGATGATCCCGTCACCCTGGCCGAACCGCGCCAGGAGTCCGACGGGGCCTGGTTGGCGCAGGTGGTGGGCGCTGAAGGGACGGCGCGCGCCAGCATCTGGCTGGAGCCCAATGCGGCGTTGGCGCGCTTAACGGCTGCACAGCCAGCCAGAGGGGACGCCTCCGCCACGCCGGAAGATCCGCCCTTCGCCAGCCTCAAAGGGATGCGCGGCGCCACGCCGTTGTTTCTGGATGCGCAGCGCTTGGAGGCGCTGTTCCCGCAATTGGCGGTCACCGCCGAACCGGCCTGGATCGCCGTTCTGCTGGCCACCACCCGGGTGGTGGGGATGCTCTGTCCGGGGCTGCACTCGCTCTTTTCCGGGCTGGAGCTGCAACGCGATGAGAGCGCCGAGGGCGCTTCACCAGCGTTGGAGTATGTGGTGAAACGCGCCTCTACCCCGCGCGCGCCCATCAAAATCGCCGTCTCGGGCGCACAATTGCGCGGAACGCTGGCGGCGTTCCATCGTCCGCCCCCCGCCGCGCAACCCAGCGCGGCGGAGATCTTCGCCGCCCATGGGCACAATCGCTACGCTGGACAGCATGCGCTGATTCTCGGCGGCGCACGGGGACTGGGCGAGATCTGCGCCAAACTCATCGCCGCAGGCGGCGGCGAGGTGATGATCACCTACGCCCATGGCGCCGACGACGCCCAGCGCGTGGCCGATGAGATCGGGCAAGCGGGCGGCCGCTGCGGGGTGATGGCGTGGGATGTCACCGCGCCGCCCGAGCCCGATGTTCTGGCCAATTTGACGGATGTGACCCATCTTTACTACTTCGCTACACCGCCCATCGGCGGCGGCGCGCATGGGGATGTGTTTGACGCTGATCGTTTTGCCATGTTCTCACAATTTTATGTGGTTGGGTTCTCTAACACCGTTACGCTATTGCGCCATGTTATCGGTTCAGACAAGCCGTTAACTCTATTTTACCCCTCGACGGTGTTTATTGAAGAGCAGCCCGAGGGAGTGGCGGAATACGCCGCCGCCAAGGCCGCCGGAGAGTCCCTCTGCGCCCATCTGCAGGCCCGCAACCCTCTCTTGCGCGCGTTTGCGCCGCGCTTGCCGCGGCTGCGCACCGATCAGAACCTGAGTTTATTAGGCCCAGCTCCCGCCGAGCCCCTGGAAACGCTCGCGCCCTGGGTGGAGCGACTGCACGCGCCCGTAGTCTGAAAACCTGCTCGTCGCATCGCTGTTTGCATTTCCCGGCGTCTCGGTTTAAGTTTTTAATCACATTCTGTAACGGGGGTTTGCGGCAGCAAAACCCACCAATGCGGTCTATTCGCCGCCCGGGTCGAGATGATCTCCAATTCCAACACCGCCGACCCCTCCTCGGCTCGGGTGCTGTTCAGCGCCCTACGGCGCGCCCTCCTGGTATGGGCGCCAATGATGGCGCTGCTGGGCGTGGGCGCCTGGTATCTCTACGACAGTGAAGTGGAGAAGCAGCGCAGCGATGTGCGCGTGCGCGCCCGCATCGCCATGAGCAACACCTTCAACGCCATGCGATTCCGCTTGGCGTGGATCGAAAAAGACACCCTCTATCTGTCGCACCTTGAACAGATGATGGAGGGCTTCACTGATGATCCCGTTGCGCGCAACAAGCTGATTACCGAAACCTTCCGTTCCTTCGTCTTCTACCGCCGCAATATCTATGACCAACTGCAGCTGCTCGATGGCGACGGACAGGAGATGGTGCGCATCAACAACCGCAATGGCCGCATCGACGCCGTCACCGCCGACCAGTTGCAGAACAAAGGCGATCGCTACTACGTCAAAGAGATTCAACAGCTCAACCGCGAGCAGATCTACCTGTCGCCGTTTGACCTGAACGTTGAACGGGGACAGGTGGAGATCCCCTTCCTGCCCATGATCCGCTTTGGCGCGCGCACGTTTGACGGCCAGGGCAAAACCAAGAACATGGTGGTGGTCAACTATAAGGGCGCGGATCTGATCAGTCGCCTTTCCAACAACTTTCGCGATGCTCTGGGGGAGTTTTGGATCATCAATCAGAATGGCTATTGGCTCAGCGGCGCCAGTCAATCCGACGAGTGGGGCTTTATGTTCCCGGAGCGTCGCCATTTGACCGTGGCCAACCGCCATCCCGATCTGTGGCGGATCATCCAAGAGAATCCCCTGCGCGGCCAGCGTGAGATCAATGGCGCGCTGCTCACCTATCGCACCTTCCAGCCCACCCGCGAACTGGCCGTCAACGGCGTGGCTCTGCGCGCCGACGCCAAAGAGCAGTGGACCTTGGCGCACTACATCCCTGCTGAGGTCTACCAGGAGTTGAGCGCCTCTTTGCGCAGCGCTTTCATTGTCGGTTACCTGTTGATTGCGCTGATGCTGGGCATTCTGGTGTGGTACAACGCGCAGATCTGGGCGCGGCGTCAGATCACCATGGGCGAGTTGCAGGAGTCGCAAGAGCGCTTCCGCTCCCTGCTGGAGTCCACCCCCGACGCCATTGTGGTGAGCGACGCCCAAGGGCGTATTGTGCTGGTCAATAATGAGGTGGAGTCGCTGTTTGGCTACAGCCGCGAGGCGCTGCTGGGCGCGCCGGTGGAGATCCTCATTCCCAAGCGTCATCAGGGGGGGCACGTCGCCCTGCGCAGCGAGTTCCTGCAACATCCGATTAAACGCGATATGGGCCGGGGCCGCGACGATCTCTATGCCTTGCGCCGCGACGGCACCGAATTTCCGGTCAAGATCAGCCTCAATGTGAGCGGCGAGGGCGATAAGAAACTGGTGATCAGCGAAATTCGCGACATCACCAGCGAACGCGCCGCCACCAACGTCATCCGTAACCTCAACGCGGAGTTGGAGGCGCAGAATATCAAGCTCAACCAGGTCAAGGAGCGGCTGGAGCTCTCCACCCGCGCCGGCGGCATTGGCATTTGGGACTGGGAGATCGGCGTCGACCGTCTGCACTGGGATACGCAGATGCTGGAGCTGTTCGATCTGACCAGCGACGCCTTCGATGCGCGCCAGGGGGCGTGGACCGAGCGCATTCTGGAGGAGGATCGGCGCGACTTTTTGAACGCCATCGAAGCCGCCCTTAAGTGGGGCGCGCCGCTGGATGAGACCTTCCGCATTCGCCTGGATGACAGCGCCATCCGCCACATCAAGACCCACGGCGTGGTGTTCCGCGACGACTCCGGCAAAGCCTACCGCATGCTCGGCGTCAGTTACGATGTGACCGAGCGCATGTTGCTGGAAAAACAGCTTATTGAGCACAGGGATGAGCTGGAGTTACGGGTCGCCGAACGCACCGCCGAGCTGGATGCCGCACGCCGTAACGCCGAGCGATTGAACAAAGTGAAGGGTGAGTTTCTGGCCAATATGAGCCACGAAATCCGCACCCCCATGAACGCCATTCTGGGCATGGCCTATCTGCTGCAGAAGCAGGAGCTGCCTGGCGACGCCAACGCTATGGTGCGCAAGGTGGTCAATGCCGGGCGCACCCTGTTGCTGATCATTAACGACATCCTCGACTTCTCCAAACTGGAGGCGGGGCGTTTGGAGATTGAGCGCGCCCCCTTCCTGCTCAATGATGTGCTGGAGAATCTCTCCACCATCATGGCCTCCAATGTGGGCGAAAAAGATTTGGAGTTGGTGATCTCACCGCCGCCCACCCAGGCCAATCTATTGTGTGGCGACGCCCTGCGCTTGGAGCAGGTGCTGATCAACCTCACCGGCAACGCCATCAAATTCACCGAGCGCGGCCATGTGGCGTTGCGCATCACCCTGGAGGATCGCACCGAGCGCTCCGCCACGCTGACATTCTGTGTGGTGGACACCGGCATCGGCATCTCCGAGCAGGCGCAAAAAGAGATCTTCGCCCCCTTCTCCCAAGCCGACACCTCCACCACGCGGCAGTTTGGCGGCACCGGGCTGGGGCTGGCCATCAGCCGACAACTGGTGTCGCTGATGGGCGGTGAGATCACTCTGACCAGCGAATTGGGCAAGGGTAGTCAATTTTGCTTTACACTGACATTCGAATGCGCCGAAGATATTCAACTATCGCAGCCGGATATGTCGGAAATAGACATGGTGGTGGTGGATGATAGCCCCGAAGCGCGGGAAGCCATTGCCCAGACCGCGCAGGGGTTGGGGTGGTCAAGCACGATAACCGCCAGCGGCGAAGAGGCGCTGGATGTGGTGCGCAAGCTCGCTGGCGGCAAGGAGCAGACCGACGTGCTGGTGGTGGATTGGCGCATGCCGGGCATGGATGGTCTGCAGGTGGCGCAGCGGGTCCACGAGATGTGCGCTGTTGAGCGCACGCCCATTGTGGTGATGGTGACCGGTCATGCTCTGGAGTCGCTGAGCAACGCGCCGGAGTTGCGTTATGTGGATGCGGTGCTGAGCAAACCGGTGACGCCGTCCACCCTGTATGACGCCGTGGTCAAAGCCAAGAAGGCGCAGAATCCGGCCAACGCCACGCGCACCGCGCCCTCTGGGGCGCCCAGCCGCCGCTTGACCGGTTTGAACCTGCTGGTGGTGGATGATAGCGAGATCAACCGCGAGGTGGCGCAGCGCATCTTTGTGAGCGAAGGCGCCGAGGTGACGCTGGCCAACGACGGTCTGGAGGCGGTGCAGAAGGTGCGCCACGCCGCGCGCGCATTTGACATCATTTTGATGGATGTGCAGATGCCGGTGATGGATGGCTACGCCGCCACCCATGAGATTCGCGCGCTGCCCGATATGGAGTCTCTGCCGATTGTGGCGTTGACGGCGGGCGCATTCAAAAATCAGCAGGATAAAGCCAGCAAGGCGGGCATGGACGCCTTTATCGCCAAACCGTTCGATGTGGAGATGGCGGTGGGGCTGATCCAGCGGATGACCGGCTGGGAGCCGCCGCAGCGCGAGCCGGAGGGAGCTGACGCGCAGACGCCGCCGCCCGAGACGCCCACCGCGTCGGAGCCGGAGGAGGAGCACAGCGATCTGGCGGGACTGGATGTGCAGGGGGCGCTGCAGGTGTGGCGTGACAAAGCCGTCTACCAGCGCTACCTCACCCGTTTTGCAGCGGACTACAAAGATGTGGTGACGCAGATTGAGGACGCTTCTCCAGAGCAGGGCTCGGCGATTGCCCACAAGCTCAAAGGGGCGGCGGGCAACCTGGGGTTGCGCGATGTGGCGCGCTATGCGGGCGAGGCCGAGGAGGCGCTGCTGGAGGGAACAAGCGCGCAAACGATTTTGTCCAATCTTGGCGAAGCAATCACCATAGGATTGGACTCAATTTCACGCTACGCGCCGTCGGCGGCGGACGCGAATGCGCAGGATCTCGGCGCAGCGGCTGATGCGGTGGACGCCAAGGCCGTGGAGCCGTTGTTGCGCGACATGTTGGCTGCGCTGGCCACACATGATCCAGAGCCGGCCGAAGCGGTGCTGGAGCGCATCGCGCAACTGGCTCCAGAGAGTCTGTTGAAGGGGGTGCGCGAAGGGCTGGAAGGGTTTGACTTCCAGGCTTGCGCACAAGCTGTGCGCGATTTGGCCGACACATTGAAGATTTCGTTGGAGTGAATGGAGCGTGGGCATGCCGTATGGCGCCTTACTAATCGTCGATGATGAACCGCAAAATCTTGCGGCCATGCGTCAGATTCTGTCGTCCAAATACCGTCTGCTGTTTGCCCGCGGCGGCAATGAGGCGTTGGCGGTGGCGCGACAGCAGCGTCCGGCGATGATTCTGCTGGATATCAAAATGCCGGATATGGATGGCTATGCGGTGTGTCGCGCCCTCAAAGCCGACCCCGAGACCGAGCATATTCCGGTCATCTTTGTCTCCAGTTTATCGGACGTGGGCGATGAGGCCGAAGGCTTTGAAGCCGGATGCGTCGACTACATCATCAAACCGCCGTCGCCGCCCATCGTCCTTGCTCGAATCAATACGCATCTATCGCTGGTGCGCGCCATCCGCTTGGAGGATAGCCACCGCGACGCCATCTTCATGCTGGGCGCGGCCGGGCACTATAATGACTCCGACACCGGCGTGCACATCTGGCGCATGGCCGCTTATGCTGGCCTGTTGGCGCGCGAATGTGGTTGGAGCGAAGAGGAAGCCAAGCAGATCGAGCAAGCCGCACCCATGCACGATACCGGTAAGATCGGCATTCCCGACGCCATCTTGCGCAAACCGGCCAAGCTGGACGCCGATGAGTGGCGGGTGATGCGGACCCATAGCGAGATCGGACACGGCATCCTCAAGAACAGCAAAGCGCCGGTGTTCCAAATGGCCGCCCAGATCGCGCTGTATCATCACGAAAAGTGGGACGGCAGCGGCTACCCCAACGGGTTGGCGGGGGAGGATATCCCCGAAGCGGCGCGCATTGTGGCGCTGGCCGACGTGTTCGACGCTCTGAGCATGAAGCGGCCCTATAAGGATCCGTGGCCTATTGATCGCATCATCGACGTCATGGGTGAAGGCTCCGGCTTGCACTTTGAGCCGCGCTTGCTGGAGGCGTTTCTGGGTCTGATGCCGCAGTTGCTCGAGATTAAGCAGAAATGGGATAGCTTCGAACAGCGTCAGAATGTGGCCTGAGCCGCATCTTCATGCGCAGTACAAGGGAGCATGATGAATAGCGCCCATCGCAGTGACGCCGAAGATAACAAGAGCCTGATTCTGGTGGTCGATGATGAGCCCAGCAATCTGCAGGCGTTGCGCGGCATTTTGCGCGACGACTATCGCCTGATCTTCTGCTCCAACGGCAATGAGGCGCTGAAGCTGGCCGCCGAGCGGCAGCCGGACATAATCCTGTTGGACGTCATGATGCCCGGCATCAACGGTTACGACACCTGCGCCCGCCTCAAAGAGAGCTCCAGCACTTTTGAGATTCCGGTGATCTTTGTCACCGCCAAGGATGAGGATCTGGAGCAGGAGCGCGGTCTGGAGTTGGGCGCGGTGGACTACATCGGCAAGCCCTTCAGCGCCGGGATTATCCTGGCGCGCATCCGCACCCACCTGGGCATTCGCAACTATCAGCGCAGTTTGATGCGCGCCATGGACGCGCTGCAGAGCGCCAAAGAGGAGGCCGAACGCGCCAACCACGCCAAGAGCGCGTTTCTGGCCAATATGAGCCATGAGATCCGCACCCCGCTCAACGCCATCCTCGGTCTGGCCAATCTGCTGGCCGACTCCGGCCTGCCGGAAGACGCCAGCGGCATGGCCAGCAAAATCTGCACGGCGGGCCAGTCTCTACAGTTTCTCATCAATGACATCCTCGATTTCTCCAAATTGGAGGCGGGGCGACTGGATATCGAACAGGCGCCGTTCTCGCTCTACGCCATGCTCGATAATCTGGGGGTGATCCTCAACGCCAATCTGGGCGACAAGCTGGTGGAGGTGACCATCACGCCGCCGCCCCAGTGTGACAAGCTGATTGGCGACTCTCTGCGTCTGGAACAGGTTCTGATCAATCTGGCCAACAACGCCATCAAGTTCACCGCCGAGGGACATGTGGCCGTGGTCATTGAGAGTCAGCCCGCCGAGCCTGGGCGCTGTGTGTTGAGGTTCGCTGTCAGCGACACCGGCATCGGCATGACGCCGGAGCAGCAATCGCGGATTTTTGCGGCGTTCTCCCAGGCTGATAGCTCCACCACGCGCCGTTTTGGCGGCACCGGACTGGGGTTGACCATCAGTCGCGAGTTGACAGGCTTGATGGGCGGCGAATTGTCGGTGGCCAGTGAAGAGGGCAAAGGCAGTGAATTCTTCTTCACCCTGGATTTGGCTTGCGACGCCGACTTGGAAGAGGCGCCCCCGGCGATTTCGGACGCGAAATTGCGCGTGGGTCTGGCGATTCAGACGGCCCACTCCCAATCGGCCATTGCACAGTGTGTAGCGGCCTTGGGCTGTGATGCGGTGGATCTGACTCCGTGTTTGACCAGTTCCAAGGATCCCGCCGCCACCCCCGCCATCACCCTGGATGAGGGGGTGGACGTGGTGTTGGCCGACCAGTGCGTGCTGGATGGCGAATATGGCGATCCGGCGCATGCCGAATGGGCGGCGCTGGGGCGGGAGCAGAGCGATGAGCCACCGCTGCTGATTCTGCTCACGCGCCGCGAGACCGGTCCGCTGTCGACCACCTTCAACGGCTCTGCGCCCGATGCGCGTTTGGGTAAGCCGGTCACTCCGTTGGCGCTGGCGCGCGCCATAGAGCAAGCGCGCCGCCGTCGCTCTGGGGAGGAGCCCGCATCGGGAGCGCCGCCGCGGGTTGAGCGTCTGCAGGGAATGCGCATCCTTGTGGTGGATGACAACCCGGTCAACCGGGAGGTGGCGCAACGGGTGTTTCACCGCGAAGGAGCCCATGTCGACCAGGCCGATGGCGGTGAGAACGCCATCGCCATGGTGCAGGCCGATCGCGGCTATGATCTGATTCTCATGGATGTGCAGATGCCCGGCATGGATGGCTACGCCGCCACTCAGGCGCTGCGCGCGCTGCCCGGTGGCGAGAAGATCCCCATCATTGCGTTGTCGGCGGGGGCGTTCAAGAGCGAACGCGGCATGGCGCTGGATGCGGGCATGGATGGGTTCGTCGCCAAGCCATTGGACGTGGAGCTGGCGGTGGCGCTGATTTTAAAACTCACCAATTGGCGGGTCAGCGCGGTGGATTCTGCGGAGGTGGAGAGCGATGCGCCGAAAATCCCTGAGAAAATTGCGCTAGCAACCAGTGAACTGAATGTTGCGCGCAGTCTCAAACTGTGGGGAGATGACGAAGTTTATCGTCAGTTCCTCTCGCAGTTCCTGGTGGATCATGACGGCTTTGTCGACAGCGTGGCGCAGATGCCGCCGGAGGCGGCGGCCTCGGCGCTGCACAAGCTGGCGGGCGTGGCGGTGAATCTGGGTCTGGATGAACTGAGTGAAACGGTGCGCGCGGTGGAGATGCGTTTGCGTGAGTCGCCCTCAGCGATGACATCCCAGGAGCAGACGCAAGCGGCGCAGGCTCTGCGCGCAGCGTATGCGGCGGTACAAGCCTATTTGGATGCGGGAGCGCAATGAGTTTCGTTCGCTTCTTTTGCAGTAAAAAACTGAATTATAGCGTTGATTTCTTAGCTGTTTTTAGCGCAGTATGAAACTATCGTTTTGGGGGAAAATAACCGGGAAGGTCGGTCGATCCGTCGCCGACTTCCCGCTGGCGCGAAAGGGCCTGACATGAAGCTCGATGATTTCGTCAACCGTCTGAAACCGCGTATTAAGCAGGGCGCGCGCGTGTTGTACGCGGAAGATGATACCGGCACCCAGTACATCTGGCGCAAGCGGATTTTGGAGCCGCTTGGGTTCCATGTGACGGTGGTTTCCGATGGCCAGGAGGCGCTGGATAAACTCAGCAGCGAGTCGTTCGATCTGATGATCACCGACTTCGACATGCCCAAGGTGACCGGCACCGAGCTGCTCAACCAACTGCGCGCGGCCAACAGCCGTATGCCGGTGCTGTTTCTGACCGGTTTGGCCACCCTCAAGGCGATCAACACCCTCAACGATCCCCATGTTTCGGTGGTGGCCAAGCAGGAGATCCACCGGCTGGTGGATGAGGCGCAATGGGGCGAGGAGCAGCGCGATAAAGCGGTGGCCGATATGGAGGCGTTCTTCCGCAAGGCGGGCGTGAGCGTCTAACCCTCTGCGCGATGTGCGGGACTCCCCCCTCGTCACAGAGCGTGGGTTAGAGCCGTGTGGCTGATGACAGGGCTCAAAAGGTGATGAGAATATATAGTCGCTTGAATCCAGAATGACACACATCCAAAGCGCTCAATGTTTGCGTGACGCAGGCTGAACTTGCGCTGACTATGGGACAAATTTCCAACGGAAATTTGTCGGGATTCTTAAGGGTCTGTGACCCTTAAGCTGGTGTGGGCGGAGCCCACGGTTTGGATGTTGACCTTGGGAGCTCGAGGGCATAGCCCTCGATATCTTTCAGCGCCCAAATGTTCACTATTGAATGCTAGCGACTATAAAAAAAGGCGCGACCCTTTGGGGTCGCGCCTTTTTTGTGCGTGTGTGCGAAGCAGCGCTTAGTTGGCGGCCTGCTGCGCGGCTTGCTGCTGTTGTGCTTGCTGGAACAGAGCAGCGAAGTTGATGGGGTCCAGCACCATCGGCTTGAAACCGCCATCCTGCACCACCGAGGAGACCAGCTGACGCAGGTAGGGGAAGAGGATGTTGGGGCACTCAATGCCCAGCACCATGGGCAGATGCTGCTCAGGGATGTTCTTGATCAGGAACAGACCGGCATACACCACTTCCGCCAGGAACATGGTCTTCTCGCCGCTGGCGTCTTTCACCGTCACCGTCACCTGCAGGGTGACTTCATAGTGATCGTCGGACTTGCGCGCGGCTTTGGTGTCGAGGTTGAACTCCGCTTTGGGCTCGCCGGTTTCGCCAAACGCGTCCGGGGCGTTGGGGCTCTCGAAGGAGAGATCTTTCAGGTAGAGTTTGGCGACGTGAAACACCGGCGGTTCCTGTCCGGCGGCGGCGTCTTGCGGGTTCTGGACTTCAGACATGATTGCGCTCCTTGGTTGGCGACCCCGCAGCGGGATCGTGTTGGCGTCGTATTTGACAGGCTGTGGCGAAACCGCCGTGGGCGGCGGTGCGGCCAGCAGCGATCAATGCGCGGCGGCATTGAAGGGCGTCGCACAGAGGTGTTCGCCCCCGGCGCGACGCCAATATCTGAGATTATTCGCTTGAACCCGCGTCGTTGGACGATTCGCGGGGGGAACTGGCGGATTGATCCTCGCCCTGGCCACCGCTGTTGGTGGTTTGCGCCTGCCCATCGGCGGGTTTGCGCCGCCGTCTGCGGCGACGTTTCTTCTTCGGCGCCTCGCCGTCAGGCGCCGCTTGCGGCGCGCCCTGGGGGGTGGAACCGGCGGCGCTCTGCGCCGCCTCTTGAGCGGGTGCGGCGGCTTCGCCTGAGGCGTCATCGCTCTTCTTGGGGCGACGTCGGCTCTTACTGCGCTCGCCACTCCCGCGCGAGGGGCCGCCGCTGCGCTTGTCATCGCGGCGTTTGCCGCCGCGCTCGTCACGCTCCTTGCGCGGCGGTTTGGGCGGACGCTTGAGCTCCGCCATCAAGGCGTCTTCGGCCCAGGCGGTCTCGATCTTCATGCCGATGTACTTCTCAATCGCCTCGAGATTGTAGGCGCCCTCCTCATCCACCAGGGAGATGGCGTCGCCCTGGGCGCCAGCGCGCGCGGTGCGGCCGATGCGATGGACGTAATCCTCGGGGTTCTCCGGCATATCGTAGTTGATGACGTGGGTGACGCCATCGATGTGCAGACCGCGCCCGGCCACATCGGTGGCGATGAGCACCGCCAACTCGCCCTCTTGGAAGCGGCGCAGAACCTTCAGGCGTTTGACCTGGGGCACGTCGCCAGAGAGATAACCGGTGCTGATGCCGTTGAAGTCCAGCCAGCGTTTGACCCGCTCGCCGGCGCGCTTGGTGTTGACGAAGATCATCGCCCGCGAGCCGGTGATGCCCTCTTCGTCGTCGTGCTGCATCTCCTGGCGCAGGATGCCCGCCAGCAGGGAGATCTTGTCGCTGCCCATCACATGGTAGAGCGCCTGGGTTACCCGTTCGGCGGTCTTCACGTCCACCGTGGTGGAGAGCACCTCGGGCATGTCCATGTATTCGTAGGAGAGCTCCTGGGCGCGATAGGAGAGGGTGGCCGAGAACAGCATCGACAACCGTTCCTGGTAGGGCGGCATGCGTTTGAGCATGTAGCGCAGGTCGTCGATGAAGCCCATGTCGAACATGCGGTCGGCTTCGTCGATGACCAGCACCTCGATGCCTTTGGCGATCCACGCCTTCTGCTTGAAGTAGTCGATCAAGCGGCCTGGGGTGCCAATGAGGACATCTACACCGCCATCGGTGAGCGCATCGCGCTGCTTGTCGTAATCGATTCCGCCATACACCGCCAGGATATTGAACTGGGTGTGGCCATTGAGGCCGATGGCGTCCTGTTCGATCTGCGCCACCAGCTCGCGGGTGGGGGCGATCACCAGCACGCGCGGCGCGCTATGATGGCCCGCTTTGGCCTCCAGCTTACGCGGTTCGTTGACCAGGCGGGAGAAGGTGGCGATCAAAAATGCGGCGGTTTTGCCGGTGCCGGTTTGCGCTTGTCCGGCCACGTCCTTGCCCGCCAGCGACAGCGGTAAGGTGGCGGCTTGAATGGGGGTGCATTGGGTGTATCCGCAGTCGCGGATGCCGGCTTGCACCAGCTCGGGAATGGGGAGCTTGGCGAATTCCATGAGGTCTCAATTTTCCAGCGCGACGACGCAAGCTGAACACGCAAAAAGCCGACCGGGGAGTTCCCGGTCGGCTCATGCGCTTGGTTCAGATCACAATGCGCTCCGCGCTCTGGGCTTGTGCGCGTTCACGGATGAGGCGCAGTAAGCGGCAGGGGGAGGGGTTGGGCGCGCACGGGCCAATAGCCTGTGGCGACCACACCGGCGCATGGTCGATCAGGCCGCGGCTCCGGCGGTGACCATCTTCTTGACGCGGGCGTTCAGACGCTTGACCCGACGCGAAGCTTGGTTCTTGTGGATGATGCCCTTTTTGGCGGACAGATCCAGCACCGAGATGGCGTCCTGCAGGCTGCTCTTGGCCTGGTCCACGTCGC
Organism: Magnetofaba australis IT-1; assembly: GCF_002109495.1. Classification (NCBI taxonomy): domain Bacteria; kingdom Pseudomonadati; phylum Pseudomonadota; class Magnetococcia; order Magnetococcales; family Magnetococcaceae; genus Magnetofaba; species Magnetofaba australis. The sequence continues at coordinate 77,389 of NZ_LVJN01000015.1, forward strand.
CAGCTTCCACCGCAGTGGCCACACGCTTGGTGATGGTGCGCATATGGGCTTTGGCTTGGCTGTTGCGCTCGGTGCGCTTGGCGGTTTGACGGATGCGTTTGAGGGCGGATTTATGATTGGCCACTTGCGCGGACTCCTCTGGTATACAAACGGTAACGTTCGGTCTTTGATCGTATTTTGACAGGCGCGCGCAGGTCAGGGGTCGAAGCGGTTAGCCTGAGTTCCCAACTTCCAGACGATTTCAACGCCTGGCCTTGCGCGCGCATGGCGGTGAACCTACTCTGTGCGTTCATTTGAACGGACAGATCCGTGCGCCCATTGGGCTGCGTGACTTGATGTTCCGCGCAGGGCGAAAACCAAACCTGCGCGCATCCCAGCACAAACCGGCGCCACGGAAACGCGCAGACTAGGCGATCATGACCCCATTCGTCAACACTTTTCTCCCAACGCCTTGCGCTTGTGGTCGAGGCGACCGTCCATGAACGACGCACAGGAGACGACCGAAGAGGCGTCCGGCGGCGCGGCGCGGGCGCTGCGCCGCAACCGTTTGGTGCGGGCGGTGGGCACCATCAGCTTCTTTACCCTGTTGTCGCGCATCCTCGGTTTTGTGCGCGATATCGTCATCGCGCGGGGCTTTGGCGCGGGCATGGGCGCCGACGCCTTCTTCGTTGCGCTGAAGCTCCCCAACTTTTTGCGCCGTCTGTTTGCTGAAGGGGCGTTTAGCGCCGCCTTTGTACCGGTCTTCTCCGATTATCTGGCGCGGGGCGACGAAAACGAGACCCGCCGCGTGGCGCAGGCGGTGTTCACCACCCTGCTGCTGGTGCTGGCTGGGGTGGTGCTGATCGGGCAGGTGGCCATGCCGCTGCTGATTACGGTGGCGGCGCCGGGCTTCTATGATGATCCCGAGAAGTTTGAACTGACTGTGCTGCTCACCCGCATCACCTTCCCCTATATTCTGTTTATCTCATTGTGCGCGCTGGCGGGGGGCATTCTCAACAGCCACCACAAATACGCCGTGCCCGCCGCCACGCCGCTGCTGCTCAATGCGTCGCTGATCGGCTGCGCCACGCTGTTGGCGCCGCGTCTGGAGCAGCCTGCGGTGGGGTTGGCCATCGGCGTGTTCCTGGGCGGCGTGTTGCAACTGGCGCTGCAGTGGCCTGCGCTCAAACGCATCGGCCTGCCGTTTCGCCTGCGCTTTGACTTCAAGCATCCGGCCATCAAGCGCACCCTCCTGTTGATGGGACCGGCGATTCTGGGGGTGTCGGTGGCGCAGATCAATCTGCTGTTCGATGTGCTGCTGGCCTCGCTGCTGCCCGACGGCTCCATCTCCTATCTCTATTACGCCGACCGTCTGGTGGAGTTTCCCCTGGGACTCATCGGCATCGCCATGGGCACGGCGATTTTGCCCGCTCTGTCGGCCCATGCGGCGCAGAATGACATCGACGGGCTGCGCCAGGACCTCTCCTTCGCTCTGCGCCTGATCGTGGTGATCAACATCCCCGCCGCAGTGGGGCTTATCGTGCTGCGCGAGCCGATTCTGGCGCTGCTGTTTGAGCGCGGCGCGTTCACCCCCGAGACCACCGCGTTGACCGCCCAGGCGCTGCTGGCCTACGCCACCGGCTTGGTGGCGTTCTCTGCTGTCAAGGTGGCCGCGCCCGCCTTCTATGCGCGCAAAAACACCAAAACCCCGGTGCGCATCGCCATGTACTGCATGCTGGCCAACATGGTGTTCAATGTCATTCTGATGTTCCCTTTTGCCCACGCCGGGTTGGCGTTGGCCACGGCGCTGGCCTCCTATCTGAACATCGCCCTGCTGCTGCGCGCGCTCAAGAAGGATATCGGCTTCTCATTGAATGCGGAGATCTGGCGCGCGGCCTGGCGCGCGGGGTTGGCCTCCATCGGTATGGCGGCTGCGCTGGCGTGGGGTGTGGAGCGTTTTTGGCGGGCCGGTGAATTGAGTGGCGCTGAGCGCGCGATTGTCTTGCTTCCCCTGATTATCGGGGGCATTCTGGTGTTTGCGCTTTTGGCCAAAATCCTGCGTTTGCAGGAGATTGAGCAGTTGTGGGGCTTGCTGCGGCGCAAACGGAGTCGAGGGGCGTCATAACGCCCGATGAGGGGATTTGCGCGCTACTGGCGCCGGAACGGAAGGACGATGGCGGAGCCCGATTACCATGCCATAGCGCTCAAGCCGGCCATTGGCCATGCGTTGCTGCAACGCATGGCCGGGTTGGTGGGCGTCTTGTTGCTGGCGTTGGGCGCCCTGTGGGTGCGCAGCGAGTACGTCGATTTCCAACATCAGACCCACTCCCTGCGCGATGATCACCTGCTGCATCTGCGCACCGACCTGAAAAACCGCGTCGAGCACGTACTGTCCCACATCCGCTACACTCGCCAGGGGTTGGAAAACGGTGTGCGCGAGCGGCTGAGTTTGCGCGTGGATGAGGCGGTGACCATCGCCAGCCATCTCTACGCCATGCGCGATCAGGATGCGCCGGAAAACCAGATCCGCTTTGATATCCGCCAGGCGCTGGATCCCCTGCTTTACAACCGCACTCGGGGCGAATTGTTTCTCTACTCTCCTCGCGAGCAGAACGCTCTGGTGCTGCCGTCTCAAATCAGCGTGAGCGAGCAAGAGCACTTTCTGCGTCCGGATCAGGACGCCGCGTTTCATGTGATTCCCAACGCCAACTCGTCGTTGGGCGAAAGGCTGCTCTACGCCAAACGTTTCAAACCCTTTGGTTGGGTCTTCGGGGCTGGCGCGCGCATGGCCGAGGAGACCGAGAAGCTGCAGCGGGAGACCATCGAACGGGTGTTTGCGGCCAATATGGAGCAGAGCTCGGTGCCGTTTTTCCTCATCTCCGATTTGGGCGAGAAGCTGCTGCGCGATGGCGCGGCGGACTTCCTGCCGGATCTGCAGCGCCCGTCGGGCAAACGCATGCTCGAGCGGCTGATGCACTTTGGCGACTCTGGCGGCGGCTTTCTGTTCGATCCGGAGTTGCCGCTGCACGATGACTCGTTGGAGAGTTTGCATCAGCGCCGCCTATTTTACGTAGCGCGCGCGCCCGGCTGGAATTGGCTGGTGGGCGCCAGCGCCTCCCTGGCCGCCAGCGAGCGTGAAATTCGCCAATTGGAGTCGGAGCTGACGCTGTCAATTCTCAAAGGGTTGGCCGAGGGCGCTGCGGCGTTGCTGCTGCTGCTGCTGGGGCTCTCCTGGGTGGCCAAACGCTTCGCCGAACGGGTGCAGCGCGACAGCGACGAGTTCCGCGCCTTCCTGCGCACCGTGGCGCTGGGGGAGGCGGCGCACTTGGATCCGCTGAGCCTGGGCTTTCGCGAGCTGAGCGAGATGGCCGCCACCGCCAACAGCATGTCCCAGGCGCGCGCCAAGATCGATGCCGAGTTGCGCGAGGCCAAGGAGGAGGCGGAAGCCGCCAGCGAGGCCAAGAGCCGCTTTTTGGCGGTGATGAGCCATGAGATCCGCACCCCGATGAACGCTATTCTGGGGCTGGCGGAGTTGATGGGCGAGGCCGACAATCTGGCTCTGGGCGAACGCGAGCATGCGCGGGTGATCCATCGCAATGGGCGCGCGTTGCTGACGCTGCTGGATGATATCCTGGATGTCTCGCGTCTGGAGTCCCATCAACTCAAACTCAGCGCCGAGGAGTTCGACCTGCGTCTGTTGCTGGAAGACGCCCTCTCCACTTTCCGCCATCTGGCGCAGGAGAAGGGGCTCTCCATTAGCCTGGAGTGGGATGAGCAGGTCTCGCCCTATCGGGTGGGCGACCCCGACCGCCTGCGTCAGGTGCTGGTCAACCTGATGGGCAATGCGCTGAAGTTCACCCCCAGCGGCGGCATTGTGCTACGCGCTTCGCTACAGGAGCGCCAGGCCGTGCTGTTGGAGGTGATCGACACCGGCGTGGGGATTCCCGAGTCTCACCAACAGGCGATCTTCCAACGTTTCCACCAGGTGGATGGGTCGGCCACCCGGCGCCAGGGCGGGGTGGGGCTGGGGCTGTTCCTATGCCATCAACTGGTGGCGGCTATGGGCGGGGAGCTGCGTTTACAGAGCGAGCCGGGGGTGGGCAGCCGCTTCTACTTCACGCTCAATACGCCGTTGGTGGAGAAGTCCGCCGCCGTCGAAATGGAGCGCGCCCACCAGCCGATTCCTTCATCGCCGGAGCATCACTCCGCAGGCCAGAGCGCTTTGAGCCATCGCCGCATCCGCCTGCTGCTGGCGGAGGACGCCGAGGACAATGTGTTGCTGGCGCGGGCCTATCTGAAATCGCGACCCAACGTGGAGTTGACGGTGGCCCCCAATGGCCGCGAGGCGGTGCGCTATATCGAGTCTGAACGCTTTGATCTGGTGTTGATGGATATTCAAATGCCGCTGATGGACGGCTTGAGCGCGGCGCGTTCGGTGCGGCGCTGGGAGGCGGACATGGGGGTGACGCCCACGCCCATTGTGGCGCTGTCGGCCCACGCCATGCGCGGCGACGCCGAAAAGAGTCTGGACGCCGGCTGCGACGCCCATTTGAGCAAGCCCATCAGCAAGCGGCAACTGCTCGACGCCATCGATCGCTACGCGCGCCATCTCTAGCAATACGAAACCAAAATTGAACGGAACGGCCAATGTTTGCGTGACGCAGGCCCCGCTTGCGTTGACTATTGGCCGCCGACTGGTCGGCGGCGGGGTCTGGGGGCCGCGCCCCCAGCGGGGTGTGGGGCGGCGCCCCACGGTGTGGTCTTTGTCTGTTGGGGAGTTTGACGGCGCAGCCCTCAATATCTTCTCGCTTCAACGGTCTATTTCTATTTTGCGGCGACTAGATAACCCCTTTAATCTCAAATTTCAGGCAAAAAAAAAGCCCATCCGTGGGCTTTTTCCCCCTGTTGCGGGCGGGTCATCACGCCGCCCTCTGATCCCCGGCCCGAGGGGCTCCCACCCTCGGACCAGTGTTGCCCCATCCTGGGGCCAGACATGGGTGTGCTTCCACACCCTGCTCATGCGAACCTGCTGTTTTTGTTATTCTGTGCGCGCTGATTACGCCGCAGTGCGCTCCTTGTCGTCCCCGGCCACGCGATTGCGGCCGCGGGACTTGGCCAGATAGAGGGCCTGGTCGGCCTGTTTGACCAGATGTTCGGCGTCGGGCAGCTCGCCCTGACAGGCGGAGACCCCCACGCTGATGGTCAGCGGGCGCCCCTGGTAGCGCCGTTTGCCCAACGCGCGCCCCATGGAGGCGACGCCGCTGCGAATGCGCTCGGCGTACTGCATGGCGTCGGCCATCTGCGCGCCGCGCAGAATCACCATGAACTCCTCGCCGCCGAAGCGACCGGCCACGCCATCGGTGCGGGTGAGCGCGCCCAGGGTCCCGGCCACCATTTTCAGCACGTGGTCGCCCTCCTGGTGGCCGAAGTCATCGTTGAACTTCTTGAAATGGTCGATATCCATCATCACCAGCGCCAGCGGCGCGTTCTGTTTGCGCGCATAGGCGAACTCCTGGGCCAAGCGTTTATCCATGTAGCCGCGATTGTTGAGGCCGGTCAGGGCGTCGCGCTCGGCGCTTTGCCGCATGCGGGCGTACTGCCGCGCATGGTCCAGCGCCGCGCCCATTTCACGACACACCGCGCCCAGCGCGCCCAGCTCCAGCGCCTCCAGTGGGCGCCCGCGTTTGCCGTTATGACATAACATCACGCCGTGGGCGGAGCGGTCGCTGTGAATGGGCGAGACGCCCAGCTCGCGCGCGCCCAGGGCGTCGAGCATGCGCCGCTCCAGGGCGTTGGCGCCTTGAATCAACCAAGGGCGGCGGCGGCGTATGGCGGTGAGCAGCGACTCGGCGCCCTCCTCCAGCGGGATCGACGCCAGTTGCTGTTCATTGGCGTGCTCCTGCGGGCCGTCCTGGGCGAACAGTTTGAGAGTCTTGCGATCCGAGGCGATGCGATAGAGCAGCACCCGGCCAAATTGGAAATCCTTGCGCACCGCCTTGGCGGTGGAGCGAAAGATTTCGCGGAAGTCGAGACTCCGGTGCGGCGCCAGAAGACTGGCGCGCGGGGCCGGGTTGGCGAAGGTGTCCGCCGACGGCGTATGGCCCTTGTGCTGGGCGGCGTGCTTGAGCTGCGCATTGACCCGGCCCAACTGAATGTTGGCTTTGAGCAGATTTTCGCGCCAATAGCCCGGACCCGGCAGGTCGATGGGGTAGAACCCGGCCAGCCGCGTCATCTCGCCATGAATGCGTTGCAGCAGTCCGCTGGTGGCCAGCCGCTCCGGTTGCATCAGACGCGTGACCGCCTCCGATAGCGTCGGGTGACGGCGCTCGGGCACCGAGCCCATGCCCAGAATCCAGGCCAGATAGTCGCTCAGTTGCAGCACGGCGGTGAGGCGCAGAGTGGGCTCGTCGGGGCCTGCGTCCTCCTCTTTGTCGTCCAACTCGTGACGGTCGGCGATGGCGTCCACCACATGCGCCGGGAAGCCCCACTGGTCGGCCATGAAGGCGCTCAGTGCGCCGTGACTGACGCCGCCGAGGAGGCGTTCGGCTTCATCCACCTCCCACGGGGTGGCTTGCGCGATCTGTTCGATCATCACCGCATCGGCGCCCAGGCCGATGTAGAGCGGCGTCTTGCCGATGTCGTGCAGCAGTCCGCTCATCCACGCTTCGCGCGGGTCGGCCAAGCCGGTGCGTTCGGCCAGGGTTTGCGCCGCCACCGCAGTGGCCAGCGCATGACGCCAGTGCTTGAGCCCCTGGTGAAAGCCGCCGGGGATGTCGTTGACGGTGATCTCATATAGCAGCGCCTCAATGGCCAGTCGGGTGAACTGGGTGCGGCCCAATGCGTCGGCGATCTGGGGAATGCCGTTCTCCGGCTTCAGGCTGGCGGGCCAGTCGTAGAGCAGGCGCGCCTGCAGCCGTTCGCCCAAAGTGGCGGTGTTGGCGAATTGCGCCGCGCAGTCCGCCGCTTTGGCGTCGGGGCTGCGGGACAGTTTGTTCAGCGCGCTCAGTTGCGCTTTGTACAGCGGTTCGGCGTCGCCGTAGGCATTCTGCAACGTCTGACGCGCTGCGTTTTCTGTTTTGTCGAATGAAGCGTTCATGGCTTGCATCCTGATGCGACTCTTGGCGGTCGTCGGAGTGTAAAAATTGTGTGCAAACTCTCGTGACGCCAAATACTAACGCAGGATATGGGCCAATCAGTTAATCATAGTAAAAACAGCATGATGAGGTTTTTGTGGAGAGGTTTTGTCAAGGAGGGTTTACGCTTGTGCGGAAAAGGCGATTGACTACTTGTCGCGTTTGAGGCGGCTCACGCCCCAACCGGCCAGGAGGATGGCGATAAGCGCGTAGAGGGCCGACATGGGGTTGATGTGGCTGACCAGATTGCGCGCAATCTCGAACGCTTGATCCCCCATCAGCGCGGCGGCGGCAAAGGTGATCGCGAGGAAGAAGATGACGCCGGTGATGATCATGCGCATGGGCTGAACTCCTGCTGAGAGGGCGAATCGGGTCGGCCTGCCTGGGCGGCGCCGGGCGCCTGCATCAGGCGTCCAGGCGGCGCAGGTGACGGGTTCAGTCTGCCGGGCGCAATCCGCGGAAGAAGCGGCCCACGGCCTCGGCGCCGCCTTCGCGATGGGCGGCGATGGCGGCGGTGCCGACCACGGCGATCTCCGCTTTGCCTTGCAGATAGGCCACGTCTTCGGCGTTCTTGACCCCGAAGCCCACCGCCAGCGGGGCTTTGGTTGCGGCGCGACAGCGGGTAACGAATGCGCCCACGCTGTCATCAAAAGAGGTGTTCTTGCCGGTGACGCCGCGTCGGGCCACGCAGTAGACGAAGCCATCGGCCTCGGCGCCGATGGCCGCCAGGCGGTCGTCGTGGCTGGTGGGGGTCATCAGTTGAATCCAGTCCAACCCGGCTTCGCGGCTCCAGGCGATGGCTTCCCCGGCCTCCTGCAGCGGCAGATCGGGCACGATGAGCCCTTTGACCCCAGCCTTGGCGGCGTCGCTGATGAACTGACCCATGCCGCGCGCGTGCAGAATATTCACGTAGGTCATGATCAAAAACGGAATGTCGTGGGTCAGGGTGATCTCGGCGATGGCCTCCAGTCCGGCATCGACGCGGAAACCGGCGTCGATGGCGGCCTGGTTGGCCTGGGCGATGACCGGACCGTCGGCGATGGGCTCGGAGAAGGGGATCTGCAATTCGATCAGATCCACTCCGGCGTCGACCATCTGTGCGATGACCTTTTTATTCTCCTCAATGGAGGGGTAGCCGAGCACCAGATGCGCCATCAGGAGAATCGGCTTCTCGCTCAGCTTTTCGCGGATGATGGGCTCGATGGCGGAGGTGTGGGCGGCGGCGCTCATGAGGCGTCTCCCGGGTTGTTCGCCCGTTTGGCGTACTGGTCGGCCTTCTCCTGAATGAAAGCCTCCCATTTGGGGTCGTGCAGGGCGTCGGCGATGGTGAAGATGTCCTTGTCGCCGCGCCCGGAGAGGTTGATCAGAATCACTGTATCCTCGGGGGTGTCGGGCAACTCGCGCAGCGCCCCGGCGACGGCGTGGCTGGACTCCAGCGCGCCGATGATCCCTTCGGCCTTCATCAGCCGCTTGAGCGCCTCCACCACTTCGGCGTCGGTGGCGGCGATGAAGCGGGCGCGACCGGTTTCGTGCAGATTGGCCAGAATCGGCGACACCCCCACGTAGTCGAGTCCGGCGGCCACCGAGTGGGTGGTCTTCATCTGGCCGTCGTCATCCTGCAGGAAGTAGGTTTTGTAGCCTTGGGCGATGCCCACCTCGGCGTCGGCGCTGGCCAGACGCGCGGCGTGCAGACCCGTGGCCAGACCCAAACCGCCCGCCTCCACGCCGATCAGCTCGACATCAGGCGCATCCAGGAAACCCTGGAAGATCCCCATGGCGTTGGAGCCGCCGCCCACACAGGCATAGACGCGGTCGGGCAGGCGTCCGGCCTGTTTGAGAATCTGCCCACGCGCTTCGCTCCCGATCACCGATTGGAACCACGACACCATCTCCGGGAAGGGGTGGGCGCCGCAGGCGGTGCCCAGCACATAGTGGGTGCCGTCCATACTGCCGACCCAGTCGCGCATGGCCTCGTTGACGGCGTCTTTCAGAGTCTGGTCGCCGGAGGTCACCGGGATGACCGTGGCGCCCAACTGCTCCATCCAGAACACGTTGGGGCGCTGGCGGGCGACATCCTTGGCGCCCATGTAGATGGTGCACTCCAGTCCCAATCGCGCGGCCATGGTGGCGGTGGCCACGCCGTGTTGACCGGCGCCGGTTTCGGCGATGACGCGGCTTTTGCCCATGCGTTTGACCAGCAAACCCTGGCCCATCACATTGTTGGCTTTGTGCGCTCCGGTTTGATTCAGGTCCTCTCTTTTGATATAGATGCGTCTGCCGCCGAACGCCGCAGAGAGGTTTTCGGCATAGGTCAGCGGCGTGGGACGGCCGGAGTAGTTCTCCATAACCGTCAGATATTCGGACCAGAAATCGGCGTCGGCGCGCGCCGCTTCATAGGCGGCGGTCAACTCGGCGAAGGTCTGATGAAGGATTTCGGGAATAAACGCCCCGCCAAAGGCGCCGAAATAACCCTGGGACATGGCATCACCTGCTGGTCGTGTTCGGATTGCTTTCCAAAAAAGGGCGCGCAATAGAGCGCCTGCATAAGGCGTGCGACGCGCTTGCGCAGTGTAGTCGCACAGCGATTGCGGCGCCAGGGCGGGCGTGGGCGAACAGGGCTTGGAGATGACCTTGACGCCATTCACCCCGCCTCCGGGCGCCGCCGAATTCATCATGAAGAGGAGTTGTTGGAGATGAACGTGAGCAAATACATCGTGCGCTTTCTGGGCGCTGTGGGCCTGTTTTTGGGCCTGACCGGCGCCAGCATGGCGGCCGGAGCGAACAATATGGTGAGCTATAAGGAGGACGTCTACCCCATCATCCAGTATCGCTGCCTGGGTTGCCACAAGGCGGGCGGCGCGGGCGAAATGGCCTCCGGCTTGAATATGGAGACCTATGAAGGGCTGATGAAGGGCACCAAGCATGGCGCGGTGATCATGCCGCACAACGCGCTGGCCAGCACCCTGGTGCGTCTGATTACCGGCGAGGCCGCCATTCGCATGCCGCACAACGCCAAGCGTTTGAGCTCTTGCGAAATCAGCACCTGGAAGCGCTGGATTCTGCAAGGCGCCAAGGATAACTGATCAATGCGTCGATGAATCCGCTCGAGAGGGCGGCGCGCGGGGTCGCAAGGCCAGGGGGGCGGCGCGTTCATGCGCCATGTTGCGGCGCAAAAATCCATGGTATAGTACAAGAAATCTCTACGCTAAAGGAGGATGTCGCCATGCGCAATTCCCGTCAATTCGCCCGCACCCTGGGCGCCGCCGCTCTGGCCCTTGGGCTGTTTAGCGGCATCGGTTCCGCCAGCGCCGCCACGGTCACCTATGTGGAGGACGTGGAGCCCATCATCCAGTATCGCTGTCTGGAGTGCCATCGCGCCGGCGGGCCGGGCGTGGTCTACTCGGGCCTGAACCTGGAGTCCTATGAAGGGCTGATGGCCGGCACCCGCCATGGCCCCGTGATCACCCCGGGCAGCCCCATGACCAGCAACTTGCTGGTGCTGGTGGATGGCCGCGCGGGCATCCGCATGCCGCACGACCGCAAGCGCCTGACCAAGTGCGAGATCGACATCCTGCGCAAATGGATCGCTCAAGGCGCCAAAAAAGAGTGATCGCCTCGCTGTGATCAAACGCCTGGAGCGGTTTCGCTCCAGGCGTTTTTGTCTGACGCGCAATGCGCCAGACAGGAGATTGGTGCAGAACGACAGACCAAACGGAACGCCGCAGGCGTCCGCACGATTCTGAAGGAAAGCACATGATGAAAGTTCGTAAAGCGGTCTTCCCCGTAGCGGGATTGGGCACGCGCTTCCTGCCCGCCACCAAAGTTGTCGCCAAAGAGCTGCTGTCGGTGGTGGACAAACCCCTGATTCAATACGCCGCCGAAGAGGCCTTTGCCGCCGGGATTGAAGAGATCATCTTCGTCACCGGGCGCGGCAAGAGCCTGCTGGTGGACCACTTCGACCACGCGTTTGAACTCGAGCACACCCTGCGCGCCCGTAACAAGGATGCGCTGCTGGCCATGGCCAAGGCGATGGTGCCGGAGTTCGGCTCGGTGGTGGCCACGCGCCAGCAGGAGCCCCTGGGGTTGGGCCATGCGGTGTGGTGCGCGCGGCAGATCGTCGGCGACGAGCCGTTTGCGGTGATGCTGCCCGATGACCTGTGCCACGGCGCCAAACCGGTGCTGCAGCAGATGACCGAACGCTTTGCCGAGCTGCAATCCTCCATGGTGGCGGTGATGGAGGTTCCCCGCGAGGACACCTCCAAATACGGCGTGCTGGATGCGGGTCCCGAACAGAGCGGCGTGTGGCCGGTGAAAGGCATGGTGGAGAAGCCCGATCCCGCCGATGCGCCGTCGAATCTGGCCGTCATTGGGCGTTACATCCTCACGCCACAGGTGTTCGATCTGCTGGAGAACCAAAAGCGCGGCGCAGGCGGTGAAATTCAACTCACCGACGCCATGGCGGCGCTGCTGGACACCGAGAATATCTACGGCTTCCGTTTCGACGGCGTGCGTTACGACTGTGGCGATAAAGTGGGCTTCCAACAGGCCAATCTGGCGTTGGCGCTGGAGCGCCCGGAGCTGCGTGAGAAATTGATTCCCTATATGCGCCAACTGCTGGAGGCGTACTGAGCGCGGCGCCATGTGACGGCGCGCGCGTTCGTTATCTGATTTGTGGCAAGACATTGTGGCGGGCGGGCGTCCTTATGCTCCGGGTGACGGGGTTTGGGCGCGCGCCCTTTTCATCACACCCTTTGCAAAACGGTAGCAATCGCCATGCGCATCACGCTTATTGGCGCCGGATATGTGGGACTGGTCTCCGGCGCGTGCTTCTCCGAGTTCGGTGTTGACGTCACCTGTGTGGATCTTGACCAAGGCAAGATCGACGGCCTCAACAACGGCAAGATCCCCATCTACGAACCGGGCCTGGATCAACTGGTGATCCGCAACCATCAGGCTGGCCGCCTGCACTTCACCACCGACACCGCCGCCGCCGTCAAGCAGAGCGACGTGGTGTTCATTGCGGTGGGCACCCCCGAACGGCGCGGCGACGGCGCAGCGGATTTGAGCTACGTGTTCGACGCCGCCAAGACCGTGGCGCGCAACATGGACGGCTTCACCGTGGTGGTGACCAAATCCACCGTGCCGGTGGGCACCGGCGCGCGGGTGGCGGAGATCATCCGTCAGGAGAATCCCGACGCGGACTTCGCCATGGCCTCCAACCCCGAATTCCTGCGCGAAGGCTCCGCCATCGAGGACTTCATGCGTCCGGACCGGGTGGTGATCGGTTGTGAGAACGAAAAGGCGCGCGCCATTCTCAAGGAGCTGTATCGCCCCTTGTATCTGATCGAAACGCCGATTCTGTTCACCAACATCCCCACCGCCGAGCTGACCAAGTACGCCGCCAACGCGTTCCTGGCCACCAAAATCATGTTCATCAACCAGATCGCCAATCTGTGTGAGGCGGTGGGCGCGGATGTGCATCACGTCTCCAAAGGGATGGGGCTGGATCGTCGCATCGGCGGCAAGTTCTTGCACCCCGGTCCCGGTTACGGCGGCTCCTGCTTCCCCAAAGACACCGCCGCTCTGGCCAGCACCGCCCGCGAGCATGGCGAATCCATCTCCATTGTGGAGAACGTTATCGAAGCCAACCGTTGGCAGAAGCAGCGCATGACCACCAAGGTGCGCACCGCCCTGGACAACCAGGTGCGCGGCGTCACCATCGGCGTGCTGGGGCTGACCTTCAAGCCCAACACCGATGATATGCGCGACTCGGCGGCGCTGACCATTCTGCCCGCCCTCATCGCCGACGGCGCCACGGTGCGCGCGTACGACCCCGAGGGGATGGAAGAGGCCAAGGAGAAGATGCCGGATCTGGTCTACTGCCAGGACGCCTATGAGGCGTGCCAGGGGGTGGACGTGGTGATCATCCTCACCGAGTGGAACCAGTTCCGCAATCTCGACCTCAAGCGCATTCAGGCGGGCATGAAAGCGCGCCCCGATGGCCGCTATCTGTTCTGCGACTTCCGCAACATCTACGAGCCGCCGACCATGGTGGCGGCGGGCTTCCACTACGTGGGCGTCGGTCGCTGATGAACGCGCCGGATCACATCTTCCGCGCCTATGACATCCGCGGCGTGGCGGATGAGACGGAACTCTCCGAGCCGCTGGCCGAGAAGTTGGGGCTGGCGTTCGCCGCCGAGACCCGGCGACTGAGCGACAAAGCGGGCGAGCCGCCCATCATCGCCGTGGGGCGGGATGGGCGCCTCTCTTCGCCCGGTTTGGCGGCGGCGTTGTGTCGGGGAATCCAACAATCCGGCGCCAAAGTGCTGGACGTGGGGCTGGTCCCCACGCCTGCGCTCTATTTTGCCGTGCCGCATCTGCAGTGCGATGCCGGCATTATGGTGACCGGGAGTCATAATCCTGGTCATTACAACGGCTTGAAAATGACCGTGGCGGGGCGTCCCTTCTTCGGCGACGACATCCAGCGGTTGAAAAAACGCGCCAACAGCGGCGATCTGCCCACCGCCCCCGGCGGCATGGCGCTGCAACGCCCCATCATCGATGATTATGTGGCGCGTCTGGCGGCGGATCACGAGCCCGGACGTAAGCTCAAAATCGTCATCGATTGCGGCAATGGCGTCTCCGGCGCGGCGGCGCAACCGCTGCTCAACGCCCTGCAGGGGATCAGCGGCGAGGTGCTGTTTCCGGAGATCGACGGCTCCTTCCCCAACCATCATCCCGATCCCACCCATCCGGAGAATCTGGTGGATCTGCGCAATCGCATGTTGCAGATTGGCGCGGATTTGGGCATTGCCTTCGATGGCGACGCCGATCGCATTGGCGTGCTGGATGAGACTGGCCGCGTGCTCTGGGGCGATCGGCTGATGGTGCTGTTCTCGCGGGAGATTCTGTCGCGTCACCCGGGTGCGGCGATTCTGGGTGATGTGAAGTGTTCCGACGTGATGTTCGACGCCATCAATGCGGCGGGCGGGCAGGCGGTGATGTGGAAGACCGGCCATTCGCTGGTGAAGACCAAAATGCGCGAGACTGGCGCGCTGCTGGCTGGGGAGATGAGCGGCCATCTCTTCTTTGCCGACCGCTATTACGGCTATGATGACGCCCTCTACGCCATGGTGCGTCTGCTGAATATCGCCGCCGCCACCGATCAGCCGCTGTCGGCGCTATTGGCGGATTTACCGGAGGTGTTCGCCACCCCGGAGCTGCGCATTGATTGCGATGACGCGCGCAAGTTCGCCGTGATGGAGAGCCTGAAGGCGCAGGCGGCGCATTTGGGCGACCATCGGGTGGATATCGACGGGCTGCGGGTGCACTACCGTGACGGCTGGTGGTTGATTCGGGTTTCCAATACGCAACCGGCTTTGGTGGCGCGGGTGGAGGCGCACAGTTTCGACCGTTTGCATGCGCTGGCCGATGAGCTCAATGGCCTGCTGAAACAGCAGGGTGTGGCGCTACCCAAGTGGGAATTGGCGTAAATTCAGCCGTTACCGAATAACGCCAACATTCAGGTGTTGGAACGGCGATGAGCGCGTAGAGTGAGACAAGCGCACAAGGGTTCATGCGCTGCGCCGAAGCCAACTCACCGAGGTCCAGGAGGGCGTCCCTCCTGGCGGGTCCAGGGCGGCGCCCTGGCGGGTTGAGGGCAGCGCCCTCATGGGGTTTGGGGCGAAGCCCCAATATCTTCAATCTTCCAAATTTTGTCATAGAGTGCGCGTGATGACCGAATCCGCCAATCCGCTGGCCGTAGAGATCGCTGGCATCGCCATGCGCACCCCGTTTGTGCTGCTCTCCGGCTGCGTCGCTTTCGCCGAAGAGCTCCTACAGATCGAGGGGTTCGATTTTAACGCCGTGGGCGCCATCTGCCTGAAGGGGACCACCCTGGAGGCGCGCAAGGGCAACGCCCCCCACCGTCTGGCGGAGACGCCGTGCGGCCTGCTCAACGCCATCGGCTTGCAGAACCCCGGCTCCCGCGTGGTGGTGGAGGAGATTCTGCCGCGTCTGACCGCGCAGATCGACACCCCACTTATCGCCAACATCTCCGGCGCTACGGTGGAGGAGTATGGCGAAGTGGCGCGGGTATTCGATAACAGCCCGGTCAAAGGGATCGAAATCAACATCTCCTGTCCCAATGTCAAAGAGGGCGGGGTGGCGTTCGGCTCCGACCCGGAGATGGCGGCGCGGGTGGTGGAGGTGGTGCGCGGCGCCACCAGCAAACCGCTCATCACCAAACTCTCGCCCAACGTCACCAGCATCGAAGCGGTGGCGCGGCGGGTGATCGAGGCGGGAACCGACGCGCTGTCGGTGATCAACACCCTGATGGGCATGGCCATCGACGTGAAAAGCCGCAAGCCGGTGTTGGGTAATATCCAGGGCGGGCTCTCCGGCCCGGCGGTGAAGCCGGTGGCGCTGCTCAAGGTGTGGCAGACCTACCAAGTGGCGCGGGAGAAGAATATTCCCATCATCGGCCAGGGCGGCTGCGAGAGCGCCGAGGATGTGTTGGCCTTCTTCCTCGCTGGGGCTTCGGCCACCGGGCTGTGCACCACGCTCTTCTCCGATCCGCTGGCGCCGCAGCGTCTGCTCAAGCAGACCCGCGAACTGCTGGCGGAACAGCAGGTGGCGCAAATCGCCGAACTCACCGGCGGACTGCGGGTTTGAGCGGCCATGAAGCGTCGCCTGCAACCGGTTGTTGCGGCGCTCATCGCCTCTCTTCTGACGTTATCTCCTAACGCCATGGCCGCCTCTGCGGGCAAACCGTCGATGCCGGACCAGTCGGTGGTGGTCAAACAGGTGTGGGATGGCGACACCCTGCGCACCACGGATAACGTCAAAGTGCGTCTGCTGGGCATCGACACGCCGGAGTTGGGCGACGCCAAACGGGGCGAGGCGGCCGAGCCGTTTGGCGAGAGGGCCCGCGAGCGCGCCAAAGAGCTGGTTGAGGGGCAAGCCGTCACCCTGCATCATGGCGTGCGTAAGACCGATGACTACAAGCGCCGCTTGGCCCATGTGATTCTCTCCGATGGGCGCAGTCTGGGCGAGATTCTGGTCGCCGAGGGGTTGGCGCTCACCTATGTGCGTTGGCCCGACATCGCCCACGTCAAGCGCTTCATGAAGGCGGAGAAGCGCGCGCGCAAGAAGCGTCTGGGCGCGTGGAAGAGGGCCCACTGGCTCATCGATCATCTGCAGGCGCGCAAGCAGATCGGCGCGTTTCGCATCGTCACCGGGCGCATCCTCAGCGCCAATCGGGTCAACGACCGCATCTATCTCAATTTCGGTGAAGACTATCGCAAGGATTTCACCATCCTCATCCGCAAACGGGATTGGAAGGCGCACTTCAAGCCTGCCGGGTGGAGTCTGAAGAAGCTCGAAGGCAAGATGGTCGAAGCGCGCGGGCGGTTGCTCAAAAAGGGCGGTCCGGCGCTGTGGGCCTCGCATCCGTTGCAGTTGACCTTTATTGAGAAGTAAGTTCACGATTTTTGGCTGATGTTAAGAGACTGGGGCTTTGCCCCAGATCCCACCAGGGCTTTGCCCTGGACCCACGAGGGCTCTGCCCTCGACCCGGCAGGGGAATCATTCCCCTGCACCCCCGTAGTTTTGCTCCGAGTTTGCATCAGGTTCTCTCGGGGTTCTGTGATGCTGGGTTCGACAGAGATGACCACATCGATCTCCTCCTTGCCGGGGTATCTTCTTTTGGCCGCTGACCTCCACACCAGCGGCCAGCCCATGGGCGCCGATCTGCACGCCGCCGCCCAGGCCGGGGTGGCGGCGGTGATCAATCTGGCGCTGCCGGAGTCGATCCCCCATCTACCCGGCGAAGCGCAGATCGTCGCCGAGCTGGGTATGGACTATCACCCCATTCCGGTCCCTTTTGACGCCCCCGAAGCCGCCCATCTGCAACGCTTCTATCGCGTGATGCAGAGCTGCAAACGCCCGGTGCTGGTTCACTGCGCGCTCAATAAACGGGTCTCGGTGTTCACTGCCCTCTACCGTTATCAGGTGATGGGCCTGCCATGGCCCGAGGCGTGCGCCCACATCGCCCAGATCTGGCGGCCCGACCCCATCTGGGAGGAGTTCATCGAAGAGTCGATCGGGCTTGCGTACCCCCCGTGAAGATTTCCTCTCCCACCTGCAAAAAGTGATGGCGAAACCCCGCGCAAAGGCGTAATGTGCGCGGCCAATGGAACTCCCCTCTCCCTGCCTGCAAGGCTGCCTGCCATGACCATTCCCACCCTGCCTCAACGTGACCGCATTCCGGTGACGGCGCTCTATCTGGGCGAGCGTCTGGAGCATCGCGAGATGGAGCGCGAGGATACCGAACTGGGTTGGGGGCGTCACATGTTGCCGGTGGGCGAGGGCGGCTGCGCGGTGCTGTTCCGCTTCGGCGTGGTGGTGCTGTTCGGCGTGGAGGAGAGGGATGAAGCAGCTTTTCTCGAGCGTGTTCAACCGCTTTTGCGTAAATCGTTCGAAACCCCGTGGCGTGAGGAGATGACGCTTGTAATCGGCGCGCTGGACCAGTTGGGGCCGTCCAGTTCGGTGCAACTGGCGGGCGGCGATGTGGCGCGCCTGGCGGTGGTGGCCGACGCCCTGGCCAAGAGCGTGGTGCTGGAGCGCTATGAGAGCGAGGTGGAGGACGCCTTCGAGCAGATCGAGCCCATGGCCGAGGCGCTGCGTCACGGCGGACGGGTGCGCGCGGGCAGTCGCGAGCTGTTACGCCACATTGGCGATGTGCTGCTGGCTGAACAGCGCACCGTGGGGCGCGCGGCGGTGAGCGAACGGCCCGATTCACTGTGGGAGCATCCCGAATTGGAGCGGCTGCACCACGAGCTGGCCGAGGAGCTGGAGCTGCGCGAGCGCGATCATGCCCTGGAGCGCAAACTCTCCACCATCTCCCATGCCTCAGAGCTGTTGCTGGAGTTGCAGCACACGCGCAGTTCGCTACGGGTGGAGTGGTACATCACCATTCTGATTGTGGTGGAGATCGGCCTGACGCTTTATGAGATGTGGTGGAAATAAAGCGCGCGCGTTTCTATAACGGCGGGGCAGGTTGACTCGATACACGTGGGTTGATAGCTTCTGTGACGATTTTCAATTCAGTCTGCGGCTTTTGCTCCATTCTCAGGCGGGCGGGTAGCGACGGTTTCGCGCCAGTTCATCAGAGTGCGCGCTCTCTCCCAGGTTGCCGATTCAGGTGACGACGCTCAAGTTGCGCCACAGGGGATAATTCAAGTGATTCAAGCTCTGCGCGGATTGGTGATCAGCCTCTTTCTGGCGACTCTGGTAACGTTTGTCGCCTATAAAATCGTTACGCCGTGGAATCTTCATATCGCGCAGGATACGTGGTTCTATACCGATGTTCAGCACGTGCTCAACGATGAGCATGCAGGCTGGTTCGAAAAGTATGTTGACCCGTTCTATACGGCGCGGATTCTGACTTTTCCGGAGCCGGACAATGCGCGTCCGGTTTTTGTTGTCCTGGTGCGCGCCTGGAGCGAGTTGTATGCATCGCTGTTTGACGTGGATGTTTTCCCGGATCGGGACGCCTATTTCAGCGGAATCTTTTTCAGCTTCTGGCTGATGTTTCTCACCATCTGCTACTTGGGCTATCGGGGCGGAAATCTCACCATCGGCATTGTCGCCGCCACCCTCTCCGTGGTCAGCCCCTGGGCGCTGATCTATCTGTACTATCCAAGCTATACGCCGATATCGATTTTTCTGTTTACAGTCGGTATTTTATTTATTCTCAGGCGCACGCTCCCCAGTTACTTCCTGGCGGGCGTCATGTTCTGGATGACCATTCTGGTCAACTCCTCGCACATCGTCTTTATCGCCGCCGCGGGCTGCTTGATTCTCTATTACGAATTCTCCAACAAACGGCGCTTGATCTATGCCGGGTTGTCCTGCTTTGCCGGTTTCATCCTGCCGTTTCTGCCGTTTGATCTCTATCGCGTGCTGTTTTGTGAAAACAAGGATCTGTTGGATGGGCCGTTGTTCACGTTGGCCAAATACTACCGACGCTCCATTCTGCATAATAAATTCGGCTCAGTCGTCACGCCTTACTATACGTTCTATTTATGGACCCTGCTGAAGTACGCGTCCTGGACGGCGTGGGCCTTCGTTACAGGCGGCTTGGCGTATGCTTTGACGGCGCTGGCGCGCAGAAAGCTGGGGGAGAGAACATTCGATCTTCCCAAGGCGCTGCTATTGGTCAGCTTTGTCGGGATCTTCCTGATCGAAGTTCGTCACAGCGTCCAGTTTCCGCGTTCGTACTATATCGTCTACCCGATGATTTTGTTGGGGCTACTGCTGATTCTTCAGCAGAAATTCGGCGCCAAACGCTATTTCCCCCATTTTTTGGCGGCCTTGATGGCGATCCATCTGGTCGAAGCCGGGGTGCGAATCCAGGAGCAACATACGGCGTTCCACCAATTTTCTCAGGATATGCAGGAGTTGACCGCGCCGGATGAGATGGTCGCCATGCTCGATCAAGATCTGTATGGCCATTACGAGCTTCTGCAACAGGTCCTGGAAGATGACTATCTCAAGCCGACCGATCTGGTGGATCCGCTCAGGCATTCCAATAACATTCAGAAATTCATCTTTCTTGACTCTCTGGATGAACTGGCTGACTTGCGCGAGGTGCGTTACTTTCTGACCGGGCCGCGGGTCATGAATAAATTGGCCGGGACCATTGAGGATGTGGATAAACTGATCGCCGACTTCAATGCGCGGCAGAACCGTGTGCGTCTGGTCCTTGCGCATGAGTCGCCCTATTTTGAGATCTACCCGCTCTATCTGTTTGAAGATGAGATGCAGCAATATCGCATGCTACAGAAAAAGTTGTGGGGACCGGACGCCTATAAGGGCAAGGCTGGCGCGGTCTCCATCTGGCGGATTGAACATCTACAGTAGTTTTGTCAGCGACTTGTCCGCCGCCAGGAAAGCGGCAAGACGCGCCGTCAGTTGAGTCTCCGCTTTCAGTTCACACTCCCACACCACCAGCACGCGCCAGCCCATGGCGTCATATTCGGCCAGATGCCGCGCATCGCGGGCGATGTTGCCGCCAATCTTCTGTTGCCAATATTCGCGGTTCTCCTTGGGTATGCGCGCGCCGCGTTTGCAGCTGTGGCCATGCCAGAAACAGCCATGCATGAAGATCGCCCATTTGCGCGCGGCGTTGGATAGATCCGGCTTGCCGGGCAGACCTTTGCGATGTAGGCGATAGCGTACGCCTAAGCCATGCACGAGGCGGCGGAGCTGAATCTCCGGCTTGGTGTTCTTGCCGCGCACCGCGCGCATGGTCGCGCTGCGCGTCGGAGTGGTCATGCGACGTCGATCTTGAGGCTGGGGTCGGTCTCCACGGCGTCGATGATGGCGTTATAGCGTGATGCGATTTGGGTCACGGAGGCGGCGGCGCTGGCGGCGTTGAAACCGCTGAGTAGGGTGACGCAGATGGCGCAGAACTGCTCGATGTCCCAGATATCCAGACGTTGGCGCAGGGCGGCGTTGTCGGCCAACCCCTCGGCCAGGGCGAGCTTCTCCGGCAGGGTGATGAGTAGCGGGCGCAATCCGGCGTCGCAATTCTCCCGACAACGCGCCATCACCGCTTCGGAGGGGGTGGTGGTGACATGGATGGCGATGCCGCCGATGAGAAAATCCCCGGCGCGCCCGCTCTGGGCGTCAGAGGTGGAGAAGCTGTGGTGATGCAAACTTTCAGGATCGGGCAGGTGGCTGGCGATAATGGCGCCAGTGAGGTGTTGCAGCACCGCGCCCAGATAGTGGGTTCCGCCGCTCTCTTTCTGCCGCGCGCGGGCTTGCTCCAATAGCCCAGCGACCCAGGCGCGCAGGCTCTGGGCCGGGTCCATGCGCAGTTTGAACGGTTTGCCGGCAAAGAACTCCCGCACCCGTGCGATCCAAAACGCCTCCACCGCGTCCAGGTCCGGTGCGGGCAGGCTGTTGAGAAACTGCACGTAGTCGAGCATGCGTCCCAGGCTGCCGCGACTGGTGCGCCCGCCCTCCGCAGCCAACACGCGGGTGATGTCGTGACGCGCCAGAATCGCCTGCACCGCGCCGCGTCCCAATCCCAACACCTGTCCGCCGCCGTCGGTTTTCAGGGCCTCGGGATCCAATGGCAGGCCCAGTTTGCGCGCGTGCTGGGTCACCACCAGCGCCAGCGCCAGCGGCCCCTTGCCGCGAAAGCGCTTCTCCTGGGCGAATTGGGTCAGAGCGGCGTGCAGGGCGTCGCTCATGGCGTGTTGGAGAGCAGCGGCTCCAGCAGATGCGCCGCCAGATGGCGAATCAGCGGCGCCACCAGGCCGTCGCCGGTGAGATGGTAGGCGTCATTATAACGCGCAGGCAGGCGGTAGCTGTCGGGCAGCCCCATCAGACGCGCGGTCTCGCGGGGTGAGAGCAGGCGGGTGCGCACCTTGTCGCCATCGGCAATGAGCAGGGTTTGGCGGCTGGAGCCTCCTGCCGGGGTGCGCAGGCAGCCGGCCACATCATCCTGACGAATCTCCGTTCGCACATGGCGACCGCCATCGGCGTCGGGGCGGGTGCGGCGATAGAGGGTGCGCGCCACCGGATGACCGGCTTGCTGCATCTGTTTGAGTTTGGCGCGATTGACGTCGCTCATCTGGGCGATGAGTTTGGCGGTTTTCTCTGGCGCATCCCACGTCACCCCGGTGGGGGGATCCTGCAGAATCGCCGACAGCGGCGGCGGCGGCGCAGACGGGGCGGGCACGCGCCACCAGCGCCATACCGCTTTCAATTCAGCGTGCAATTTATTGTGCGCAGTAATCAAGGAGGCGCTGTGCCATAAGGGGTTCGGCCCCGTCTCCAACACGCTTTTCGGCGTTATGACATCACCCGCGGCGGCGACGATGAACAGGCGCGGACGCGACTGCGGCACAAAGTGGATGGCGTCCATCACCAGCGCGCCAAAGGCGTATCCCAGCGCGTGGAGGGCCTTGCCAATGGCTTGAAAATCCCGCCCGCCATGGGAGGTGAGGGCGCCGCAGACGTTCTCCAGCACGATCAGGCGCGGCGCGCGCTTCTGGCCATGCAGCGCCGTCATCAGATTATAAAACGGCCAGAAGCTGCCGGAGCGCTCGGCCTGGAGTCCGCCGCCCAGGCCCGCCAAAGAGAGGTCCTGACACGGAAACGACGCCCACGCCAAGTCCGCCCGGGTCGGGATGCGCGCGGGGTCGATGGCGCGCACGTCATCGACGATAAGCGTCTCATCGCCCCAGTTCTCGGCGTAGCTGGCGGCTTTCTTGGGGTCGATGTCATTGGCCAGCAGACAGCGCCAGCCATCGCCCAGCCCCGCCCGCGCCATGCCGCCGCCGCAGAAAAACTCCAGAAAGGTTGGCGCCGCAGCGCTCACCGTGCGGCCAACGTCACTTGTCAGGGTAGCGCACGGTCACCGTGGTGGTGATGCCGCCGCGCACTTTGAACGCCCCTTCCACCGTCATCTGACGCGGCGACGTGGCCGCCACCAGATCGTTGAGAATCTGGTTGGTCACCTTCTCATGGAAAGCGCCGCGATCGCGGTAGCTCCACAGGTAGAGCTTCAGAGACTTCAATTCCACACAGGTCTGGTCCGGGGTGTAGATGATGCGGATGTCGGCAAAATCGGGCTGGCCGGTTTTGGGGCAGACGCAGGTGAACTCCGGGCACTGCATGTCGATCTCATAGTCCCGTTCGGGATTGGGATTGGGGAAGGTCTCCAGCAGGGCGGCTTGATTCTCCACCGAGGCGGGGCTGGTCATGGCGACGACTCTCTCTTTAACAGGGGGAAACGGGGGTGTGTCAGCCACTCTCTTTACCTTCCGCAGCGGGCGTTTGTCAAAGGCGGTGGGGCGGTTGGGGGTTTGTCCGGCTAAATTACGCAAAAAATCGTAAAAACTATTCGGCAAACTGATTGACATACACAAAAATCAGTGGATAATCAGACGCTGAAAAAACAGCAGGGGAGGAATCCGTTGGGATTCTGGCGCAATAGACGCATCGTGGTGGGGGTTTGCGGCGGCATCGCCGCGTATAAGACGTTGGATCTGATCCGCCGTCTGCGCGATGCGGGCGCGACCATCAGCGCGGTGGTGGCCACACACAGCGCGCTGGAGTTTGTGACGCCGCTGACCCTGGGCGCGCTGGCCGAAGCGCCGGTGCACACGGAGTTGATGTCGCTCACCCAAGAGCGCGAGATGGGACATATTCGATTGGCCCGCGAGGC
This sequence comes from Magnetofaba australis IT-1, assembly GCF_002109495.1. Classification (NCBI taxonomy): domain Bacteria; kingdom Pseudomonadati; phylum Pseudomonadota; class Magnetococcia; order Magnetococcales; family Magnetococcaceae; genus Magnetofaba; species Magnetofaba australis. The sequence goes on from NZ_LVJN01000015.1 coordinate 100,744, forward strand.
CGATCTGGTGGTTGTGGCGCCGATCACGGCGCATACGCTGGCGCGGCTGGCGAATGGATTGGCTGACGATCTGCTGACCGCCATGCTGCTGGCGCGGCGTGGGCCGACGCTGCTGGCGCCCGCTATGAACGCGGGCATGTGGGAGAATCCGGCCACCCAGCGCAACGTGGCGCAGGTGGTGGCCGATGGCTATCTGCTGGCGGGGCCGACCAGCGGCGCGTTGGCGTGTGGCGAGAGCGGCGTGGGGCGCATGGCCGAGCCGCTGGATATTCTCGAGGCGGCGCGCCGGGCGTTGAGCGACAAGCCCCTGGCTGGACGACGGATTCTGATTACCGCCGGGCCCACCCGCGAGGCGGTGGATCCGGTGCGCTATGTGAGCAATCACTCTTCCGGGCGTATGGGTTTCGCCATCGCCCAGGCGGCGCTGCGCTTGGGCGCCGAAGCGGAGTTGGTGCATGGTCCGGTGAGTCTGCCGCCGGTGCTGGGGGCGCAGATGACGGCGGTGACCTGCGCCGAGAAGATGCAGGCGGCGTGTCTGGCGCTGTGGCCGCGCTGCGATGCGGCGGTGATGACGGCGGCGGTGGCGGATTTCCGTCCTGAGTCGGCGCCGACGTCGAAGATTAAGAAACAGCCGGGGCAGGAACGCATGACCCTGGAACTGACGCGCAACCCGGATATCCTCGCCGCCGTCTGCGCTGCGCGCCGCCCAGGCCAGGTGGTGATGGGGTTTGCCGCTGAGACCGACGATCTGTTGGCCAATGCGCAGGCCAAGTTGGCGCGCAAAGGGTGTGACCTACTGGCGGCCAACGATGTGTCGGATACGCGCATCGGCTTTGGCTCCGAGCGTAACCGCATTACGCTGTTGGCGCCGGGAGCCGAGCCGCAGGCTTGGCCGGAGATGGACAAGGAGACGTTGGCCGAGAAGCTGTTGCTGGCTCTGGCGCAGCGTTGGGACGCCGCATAACGCGTTGAGGGTTTGGGAAGGCCTATTTCGCCCTCCCTGTTTGTGTGATTTGAGCAACCAATAGGACTGGAAAAGGGGAGTTCCCATGCCGCTTTCGGTTACCCGCGTCAGTGTTGCGTTTTCGGCAATGCCGCATGGTCAGGATCTGGAGCCGCCCGCCTATGCGAGCAAATTCGCCGCCGGCATGGATCTGCGCGCGGCGGTGTCGGACTCGGTCAAACTGTTCCCTGGCGAGCGCAAGCTGATCCCGACCGGCTTCGCCATGCAGATGGAGCCCGGCTATGAGGCGCAGATTCGTCCGCGCTCGGGGCTGGCGCTCAAGCACGGGGTGACTGTGTTGAATGCGCCGGGCACGGTGGATGCGGACTATCGCGGCGAAGTGGGCGTGCTGCTGATCAATCTGGGCGATCAGCCGTTTACCATCGAGCGCGGCGATCGCATTGCGCAGATGGTGATTTCGCCCATGTGTCAGGCGCGTTGGGAGATTGTGCCGACGCTGGAGAGCAGCGGTCGCGGTCGCGGCGGCTACGGCCATACCGGGGTGCGGTAGGGTTTCTTGAGTTTAGCATTCAGTTAGGTTTTCCATAGCGGCATGCAAGCGGGGGCGTGGCCCGATTGCATGGCGACGGGTCGGTCGGCTGCGTTGGACGCAGGCGCTGACGAAAAGCGGTAAGGCGTTGGACGCGCGGGGATGATCGGGGCGGATCGCCCACAAGTGCGTCTTTCAGGAGAGAAGCGGTGTTGAAGTTCTCCAAGAAATTGCTGTACGCCATCGAAGCGGTGGTGGATATCGCCTATAACTCCGGTGGCGAGCCGGTGCAGATTCGCGAGGTGACCAGCCGTCAGGGGGTGCCCCAGCGCTATCTGGAGCAGGTGATGCAGCGTCTGGTGAAAGCGGGCATCCTCAAGGGGATTCGCGGCCCGCGCGGCGGCTATCTGCTGGCGCGCGAGCGCGCCAAGATCACCGTGGGCGATATCGCCCGCGTGGCCATGGAGGTGGGCGATGGCGAGGAGTCCGGGTTGCCCTCGGATGTGGCCACCGGCCCCATCGGTCAGGCGGTGATTCGCCCGTTGTGGACCGAATTCCAGGAGCAGATCCTGGTGATGATGGATGAGATCACGGTGGAGGAGTTGACCACCCGGGCGTTCCGTAACGGCGTGCCCAGCGAGGTCTACAACCGCATCACCTACACCATTTAATTCGCGCGCATTGGCTTATGTCCGCGTTCATTGCGCAGCAGAGCGATTCGCTCGCCTATGACGCCGTTCTGATCGGCGCGGGCGGGTTGGGCTCGGCCACGGCGCAGGCGCTGCAGCGCATGGCGGTGGATGCGCGCGTGCTGATTGTGGATGACGACGATATCGAGCGCTCCAATCTGCCGCGGCAGACCGCCTACCGCAGCGGCGATGTGGGCGCAGGCAAGGCCGAGACGCTGGCGCAGCGCGTCAGTGGCGGGACGTTGCGCGCGCAGGCGGCGCGCATCCGTCTGAGCGATGTTGAACAGATACGACAGTGGGCGCGCGGGGCGCGTCTGCTCATAGATGGATCCGATAATTTTACCACCCGTTTTGCCGCCAATGACGCCGCTGTGGCGCTGGGGATTCCCCTCGTTCATGGCGCGGTGGTGGGGTGGATGGGGCAGGTGATGCGCATCACGCCGGGGCGCAGCGCCTGTTTGCGCTGTCTGTTTGGCGGCCCGCCCAGTGACGAGGGCCCCACCTGCGCCGGCGCCGGGGTGATGGGGCCGGCGGTGGCGGAGATCGGTTGGCTGATGGCCATTGAGGCGTACAAGGCGCTCAGTGGGCAGGGCCAGGCGGTGGAGAACGGTCTGTTGACCATCAACATGCTATCCGGCAAACGGCGCATTGCGCCAGCGCCGCGCCGTGGCGACTGTCCCGGTTGTGGCGTAAGCGGAACCATTTGAAGGGGCGCAACCCATATGAGCGGCAGAATCTACGATAACATCACCGAGACCATCGGCCATACGCCGCTGGTGCGTCTGCACCGCATCGCCGAGGGCCTGAATGTGGAGATTCTGGCCAAACTGGAGTATTTCAACCCCATGAGTTCGGTCAAGGACCGCATCGGTCTGGCGATGATCGAAGAGGCCGAAGAGGCGGGGTTGATCGATCGCGATACCCTCATTGTGGAGCCCACCTCGGGCAACACTGGCATTGCGCTGGCCTTTGTGGCGGCGCAACGCGGCTATCAGTTGATCCTTACCATGCCGGAATCCATGTCCATTGAACGGCAGAAGCTGTTTGCTCTGCTGGGCGCGCAGGTGGTGCTGACGCCCGCTCTCGACGGCATGAAGGGCGCTATCGACAAGGCCCATGAGATCGTCAAAAGCGCGCCCAAGGCCTACATGCCCAATCAGTTCGACAACGACTCCAACCCCCGCGCCCATGAGAAGACCACCGCCGAGGAGATCTGGGCCGACACCGAGGGCAAGATGGACGCTCTGGTGTGCGGCGTGGGCACCGGCGGATCGCTCACCGGCATCGGTCGGGTGCTTAAGCAGCGCAACAAGGATATCCGCATCGTCGCGGTGGAGCCGGAGGAGTCGCCGGTGCTCTCTGGCGGCATGCCCGGACCGCACAAGATTCAGGGCATCGGCGCCGGGTTCATCCCCCGTGTGATGGATCGCGATCTGGTCGACGATGTGGTGCGGGTGGGCAATGAGTGCGCGTTTGAGATCGCCCGCCGCATGGCGCGGGAAGAGGGCATCGCCTGTGGCATCTCTTCGGGCGCGGCGGTGCGCGCGGCCCTGGAGTTGGGCAAGCGTCCCGAGTATGCGGGCAAGCGCGTGGTGGTGATTCTGCCCAGTTTTGCCGAGCGCTATCTCTCCACCGAACTGTTTGGCGGTTTGTGATTGTCCGCCATGTTGGACGCGGCGCGCATTGATCGCTACAGTCGCCAGATTCTTCTCAAAGAGGTGGGCGGCGGCGGTCAGGAGCGTCTGCTGACGGCGCGGGTGGCCATTTATGGCGGCGGCGTGGCTGGACATGAGGCGGCAACGGCGCTGTTGGCTGCGGGGGTGGGCGCGGTGGCGCTGACGCCGGCGCCCGGCGCGACCCACTGGGATCTGGCGATGCTCAATGGCGTCAATGAGGATGCCCGCGCCACCTTGCATGCCGATGGTGAGCAGGCGGCGGACCTGCTGCTGGTTTGTGGCGTGAGTCTGGCCGAACTGTGCGCTTGGGATCGTCAGGAGGCGGGACGCTCGCGCTGGCGTTTTGCCAGCTTGGGTTGTGGTGTGCTGTTAGGGCGTAACGGTGAAATGGCGCCAGAGCCGTTGTATGACGCCGCTCTGCGCGCAACGCCGCTGGCGCCCACTTGGGAGCGCGCCGCCGCCGGGACGCTGGGCGCGGTGATCGCCACCGAGGCGTGCAAGGCGCTATTGGGCGTAGGCGAGCCGCTGTTGGGGGCGCGGCAGTTCGACCCGGCCAGCGGCGTGTGGATGAATCTGACTGCCTGATAGCGTTGCGAATTCAAAACTGCACAGAACGGCCAATGTTTGCGTGACGTCGGCGCCGCGAGTGCTGACTATTGGCCGCCGACAGGTCGGCGGCGGGGTCTGGGGTCTGCGACCCCAGCGGGGCGTGGGGCGGCGCCCCACGGTTTGGCTTTTGACCTTTGGGAGCTCGAGGGCAAAGCCCTCGATATCTTATAGCGCCCCACTTTTCACTTCAAAAACCTAACGATTCCAAGCGGAACGCTCTTTCTGTCGTTTCTCTGTAGGTACGCTTCTGAGATCCCCATGTCCGACGACGCCTTTCTCGATATCACCGCCGACCACTGCCCCATGACTTTCGTTAAGGTGAAGCTCAAACTGGAGAGTCTGCCGCCGGGCAGTGTCCTGCAGGTGCGTCTGAGCGATGGCGAGCCGTTGCACAATGTGCCGCGTTCTCTGCTGGAGCAGGGCTTTGAGTTGGTCAGCCCGCCTGCGGAGGATGGGACGGGGGCTTATCTCCTCAGCGCTCGTCGGGCGTAGTTAGGGCCTGTTAACACTCCCCGTCTTTTCGCCCCTGGCGTCGTTGAAATACGATTCGAAATGCTCACGTACTTGATGTACGCTCCGCTTTCTCATCGAATTTCGCCTAGCCAGGAACGAAAATCCGGGTAGTGTTAACAGGCCCTAGAGACCCAGTGGACGATAGGTCAGCGTCAGGCGATGTCTTCCCGCCGGGATCGCCGCGCCGGTGAAGAGGTGATCCACCGGGAACAGCGCCACCGGAGCTCCGTCCAGTCGACCGCGCCAACCCGGATGAAACGCTTGCGCCGCCAGTAGAATCCCCGCGCCGCTAAACTCCAGATCCAGCTCGATTCTATTCGGCGAATAGCGCAACACCGTGACGTTCGCCACAGCTCCTGATTCCAGCTTGAGGTCGGCGGGGGCGTCCCCGGCTTTGAGCAGCGCCACCTCCTGCAACATCTTCTCCGGGGCATGCCCCAGCGCCGTCAAGACATTCTCCTGAGTTGCATATGTCCGCTGCGCAAACACCCCGCGAAAACGCGGTTGGAAGGTATCCAGCGCATAGATGTAGAGCGTTTCCAGGCGAGGAAGATCGAAATCCAGTAACCGATTGGCAAGCCACGCGCGTCCCGGCGTGGGCGGTTGCAGATAGGGCGTGGTCTCCCGCAGTTGCAAGTGGGGATCGCTGAGCGGATAGCGCGACAGCACATAACGCACATTGCCCAATCCCAATAGGATGGCGTTGGCGCTGTGGGCCAGCGCATAAGGCTTGAGCGGTTGGAAAGAGGCGCGGCGCCACAGGGCGTCCAATCCCATGATGGGGTAGAGATAGCTCTTATGGACGCCATGTATAAAGTCAGCCTGGGGTGAATTCAACGCGCGAGTGGTCTGCGCCCAGTAGTCGTTGAAGCGCGCCGTGTGCATCGCCGAGTAGCCGCCAAAGGTCTCCATCCCCAGGCTGTTGACGAAGGCCGGGTGCAGCAGCAGGGGGAAGGCCTCCACCCGATAGGGTTGGCGCGCCTGGGCGTTGGCGGCGTCGAAGAAACGGCGCAGGCTGGGGTTGTCCAGAATCTCCTGCATGGTCCCATAAGCGGCGCTCTGCTTGAACTCTTTGATGGCGTACCGTTCGGCCCCGCCCCACAGGGCAACCAGCGCCAGGGCGGCGACAAAGCCCCGCCGCGCCCAGGCCAATCGGGTCACGCCGCGCGCTTCAGGCGGGTCGTCCAGCGCCCGCGACAGATGGCGTCCCGCCACCACAATCAGCGCCAGATTGAACGGGAACAGAAAGCGCAAAAAGCGAAACGCCGAGAGCGCATGGAGCGGGAACAGATAGAGAACCAGAGCGCTGAACAGCAGCGGCGCAACCACCAGAAACAGGAACACGCTATCCATGACGGGACGGCGCAAACGGCGCCAGCCGCGCATACGATAAGCCCCGCCCGCCATGCCCGCCAGCATGCCGCCGGTGAGCAGCGCGCCAAAAGTCGTCAGCGCCTCCTGCGACAGCAGAGGGCGCGATTTGACCGCAAAGCGCGGCAACTCCTGAATAAAGGAGAGGGTGTTCCAGTAGCCGAATTTCAGGTTGCTGATGAGCGCCGCGATGAGGGCGGACCACTGGTTCTGCGCCATGTGGCCCAGTAGCGAAATCGTCTCTCCCTGCGCTTCATGGGCGGCGCGTGATGACAGCGGTAGGTTGTTCAGTAGAGAGATCAGATGCGGCAGCATGGGCAGAACGCTGGCGCCGCAGAAAAGCGCAAATACCGTGATGGCGTGACGGTGATATTGGCGCTCGAACACAAACAGGTAGAGCAGTAGGAACCAGTAGCCGGGGACCAGCGTGGTGGTGGGACTGACAAACAGCGCGCCGAAAACCAGCCCGCCAAGGAGACTCAATAGCGCTGCGCGGCGTGTGGAGACCGCTCCGTCAGCCAAGCGTTCGGAGAGTGCGGCCAGCAACCCCGCCGCCGCCGGCAGCACGGCGAAGAAATCGTTGTAGTAGAGATTATTCAGACCCGAGACGAGCACCCCATAAGCGCCCGCCAGCCCTATCGCCAACAGCGGCTCGCAGCGGATGCGGCGGCGCAGCAGCAGATAGGCGAAGCCCATGGCGGACAATAGATAGAGCAGCTCATGCAGGGGGTAGGCGAAGGTCGTGGGCAGGGCGGCGAATAGCAGATCCGCCAGATTGAGGGAGCCCTCCTGCGCCAACTGATCCGACCCAGCCATTTTGACGCCGTGCCAAAGGGGGATCTCCCCATGCGCCAACAGGGCTCCTTTCCAGACATGGTAGGGAATATTGCTGTCTGCGGCGTCACCCAAGGGAATGGCCGACTGTGGCCAAAACAGCCAGTAAGGGGCGCTAACGACCAGCGCGCAGCCGAGCAGGATAAACACAATGCGCATAGGGAGCGCTCTCTGTTGGTCAAGCAGGCGCACACGCTGCGCTTGACGCCAATATCAATGGGGTTTAACGTGGCCTCGTGCGTTGGCGCAAACCGCAATCATCGCGCGCCACGCCGGGGCGGAAAAGCGCATTTTCAATGGGTTTGCGCATCATGAATGGCTTGAAGTTTGTATCGCGCCACGGCGCCGACGACAATGCTGTTTTCTGAACATCACCCCACCCATCTTGATGGATGTCGCCGCTTGTTTCTCTTCCTGCGCACCATTCGCCAAAACACTATTTGGAGATAACTGATGAACCTGGTCAATAGCGTCCTGTTTGATGGCGCCTTCGATGACGCGGTCAGCGCCGCGCGTGAAGCGCTTGCCGCCAATGGCTTTGGCGTCCTCACCGAAATCGATGTCGGCGCCACGTTGAAAAAGAAGCTCGATGTGGAGCATCCGGCGACGCTGATCCTCGGCGCCTGTAACCCGCCGTTGGCGCATCGCGCCTTGGTGGCCGAACCTGATGTGGCGGCGGTGCTGCCGTGTAACGTGGTGGTGCGGCAGTTGGCGTCGGGTCAAATTGAAGTCGCCGCCATGGACCCACAGATCATGGCGCAGATGGTCGATAACGACGAGATCAATGCGGTGGCCAAAGAGGTGGACGCGCGCATGCAGAAGGTGCTTGCCGCCATCCAAGGCGCGCAATAAGGTCATGCGCCGGGGCTTGCACAAGGCCCCGGCGTTGCTCTTCCATCGTCCTGCCCCGCCCACAACAGCGTCGTTCTGGCGCGTGGCCTCCTCAGGCAGAGCAACCCGTCAATAAATTGCGTCAAGGATTGGCCATCTCCAGGGGGCGCTGCGTTGTAACCTCCGCAATGCCCGTTAGAGCGGGGTGCGCCAATCGGCATCAACTTCCGCGTCAATATCCAGCAGCAACTCCTGATCCCAGGACTCCCACTGCGCCGCCAGTTGCAGCAGCGCAAAGCGCGCAGCGTAGGCGCTCTCAAAGCGGCGTAACAGCGGCGTTTGAGTGGTGTCGCTCAGCAGCGCCGCCCAGCCGCCGCTGGATAGGGGTTGAATGTGCCCGATCATGCGCCCGTCGTGCATAACGGCTTGGCGCTGCGGGTGAAGCGGGTCCAAATTGGCGAATGCTGGGGGGTGTGTGCTCATCGCGGCGACCTCAAAGACAGAAATATATGTTCAGCCTGATGTCGCGACAGCGCGGAAACGCGCCGCCGTCGCTGTTGCTGGATGTTTTGCTGCTTCCTTACCGTTGCAATAATTGTGCAATAAAAGCTTGTCGAGCCCAGGGCGTCAACCTACAAAAAAACCGCACACACTACGTAGTACGTTACGTTCGGTTGGTTTGGTTGGTTTAGGTTAGGTTAGGTTAGGTTCGGTTACGGTCGGTTACGGTACGGTACGGTACGGTACGGTACGGTACGGTACGTACGTACCGTACGTTACGTACGTTACGTACGGTTCGGTACGGTTACGGTCGGTTACGGTTACCGTCGTTCGTTCGTTCGTCGTCGTCGTCGTCGTCGTCGTCGTACGTACGTCGTACGTACGTACGTCGGTACGGTCGACGGTACGACGACGACGACGACCGTCCGTACGTCGTCGTCGTCGGTCGTACGGTCGTCGTCGGTCGTACGTACGTCGTACGTACGTCGTACGTACGTAGTACGTACGTACGTACGTACGTACGTACGTACGAACCGTAACGTAACGTAACGTAACGAAACCGCACAAACATTGTGTGGTTTGCGGTTTTTTTGTGGTGTTGGGAGTATGCCGACGCGTTATTGGGAACAGGCGCGCCGATCTTCCCATTATTTGCTGGGCGTCCGGGACGGAGGTTTTACTCCTCGCTTTTGACGCTGCGCGGCTCCATGTAGCCAATGCCGCGAATGGGGTCCAGACGCAGCACCACCGGTCCTTGATGGGGGTGCAGCGCGTTGTAGACGATCAGGTCCTCATCGGCAAAACGCTCTTCCAACAATCCTGTTTCATAGAACGTTTTGACCAGGAGTTCGAAGTCGGACCGGCTCAGCTCAAGGCTCTTCATCAGAATGCTCCTTAGCGTTGGGGCGCGTCTTGAGAAGAACAGCAGATTCGACTCTATAACAAACGTAACGGCATTGGAAATGGGAAAAGCGATGTTACGTTTTCCCTCACCGCGTCGTCATGGTCATCTGGTCTGGGTGAAGCGTCGTGTGTGGACGCCTTTATGCGCCGCACGCCAGGGCGCTGTTGCGCCAAGCCCGCCACTGTTCGCTGGCGGCAATATGCTCCGTCCACGCGGTATAGCCGGACGCCCCCGGGTGCGCGCCATCCCAGGCCGCGACCTGTTGCCTCCATGTGGCGTCTTGCCCCAGCGTCACAAAACATGACAGGTAGGGGACGTTCAGCCGAGCGGCCAGCGCCGCATAGAGACGGTCTAGATCCGCCGTGCGCGCGGCGATGTCCGGCTCGGCGATGGGCGGCGGGCCGATCATCAACGTCGGCGCCAGGGCATGCGCTTGGCTCAGGATCTCCTCAGCGGCGGCCAGGGAGTCCTGCGGGGCGACGCGGACGCCTGCGCCATCGGCGGCGGGGCAGCAGTCGTTGACGCCAAAGCTCAGAAGCAGCGCCGCCTGTGGCCGCAATGCCGTGCGCGCGGCGTATTCGGCGCGCCAGCGCTGGCGGATATCCACGCTGGTATCTCCGCGCACGCCCAAATTATACAGGGTCAGATCGCGTTGAGCGTTACGCGATTGCGCCGCCAGCCGCCCCACCCAGCCCAACCCCTGCGGGTCGCCCACTGCGGCGACAAAACTGTCGCCAAACGCCAGCCATGCCATTGATCTCGCCTCCTGGAAACCGCCTTTGTCGCATCATAGCCGACCTGCGTGGCGGCTCCAATGCGCCACGCCTTGACCGCGCCCACTACGCGCCTCAACATCACTCTTTTGCCCTATTGATTTTTCGTCACGCCCGTCTCACTGGCGGAGCGATGGAAGAGATTGAAGGACGCGCAATGAGCCGAGCAGTGAAAACAGGGGGCTTGAACCCATATCGCGCTCTTGTTGGCGTGCGGCGTCGCAGTACGCCCTGGGTGAAGGTGTGCGCCGCGCTGTTGGCGATGTGGCTGGGCGGCTGCGCGGAGCCGGGATTGGCGCCGCCCAGCGAGGATGCGCCGTCGCCGCCGCCGCCGGAACCCATGCGTCTGATGCTGCTGCCGCTACAAGCCGAGCAGCCAAGTCCGGAGGATGAGCAGGCCGCCGAGATCGTGCGTCGGTTTGTGGCGGATCGCTCCATCAGCACGATGACGCTGACGCAGTCGCAGCCGCCTGATGCGCGACTCGATCCTTCCGCTTTGGGCGGTGCGCGATTGCTGGCGACATTGGGGGCGCAGAGCGCGTTGCAGTTGCGTATTGAGAATGTTGGCGGGATCAAAAAGGCGACCCTCTCCCTCTATGAGCCACCGGGTTTAACGCCGGTGTGGCGGCAGAGCGGGCGCTATGTGGCGCAGCGCGATATGAGCATCGTTCTGCGCGTGTTGTTGGACCGTCTCAATCGTCAGTTGGGGGATGCGGTCTGGGTGCAGTTGGCGTTCCCGGCGGGGTCACAGCCCATGGCGCGCGCCCAGGGCGAGGAGGATGCCGTCGAACAGGGCGGCGTGGGCGCGGCGCTGGGGCGGGTGGAGCATCTGAATGAGAGCGTGAATACGCTGCCGTTGCCCGCCTTTCTCAACGCCAAGTTGGCGGGTTCATTGCCGCCGCCGCAGAGCCCTGCGCCAGCGGCGAAAACTCCGCAGCAAGGCGTGCCGACGACGCAAGCGTCGGAGTCGGCGGCATCTTCCCCTGCCCACAGCGCAGAGCCTCCGGTGGACGCGGCGCCGCAGAATCTGGCGCAGATAGTGAGATATGAGGCGCAATTGGGTGCGTTCGCCTCCCCGGCTGGGGCTGAACGGATGGTGACGGCGCTGGGAAAGCTGGGGCTCAAGGGGCGCATCCGTCCGCGTGAGGATAGCCGCGGCAAAGTGTGGCAAGTGGTGTGGTGCGGACCCTACCGTCAAGCCCAAGAGGCGCATGTGGTGCGCAAGTTCGTCGCTGCGAAGTTGAAAGCGGAGGGCTATGTGCGGCGGATTAATGAGCCGACACTGCTACGTTTGCCGATTCAACCCCCCTTCGTTACGCCAGCCGCCGCCGCTATCAAGGGGAGCGCGCCATGATTCGCTTTGCTCTGCTAGCCCTGTTGGTTTGGCTGCTGTGGCGGTGGGGCGGCCAGCTCCTGAGCAAACAGCGCGTGCGCCGCGCCCAGCAGCGCGACGCGGCGGCGCGTGGCTCGGATCGACGCGCGCACCCGCTATGCGCTTGCGCCCAATGCGGCGTGATGATCCCCCTGGAGCGGGCGGTGGTGGATCAAGCCGGGCGCCCCTATTGCGGCTCCGCCTGTCGCGCTCGCGGGGCCAAGCGTACGGCGGCGCGGAAAAAGTAACCTGCCTGTGGCTATGCGCGTCGCGATCAAAACTCTGTGGAACGCATCCGTAACCTCATTTCGCGCTGTTGTTGTGTTGACGAAGTCTCCCCGTTCAGCGCGACCGCCGGGCTGTGAGTATAGGGCCGCCCGGCTCAGTTCTCGGGTGGGAACAAAAAACACCCAAATCCTCTCTTTTGGGGAGTTTTCTTCCAATAAAACGACGGATTGCGCTATCGTGGAGCAAAGTCTGCGAGTCGCTTATGCAGTTTGCCTGGCCGAGGGTGCGGCGATGCGTTAACTCAGCGCGCGCCTTCCCAGAACACGCTTCCAATGCACGGAGACGGCATGTTTTCAAGCCCATCGCGCAAAGTGCGGGTTGCCCTGTTGGGGCTGTGCATGGCGCTACTGCTGGCAAGCGCGGGCGCCCATGCGGCCCCAGTCGGCTTCTCGTTTGGCGTGGTGCCGCAGTTTGAGCCGCGCAAGCTGGCCAACATCTGGTTGCCGATTCTGCGACGTCTGGAAGCGCGCACAGGGTTTGCCTTTCACCTGGATGGCGCGGCGCGCATCCCGGAGTTTGAACAGGACTTCATGCGCGGCGACTTCGATTTCGCCTACATGAATCCCTATCACGCCTTGCTAGCGATCCGCGCCAACCAATACAAACCCTTGGCGCGGGATTATGCGCGCCAGTTGTATGGCGTGTTGGTGGTGAAAAAGGGCAGTCCCATTACGGAGTTGAGCCAACTCCAGGGCAAGAGGCTGGCGTTTCCCTCGCCCAATGCGTTGGGCGCTTCGCTGCTGATGCGCACGGAACTGATCCGTGAACACGGTTTGGATTTTAAGCCGATCTACGTCAAGACCCACTCTTCAGTCTATCTCCATGTATTGCTGGGTCGGGCTGATGCAGGGGGCGGCGTGATGAGTACGCTGCAGCGTCAAAAACCCCAGGTGCGCGACAACCTGCGCGTGCTGTATCGCACCCGCAGCGTCAACCCCCATCCCATCATGGCGCACAACCGCATCTCCGAGCCGGTGCGTCAAGCGGTGCAGCGCGCGTTGTTGGCCATGGGCGAAGATGAGAAGGACCGCAAACTGCTGTCGCGCGCGCCCATTTTGCAAATTGGTCCGGCAACTTTGTCCGACTACGCTCCGCTTGGCGACTGGGGGCTGGAATCCTTTTATGAACGCCCGTTCTGACTCGCATCCTGTGATGCGCGCCATGCGGGGGCGGGAGTGATCGCCGGATGCGTCTATCTCATCGGCTGATACGCGCCAATGCGCTGGGCGCCAAGTTGACCGTTCTGGGCATCTTTATGCTCATCGGTCTGCTGCTGGCGCTGTTTGTCGGCTGGAGCCCCATCGCCCATGAGCGCGCCGCGCAGCGACAACGCGACCAGCTGGCGCAGAGTCTGGCTGTGGCGGCGGACGCCACGGCGTCCTATCTGGCTCAGGATCAGTTGGCGGCGATTCATGAGATGTACGATGAATTGCTCAGCGCCAACGCCATCTGGCGCGGGCTGTTATTGCTCGACGCCCAGGGGCGGCGCATCTATCCGGTGTTTCTGCCCGAGGGACAGGATCAGGAGAATTGGGAGCGGCTGGAGCGCAGCATCAGCGTGCGCGGCAATGTGTTGGGGCGGCTGACTCTGTTTGCCGACTTTACCGCGCTTTACGCCGACATTAGCGCTGAGACCCAACAGTTGGCGCTGTTGATCGCCTGTGGTGGCGCAGTGTTCGTGTTGATGGTGATTCTCGCTTTGCGGCGCTGGGTGGCGCGTCCATTGGCGCGCTTGGGCGTCGCTGCTGAGAAGCTTTCGGGGGGGGATTTCGACGCCGCCCTGCCCAGACCGGAAAGTTTTGAGGTGAGCCAACTGGTGGGCGCATTCGAGAGCATGCGTGAGCAGTTGCGCACGCAGCAGGAGGCGTTGGTGGCGGCCAAGGAGCAGGCTGAACGCGCCAGCAGCGCCAAGAGCGAGTTTTTGGCCAATATGAGCCATGAGATTCGCACCCCCATCAACGCCATCATGGGCATGACGTTTCTGGCGCTGCGCGCGGATTTGACTCCCAAACAGCGGGAGTATGTGACCAAAGCGCACCGCTCCGCCGAGATTTTGCTGGGCATCATCAACGATATTCTCGACTTTTCCAAAATTGAGGCCGGCAAGCTGGAGTTGGAGTCGATTCCTTTCTCCATTGAACAGACTCTCAGCAGCGTTGCGGACATGATCGGCTTCTCCGCTGAATCCAAGGAGTTGGAGCTGCTGTTCCAGGTTGATTCCGGGCTGCCTGCGCAAGTGGTGGGCGACCCGCTGCGCTTGACCCAGATTCTTGCCAATCTGGGCGCCAATGCGGTGAAGTTTACCGAACGCGGCGAGATCACCGTCAGCGCCGAGTTGATTGAGCAGAGCGATGAGACGGTGGTGGTCCGATTCTGTGTGCGCGACACCGGCATCGGCATTCCCGCAGACAAGCATGTGGCGCTGTTTCAATCTTTTACTCAGGCCGACGGCACCACCACCCGGCGCTATGGCGGCACCGGGTTGGGGCTGGCGATCTGCTCCAGTTTGACGCAGTTGATGGGCGGACGAATCTGGATCGAAAGCGAGCCGGGTCAGGGCAGCGCCTTTTTCTTCACCGCACGCTTTGGCGTGGAGCCTGGCGCCGCCAAGCCCGATGCGCGGTTGATGCGTATGTTCCGCGACAAGCGCGCCCTGGTGGTGGATGACAACGCCGCCGCGCGTGAGACGCTACAGGGCATGCTCAGCGACTTCGGCCTGCGTGTGGCGGTGGCCGAGAGCGGCTCTGAGGCGGCGCGTTTGGCGCTGGAAGCGAGCATTGAGAACGATCCGTTCCATGTGGCGCTGCTCGACTGGCGCATGCCCCATGAGGATGGCGTGGAGACTGCGCGCGCCATCGCCAATAATCCAGCCATGTCCAGCGCGCCGAAGATGATTATGGTCACTGCGTTTGGCCGTGAAGAGGCGGCGCAAGCGGTGCAGGACGCGCCCATTGAGCGGGTGCTGAGCAAACCACTGACGCCCTCGGTGCTGTTTGAGGGGGTGGCGGCGGCGCTGGACCCGGCAGAGCGTTACCTGGTGACGGACGCCTCCGGGTTTGACCTGGAGCCGCCGCCGACCAATATCCGAGGGTTGCGGGTTCTTTTGGCGGAGGATAACGCGCTCAATCAGGAGTTGGCGGTTTCCCTGTTGGAGCAGGCCGAGGTGATCGTTGAGGTGGTCAACAACGGTCAGGAGGCGGTGGATAAGCTGCAAGCCGATCCAGAGGCGATTGATCTGGTGTTGATGGATCTGCAGATGCCGGTGTTGGACGGATTTCAGGCGGCGACCGCCATCCGCTCCATGGAGGGGGTGTGCGATCTGCCCATTCTGGCGCTTACCGCCAACGCCCTGAGCTCAGACCGTGAACGCGTGCTGGCGGCGGGGATGAACGCCCATATCGCCAAGCCCATTATGCCGGAGCGACTGTATGCTGCGCTGGCTCGGTTTGCGCCAAACCGCGAGGTTGCGGCGGTTGCGGTGGAGTCTCATGCCGCGCCGACTTCCGCCGATCTGCTCACGCAGTTGCCGGATCCCATCGCCGGTGTGGACTTGGACGCGGCGTTACGCGGCTGCATGGGCAACGCCGCGCTCTACTGGCGGCTGTTGCAGCGCTATGTGTCGGACCATGCCAGTGAGGTGGGACGCGTTGCGCAGTTGGCCGAGGCCGGAGAGTTGGCCGCAGCCAAGCGCAAGGCCCACTCTATGAAGTCGGTGTTTGGCAATCTGGGGCACAAGGAGTTGCAGGCGATCTGCGCAGAATTGGAGAAGGGGCTGTCAAGCGAGTCCACATGGGAGACGGCGCAACCCCTGCTGGCGCGCGCGGAGGCGCTCAACGCCGCGTTTGTCGACGCTTTGCGCGCACAACTCTCGGCGCGGGCGGCGGCGGCGGCGCAGAGCGGCGAGGCGTTGGAGGAGGAGGCGGAAGAGGCGCGCCTGCTGCGCGCCCTGGCCGATGCGCTGCGGCGTCGCAATCCGCGCTTGAGTCACCATGTGACTGAGCAGTTGATGCGTATGCCGTTGAGCGAGGAGCGCAAGCAGAGTCTGGAGCGCGCCCGCGAACATCTGCTGCACTACCGTTTTGTTGAAGCCCTGGAGCAGTTGAACTGATGGTCTGAACGCCATCCGCAAGACCCGCCGGGACCACCTGAGGAGAAGATGATGAAGTTGTCCAAAAAAGCGTTCACCGCGATGGCGTTGGCGACTGCTCTATTCGGCAGTGCGGCGCAGGCTGTGGCGGAGACGCCCTCGTTGTTGGTCTACTGCGGCATCACCATGATCAAGCCCATGATGGAGATCGGGCGGGTGCTGGAGAGCCGCGAGAATGTGAAAATGGTGTTTACCCAAGGCGGCTCGCAGGATCTCTATATGAGTCTGAAGAAGTCTCATGAAGGCGATCTCTATCTGCCCGGCTCGGCCTCTTATCGCCAACGCAACATGAAAGATGGTTTGCTCGGCGAGGCGGTGGATATCGGCTACAACCAGGCCGCCATCATGGTGCAGAAGGGCAACCCCTACAACGTCAAGGCGGACGTCAACGAGCTGCTGCGCGACGATCTGTCGGTGGTGATCTGCAATCCGGAGAGCGGCAGCATCGGTCGCGAGACCAAGAAAATCCTCGATAAGGCGGGCATTTATGACCGCGTGTTTGAGCAGGCCACCTATCTGACCACCGCTTCGCGCACCCTGAATGACGCCATGAAAAAGGGCGACGCCGATCTGATCATCAACTGGCGCGCCACCGGCTACTTTGAGGAGAATAAGCCCTTCCTCGACGTGATCGATCTGCCGCCGGCTGTGGCCAAACCCAAGAAGCTGGTATTGAGCCTGCTCACCTTCTCCCGTCACCCGGATCTGGCGCGCAAGTTCATGACCCTGGCCGCTTCCGAGGAGGGTCAGGCGATCTTCCGCAAATACGGTTTCCTGGATAATAAAGCCAAGGTGGATTGACTGACGTGAGCAGGGCCGGGTCTCAAAGCAGGTGGGCGCGACTCAGACGCATACGTCGCGAGCGTCGCCAGGGGCGTAAGCAGGGCATTGGCGCGATCTCGCCGCTGCGTCGCGTCTACCTGCAAATGGGACTGTTCCTGGCCGGTTTCCTGGCCCTGTTGCTGCTGGATTTCGTCTTCTCCCAGGTGGTGGCCGATCTGGATCAGCGCACCGAGAATCAGCGCGCGCGTCTGTTCCTGGGCGAGCAGATCATCCACAGTCTCACGGTGGTGGAGAAGGGGGTCTATTCGCTGGCGCTCACCCCCACGCCGCGCGGTCGTCGGGTGGTGCGCGGCGACCTGCTCGACGAATTGGGGCAATTACGCGCGCGCTTGAAGGTGCTCAAATGGGGCGGGGTGGTCAATATGACCACCCGGCTCAATTTGGGCGAACGGGTGCGTATGACCCGCTCGGTGCAATACACCACCGACGATGACCCGGCGCCATTCGTGTTAGAGATGATCGATCTGGAGCCGAAGATCGACCAGATCGAAGAGAAGATCGCCGCCCTGACCCTGTTGTTGCGCGAACGCGACGCGGTGAACGGGGATGGCCGCCGCATCAGCCGTTTTATCAAGACCATCCCGCCGGTGTTTGTGCGCATGCACGAGAACGCCAGCCGTCTGTTCTTCGAAACCAAAACCAGTATGGAGCAGTTGGA
Source organism: Magnetofaba australis IT-1 (assembly GCF_002109495.1). Lineage (NCBI taxonomy): Bacteria > Pseudomonadati > Pseudomonadota > Magnetococcia > Magnetococcales > Magnetococcaceae > Magnetofaba > Magnetofaba australis. The sequence goes on from NZ_LVJN01000015.1 coordinate 118,246, forward strand.
AAACGAGGTTGCGCAGCAGCGATGGCGTTATCGTGTGATGCAATTGGCGTTCTCGGTGCTGGTGATTTTGACGGTGTTGGCGCTGGGCGCGGTGATCGCCCGACAGGTGGATCAGACCGACCGCGATCTGCGGCGACTGGTGGCGGATTTGACGTCGGCGCGGGATCTGGCCGAGCGCGCCAACCGCGCCAAATCGGCGTTCCTGGCCATGATCAGCCACGAAATGCGCACCCCGCTGCATGGGGTGAGCGGCATGACGGCGGTGCTGCTGGGCGAAGAGGAGGATCCCAAGCGCAAACTGCGTCTGCGCCTCATCGAGGAGTCCAGTGCGGCGCTGCTGCACATTATTGATGACATCCTGGACTTGGCCGATATCGAGGCCAACGACCTGCAGTTTCAGCAAAAGGCGTTCGACCTGCTGCCGTTGATCGAAAAGGTGATCACGGTCACCCAGGCGCAACGCAAGCCCGGCGGCCCCAGTCTGGGCCACTACATCGCGCGCGAGGCCATGGGCGGCTATCTGGGCGACCCGCAGCGCATCAGTCAGGTGCTGTTCAACCTATTGGCCAACGCTTTCAAGTTTACCGAAAAGGGCGCCGTGACGCTGGATGTGGCCCTACTCACCACCGAAACCGATGGTCGACGGCGGCTGCGCTTTGCGGTGCAGGACACCGGCGTGGGCATCTCGCCCCAGGCGCGTGCGCGACTGTTCAAAAAGTTCTCCCAGGCTGACGACTCCACGTCACGGCGGCATGAGGGCGCCGGGCTGGGGCTCTCCATCTCCAAGGCGTTGGTGGAGGGGATGGGCGGACGCATCGGCGTGCAGAGTCGCGAAGGGCATGGCAGTCTGTTCTGGTTCGAGCTGCCGCTGGCGACGGCGCCGGAGGCGGCGGTTCCGCTGCCGGAGGGGCTGCATGAACGCAATCTGCTCTACTGGCACGATGATCCCATCGCAGGGGAGTTGCAGAGTGAGTTGTTGGGGCAGTTCTTCCGTCTGAGCGTATTGGCGGTGAATGAAGAGCAGGCGATGCGCGCGTTGTGGGGACAGCAAGCGCGCGGCGAACCGCTGGACCTGATCGTTATCGACCACGAAAGACCGGAGGCGACGGCGAACTTCCTGCGTCAGTTGCGACGGGAAGATCCGTTCTGCGCCATCCCGGTGTTCCGTTTCGAAACCCAGGCGTTGGATGATCTGGAGGCGGCGCTGCAGAGCGGCGCGCAGCCGGACGTCTATACCTTGCGGCGACCGTTACGACTGGCCGATGCGCTACAACAGATTGAACAGGCGTTGAATCCGAGCGAATCGAGCGCGCCGCAGAGCGCAGCGGAAGCGGGGCCAGTGCGTGCGCAGCGCATTCTGGTGGCGGAGGATAACCCCATCAACCGCCAGATTGCGGCCGACTTTCTCACCCGCTTGGGGCATGAATTTGTATTCGCGCACAATGGATTGGAGGCGTTGAGCATGGCGCAGACCGAATCGGTGGATCTGATCCTGATGGATGTGCGCATGCCGGAGATGGATGGTCTGGAGGCCACGCGGCGCATTCGCGCGCTGCCTGCGCCGGTGGGCGAACTGCCCATTGTGGCGCTGACCGCCAATGTGTTTGAAGAGGACCGGCGCTTGTGCCGGGAAGCGGGCATGGATGGATTTGTGGCCAAACCGGTGGATATTCACCTGTTGAGCGAAGCGATACAGACCTACGGGGCGCGCACATCGCATCGCGTTAGCGCTGTTGCTTTGGGAGGCGCCCAATGAGCATCAGCGGCAAGATCATCACATTGGTCACCTTCATCGCGCTGCTCTCAGCAGGCAGCGTGGGCTACTCGATTCTACGGAATTTTCATGATGAACAGACCCGCCAGGCGGGGCTGGAGGCGCGCCATGCAGCCTCGGAGTCGGCGGCGGCGCTGCGCTGGCGCATCGATCAATTGCTCTCGGATGTGCGGCGCTTGGCGCAGGATCCGGCCCTGGAGGAGTTGGCGGAGCTGGCGCGCGGGGTGGATCGCGGCCATGGCGATGCGCGCTATCAGCAGCGGCGCTTACTGGAGATCTTCCGCGCGCTGGCCAGTGAGCGCGCCGACTATCTGAGCGTCCAGTTGATCGGCGTGGATGACGCTGGACGCGAGTTGGCGCGCATCTACCGGCCAGAGCGCGGCGGCGATCTGCGCCCGGCCGCAGCCGTCGAATTGGCCCAGTTGGGCGAGAGCGAGGCGTTCAAGCGCGCCATCATCCTGCCCGAGGGGCGCATCTACCTCTCCGATGTGCGTCTGATGCGCGAGGGCCCGGAGGTGGTGGAGCCGCATCTGCCGATGCTCACTGCGGCGGCGCCTGCGTTTAATCGGCGTGGCGAAGTGTTCGGCGTGGTGCGCATCACGCTGGATATGCGCGGCGCGTTCGAACACCTGCGCAGTCTGCAATTGGGCGTGGGGATGCATCTGTTCAACGAACAGGGTTATCTGTTGGCGCTGGGTGAGCGCCATGGCAATGAGCCCACCTTCGGCTTTGAGTTCAACTTGCCTACGCAGATGCTCAACTTCTATCCGCCCTTGGAGCGCCACCTCCAATATGGCGGTTCCGAGCCGTTCAGCCTGCTGGTGCGCAATGGCCAGGATGGCGGCGAGGAGATGATTGGCGTGGCGCCGTTACGGCATAACCCGGCGCGCCCGGATAAACGGTTGATTTTGGTGATCTCCGCTCCTTACGCAAAACTCATGGACCGCCTCAACGCCTCGCGCGATGAGAGTCTGCTGCTGGGGCTCTCGGCCATGGTGGTGGCGCTGGTTTTGGGCGGACTGATGACCCGTTCGCTCACCCGTCCGCTGCGCGAGATGATCGACTCGGTGCAGAGCATGCAGAATGGGTGCGCGCGCAAGCCCTTGCCAGTCAAGGCCAGTGGTGAGGTGGGGATTCTGGCGCGCGCCTTCGACGAGATGTTGCGCAAGCTGCGCGAGCAGAGTCGCAACGACGCCGATGCTCGCGCCAAGGAGCTGTTGGACGCCACCAATGTCGGCGTGTTCGGCATCAATGGCGAGGGGCTGGTGTCGTTCGTCAACCCGGCGGCCGAGCGCATGCTGGGCTTTACCGCCAACGAGCTGCTGGGGCAGAACGTGCACCAGTTGATTCACCACTCCCACGCCGACGGCTCCGCCTACCCGGAGACCGCCTGTCGCATGTCCGCCGCCCTGCGCGAGCAGCGCGAACACCACGTCTCCGATGAGGTGTTGTGGCGCAAGAATGGCGAATTTTTCCACGCCGAGTACAGCAGCATCCCCTTGAGCGGGGCCGAACGCCATGGCGCGGTGGTGACCTTCTGGGACACCAGCCGCAAACATCTGGATGAGCAGCGCTTGATCGAATCGCAACAGGCCGCTGAACAGAGCGCCGCTGAAGAGCGCGCCATGGAGCTGCTGCTGAAGATCACTCTGCAGGAGAGCGCCACCCTCGACTATTTGAGTGAAGCGCTGCAGACGATGATCTTCTCTGTGCCATGGCTCAAGCTCAAGCCGGTGGGGGCGATCTTCCTGAGCGAACGTCACGAAGGGGAGTTGGGGCTCAAACTGGTGGCGGAACATAATCTGGATGACCACTTGAAACTACAGTGCGCGCGCGTGCCGTTTGGCCAGTGCTTGTGTGGTCGCGCCGCCCAGAGCGGCACGCTGCAGTTTGCCGACTGCATCGACGCGCGCCACGACATCCACTACGCGCAGATGGAGGAGCATGGGCACTACAATGTGCCGATCCTCGAAGGCGAACGGGTGTTGGGGGTGGTGGTGCTCTATCTGACGGTGGGGCATCAGCAGAAGGAGCATGAGGCGGCGTTCCTGGTGCGCGCGGCCAACGTGTTGAGCATGGGGCTGGTGCGGCGGCGCGCCGCCAAGGAGCTGGGCGAGGCGATTCAGAAGGCGCGCAAGGCCAATAACGCCAAGTCGGAGTTCCTGGCCACCATGAGCCATGAGATCCGCAACCCCATGAACGCCATCATCGGCTTGAGCCATCTGGCGCTGGGACAGTCCGAAGATAACCGTCAGCGCGACTATCTGGACAAGATTCATAACGCCGGCCAGTCGCTGCTGCGCATCATCAACGACATCCTCGACTTCTCCAAAATCGAAGCGGGCAAGCTGGATATCGAAACCACCGACTTCCAGCTTGACGACGTGTTGGCCAACCTGGCGACGTTCACCGCCGTCAAGGCGCAGGAGAAGCGGGTGGAGCTGATCTTCGACAAGCCCGCCGATCTGCCTAACCAACTGCGCGGCGACCCGCTGCGTCTGAATCAGGTGCTGCTCAATCTCACCGGCAACGCCATTAAGTTCACCGAAGAGGGGGAGGTGGAGCTGGCGGTCTCCTGCGTGGCGCAGGACGCAACCCATGTGGAGTTGCGCTTTGATGTGCGCGATTCGGGCATCGGCATGACCGAGGAGCAGTTGCAGAATCTGTTTACCGCCTACTCCCAGGCCGAAGCCTCCACCTCGCGCCGGTTTGGCGGCAGCGGGTTGGGGCTGGCCATCTCCCATCAGCTGGTGACGCTGATGTCGGGCAATATTGAAGTCAGCTCCACGCCGGGGCAGGGCAGCGTGTTCTCCTTCACCCTGCCATTTGAGGTGGCTGCGCCCAACGAACGCTCCTGGCGTCCGTGCGAGGAGAAGGCGCTGCCCGATGAGCCGGTGGGGGTGGCCATCGCCCATCCGCGCGTGGCCGATGTGGTGGAGGCCAATCTGCAGCGCTTCGGCTTCCGCACCGAGCGTTTGAAGAGTTTGACTGCGCTGACCCAGTGGTTGGATCGTCGCGCAGGGGCCGAACCGCCCTTTGTGGCGCTGGACGCCGACATGCTGCCGGTGACCATGGCGCAGGATCTGGCGCTGGTGCTTGAGCCGTTGCAGGAGCGCCTGCTCAACGGCGGGGTGTTGATGCTGCACGGCTACCAGACCCAGCAGGCGGTGATGGATTTGGCCGAAGAGAATCTGCGCATCGCCGCCGCGCCCAAACCGGCCACGCCGTCGGCGCTGTTCGATGCGGTGATCACTCTGCTCAAGGGGCAGGCGCCCACCCGTAGCGATGCGCGCGGCGCGCAATCCACCCAGACCCATTGGCCTGCGTTGAGCGGCAAGCGGGTGCTGCTGGCGGAGGATAACGCCGTCAATCAGCAGGTGGGGCTGGAGCTGTTGCGCGCCGTGGGCGTGGCGGCGGATGTGGCCAGCAATGGTCATGAGGCGGTGCAGAAGGCCATCGCAGGCGGCTACGACGCCATATTGATGGATCTGCAGATGCCGGTGATGGATGGCTTGCAGGCCGCCGAACGCATTCGCCACGAAGTGGGCGAGCAGCCGCCCATCATCGCCATGACCGCCAGTTCGCTGGAGACCGACCGCCATAAGAGCATTGAGGCGGGCATGAACGATCACATTGGCAAGCCCATCGATCCGGGCGCGCTGTATGCGCAATTGGACCGCTGGATCGGCGCTGGCGCGGAGTCGCCTGCTGGCGACCCGCCGTCGTCGGCTGCGGCGGCTAAACCGACGCCAACTCCGGCAACGCCTGCGCCGGAAGCGCCCGCAGTGGGGCCCATCCCCGCCGTGGAGGCCAGCGCGCGGTTTGCGCAACTGCCCGGGGTCAACGCCCAGGTGGGGTTGGCGCGCATGAACGGCAACGCTGAGCTCTACGTCAATGTTCTCAAGAGCTTCCTGCAGGATCAACGCGACGTCTGCGCGCGCATGACCCAGGCGGCGCAGGCGGGCGCCCATAGCAAGCTGGAGCGCATTGCCCACACCCTCAAAGGGTTGTTGGGCAGCATCGGCGCCGAGGCGTTGCAGACGCAGGCGTTGGCGCTGGAGAAAGGCGCTGAGAAGCAGGTGGAGAGCGTGGCGCTGACGCAGCAGATCGATGCCCTGACTGCGCCGCTACAGACGCTGTTTACCGCCGTTGCGCAGCTCACCGGCGACGGCGCCACGGAGCCCGCAACAGCGCCCCTGTGGAGCGAAGCGGACGCCGAGAAGCTGGCGATGCATCTGACGGCGCTGCGCGAAGGATTGGAGAAACGGCGTCCAGCGGCCTGTCGCGAGCCGTTGGCGGCGCTCAAAGAGTGGTCCTATCCCGAGGAGGTCGCCGCAGAGATGGCCGAGTTGATCGCCCTGGCGGGCAAGTACCGTTTCAAGCAGGCGCTGGATGCGTTGGATGCGCTGGAGGCCAAACGCGCTTAACAGCGCAGGCCATTGGGCGTAGAGTGAAATCGTGCGCGCCATTGCGCTCGCGGCATGTTGGGAGGGCAGAGGATGGATACGGCGCATTATCGCCTGATGGCCCGTTATAACCGCTGGATGAATCACTCAATTTATACCGCAGCCAAAGGGCTCAGCGATGGCCAGCGCCGGGCGCAGATGGGGGCCTACTTCGGCTCGCTGCACAATACGTTGGGCCACCTGCTCAAAACCGACCGCGCCTGGATGGGACGCTTTGTGGGTCATGATGACAACGCCTGGCAGGCGATGGATACGGAGAATTGGGAGTTCAACCGCTTGTGGTCGGCGCGCAAGGCCGACGACGCCAAAATCGTTTCCTGGGCGGAGAGCCTTAACCCCAACTGGTTGGAGCAGGAGTTTACCTTCTTCAGCCCCACCTATCAGCGCGAGTTCACCCACCCCTGGTGGGTGTTGGTGGCGCAATTCTTCAACCATCAGACTCACCATCGCGGGCAGGCCCACGCGCTGCTTACGCGCATGGGCGTGGATCCCGGGGTGACCGACATCCCCTTGCTGCCGGACGGCTATTGATTCCGCGCGCCAAGGCTTGCCCATAACAAAAAGGCCGGGCTCCCGAGGGAGTCCGGCCTTTTTGATTCCGCGTCGCGCCGGGGCTACAGACGCTTGGCGATGATGTCGCCGCTCTTCATGCCTTTATTGCGCAGCACCCGCGCGGCCCACTCGGCCTCCACCTTGTAGGGGAAGGGGCCGGCGTGGACGCGCTGGTAGATGCGATGGTCCACTCGTGCGGCGTAGTGCTTGACCGGGATATCCAACTGGCGAATCCGCGCGGCCAAACGCTCGGCGTTCTCACTCATCAGGAAGCTGCCCACCTCGACAAAATAGCGTTTGGGCCCATGGCTCTCCTGTTGGCGGCTCTTGGCGGCTGAGGCGACTTGGGGCGACGCCGGGCGCTTGCTGGGCGCGCGGGTGTGGGTCGAGGTCGCCGGCATTTCGCTGGAGAGCGGGAAATCGCGCAGCATGCTATCGGTTTCGCTCAAATAGGGATCCGGGGTCTGCAGAGCGCGTGCAGGCGCTTCAGCCTGCGCAGATGCAGGGGTCGGCAGCGGCGGCGGCTCGGCCTTGGCGATCTGACGCGGGGTGTAAGTGAGATCCAGATCATCATCCCGGCGCACGCTGGCGGGCGTGCCGGAGAGCTGAATCGGCAGGCCGTAGCCTCGATTGGCGTCGATCAGGTCGGCGTCCTTGTCTTCCGCTTGCGCCATGGGGGCGGGTTCGGCTTCGTCGTTGTTTGTTGCGCTGTCCAGCGCGGGCGGTTCTGGCAGAGCGCGTTCGGGTTGGCGCTGGGCGACCTCCTCAATGGGCTCGCCCACGGCGCTGGGAGCGCGCTGCACGCCGACATCGCCCGCCGGTTCGCTCAAGCCAACGGTCAGTTCCGGCTTGGTCTGCTCATCGTTGAGCACGATCTCCTGCGCCGTGGCGTCTGCTGGCGCAGCGTAGTAAACCGGCAGCTCCTTGATGGGAGATTGACAGGCGCTGAGCAGCATCAGGGACGCCGCGCACAGGCTCAAGGAGGGGATGGGCCTCGAAAGAATCTGGGAGATGGACATGGTTTCCGCCTCAGGTTTGGATTTGCCGACGGCCAGAGGGCGTGTTCCCCACCCTTGCCAAGATTGCCGGGATTCCGTTTAATGGACTACTTGTTCCGCCGAACAGCTTGTGGCGACGAAACCCTAAAACAAGAACCATACCAGTTTGCCTGGAAGCGTCCTGACCATGAACTCACTGCGTCCCGTTTTGCCCCGTACTCTCCTGCTCTGGTCGTCGCTGACGGCGCTGCTGTTTTTGAGCGCCTGCAGCACCATGGAGATCGCCACCAACGTTGCGCTTTCGGACCCCTCGCGCCGACTGCCCGCCACCCACAGCGTGATGCTGCTGGAGAAGGAGCCGCAGCGCGCCTTTGAGTACGTGGGGCGCTTGGAAACCCGCGGCTCTGAGGAGACCACCGACGTGGAGCTGCTGGAGAGCATGCGCGCCAAGGCCGCTGAAATCGGCGCCCACGCCATCATCCCCGACCCCACCAGCAAGCGCGTATTGGTGGGGGAGGAGTCGCTCATGGGGCCCACCTATTTCCGCATGTTGCGCGGGCGCGCCATCCGCTATCTGACCGACGCGGGCAACTGAGCCCTACGGCCCTGGTGGAGCCATGAGCGCATCGCGACGCGGCGGGCCGCACAGCCCACAGGCGTTGGGCTCGTTGGTGGAGCGCATCGCCGCGCCATTGCTGGAGCGGCCCACCGCGCGGGCGCATATTCTGTGGCGTCACTGGCATCGCGCCATTACGCCTCACATCGCCCGCCACACCGAGCCGGTGCGCCTCTCCGATGGGGTGCTCACGGTGCGCGTGGACTCGCCCAGTTGGCTGCAGGAGCTCACCTTCCTTAAGCCCGACATCATCGCCCGCTTGAACGACGCCATGCCGGATGCCCGGGTGCGTGATATTCGCTTTACCCAAGGGACGTTAAAGCGTCGCCAACTGGCTGGGCGCGAGACCCCGTTCAAACAGCCGCTGCCCCCCGCCACCGCCGCCGAGCGCGAGGCGGTGGAGCAGATTGTGGCCAAGCTCCCCGCCGGGCGTTTGCGCACCGTTCTGAGCCGACTTTTTCTCAAGCACATGCAGCGTCAGCGGCGTCCTGAACTCCCCGCGAAAAAAAAATAGAATCCCACGTTATCCGGCGTCCGGATTAGAGAATTTCCCCTGCGTTTATGATCATTTGCACATTCTTGTCGGCAGAAAACTCCACCTGCAGCCAGCGTGGCGCGGGATCTTTTTGCCCCCCGCCCTGCAAAGGGGTGAGGAGGCGGGCGCCGAGTCCGACCTGCTGCAGCCGATCCAGCAACTCCGCGCGGCGCTCCCAGCGTATGATGATGCAGCCGGCGCCATCGGCTTTGAGCAGCGTACGGGCGGCGGCGAGGAAGTCGCCCAGGTCGCCATGGAGTTCGCGCCGCGCCGCATCCCGCGTTGGGTCGGCACAGGGGCGCGCCGCCTGGGCGGCGAAGTAGGGGGGGTTGAGCAACACGCCATCGTATGCGCCAGGAGTCATCTCCGGCGGCAAGCGGCGCACGTCGCCGGACACAATGCGCAGGCGCGGCGCAAGAGCCGCTGCCTGGACGCGTTGCCGCGCCAGCGCCGCCAACGCCGATTGGATCTCCAGCGCGTCGATGTGCGCCCGGGGCAGCTGCTGCGCCAGCGCCAGACTCAGATCTCCGGCGCCGCAGCCCAACTCCGCCAGAACCGGCGCGTCGGCCTCAGCCCAGCGCGCCGCGCCCCACGCCGCCAGCCGCAGCGCCTCGGCGGTCCCCACCACCGCCCGATGCGTCATCTCTTCAAGCCTGTAAAAACAGCGTTCGCGGACCCCTGACAAACGTCGCGCAACACCGTAAGGTGAACGTTTAAGAGAGCCCTGACCCTCTTGTATGGAAGTCTTCCCATGTCCCTACCCGAACTCCCCATCATGTTGCAGGCGGCCCGTGAGTGCGGTCTGCTGGCGATGAAATATTTTCGTCACGGCGAAACCGTCGCTGCTGACGCCAATGTGCAGCACAAGGGCGCCGATGATCCTCTGACCCAGGCCGACCTGGAGATCGATCGCCATCTACACGAAGTCCTGCTCTCGGCGCGGCCCGATTATGGCTGGCTCTCCGAGGAGACCGTGGACGATCCGGCGCGCATGCAGCGGCGGCGCATCTGGGTGGTGGATCCCATCGACGGCACCAAGGAGTTTATCCAGGGTCTGCCCCAATTCGCCATCTCCATCGGTCTGGTGGAGGATGGCAAGCCCATCGCCGGGGTGGTCTACAACCCCGCCGCCGAGGAGATGTTCAGCGCCTCCATCCACGATGCGCCGCTGCTCAATGGTCAACCCATGGCCTGTTCGGCGCGCGCGGAGCTGGTGGGCGCCAGCTGTCTGGCCAGCCGCTCGGAGACCAAGCGTGGCGAGTGGGACGGCTTCAAAGATGAGTTCCGACTGGAGTTGATGGGCTCCATCGCTTATAAACTGGCGCTGGTGGCGTGCGGACGCAACGACATCACCTTCACCCTCACCCCCAAGAGCGAGTGGGATATCTGCGCCGGGGTGGCGCTGGTGCAGGCGGCGGGCGGCAGCGTGACGCGTAAGGATGGCTCGGAGTTCATCTTCAATGAGCCTGACCCGCGCACCCGCTCGGTGCTGGCGGCGCCCAATCAACTGCACACGCCGCTGTTGCAGCGACTGGTGGATACGCCGCTGTCGCCGGATCGGCGCGGCGGCACGCCGCCACCGCGGTGATTCTGGATTCTCTTGAGTAAAGACCTCTGTTGGAGAGCGCGCAATGACGCAACGTTATGACGTCTATGGTCTGGGCCACGCCCTGGTGGACATGGTCTATGAAGTGGAGGATGAGTTCCTCAAAGCCATCGGCGTGGAGAAGGGCCGCATGGAGCTGGTGGACGCCGAGCAGCAGCAGGGGTTGCGCGAGCAACTGGCCATGCGCTCGGCGCTGCGCGCTTGCGGCGGTTCGGCGGCCAATTCGCTCATCGCGGTGGCCCAGTATGGCGGTAAAGCGTGGCACGCCTGCCGCGTGGCGGGAGATGAGACCGGCCAGTTCTACGCCGCCGATATGCGCGAGAATGGCGTGATCAATCGCGTGGAGAGCGGCGCGCCGGGCGTGAGCGGACAATGTCTGGTGTTCATCACCCCCGACGCCGAGCGCACCATGTGCACCTTCCTGGGCGAGTCGGCCAACTTCTCCTCCGCCGACCTGGACGAAGCCGAGTTGGCCGCCGCCCAGTATGTCTATGTGGAGGGCTATCTGGTCACCGGCCCCGACGCCCTGCAAGCCGCTCTGGACGCCCTGGCCATGGCGCGCAAGCACGGGGTGAAGAGCGCTTTTACCTTCTCCGACGCCAATATCGTCAAGTTCTTCCGCGAGGCGTTTGGCAAGTTGCTGGATCCGGCCCCGGTGGATCTGATCTTCGCCAATGAGGACGAAGCCAAGGAGTTCGCCGAAACCGACGATATCGAAGCGGCCAAAGCGGCGCTGAAACAGCACTGCCGCGCCTTCGCCGTGACCCGCGGCGCCGATGGCGTCGATCTGTGGGATGGCGAGAACGATCTGCATGTGCCCGGCAAACCGGCCAAGGCCATCGACACCAATGGCGCGGGGGATCTGTTCGCCGGGTCGTTCCTGTACGGGATCACCCAGGGGTGGGATTTCGCACGCGCCGCGCGGTTGGCCAACGCCGCCTGCGCCGAGCTGGTGACCCAATACGGCGCGCGCTTGAGCGCCGAGCAGGCGCAGCGCATCCTCGCCGCCCAAGGCAAAGGGTAAGCGACGCCGTGGACGCCCGCGCGGTTATTCGGGGGGTTTATCCCATCATCGACGCCGGCTGGATCGCCCGCAGCGGCTTTGATGCCGATCCTCGTGAGGTCGCGGCGCAGATGGCGGCGCTGGGCGTCAGCGTGACGCAACTGCGCGGCAAGGGGGATGGCGGCGATTTCCACCGCTTCGCGCAGCCGTGGATGGCCGCCTTGCGCGCGGCGGCGCCGGGTATTCGCGTCATCGTCAATGACCGCGTGGACATCGCTTTGGCTCTGCAGGCGGATGGGGTCCACGTGGGGCAGAGCGATCTGCCGGTAGCGGTGGCGCGCCAATTGATGGGGCCGGGCAAACTGGTGGGAACCTCCACCCACACTCCTGAGGAGATTGCCGCCGCCCAGGCCGATGGCGTGGACTCCGCCGGGTTTGGACCGATCTACGCCCCCGGGGCCAAAGACGACCCCTATCCGGTCAATCAAGGGTTGCACAAATTGCGTGACGCCGTGACGCTGGCTGGGGATCTGCCGCTCACCGCCATTGGCGGTATCACGCTGCAAACGTTACCGGATATCGCCGCTACCGGCGTGGCGTCGGCGGCCATGATCAGCGATCTGTGGCGTGACGACTGGGCCGGGCGTCTGGCCCAGGCGACGCGGTTGTGGGCGCAGGCTTGAAACTCCAGACGATGGCGCATGAGGGGCGGGGATGATCCATCAGCGGTTTAAAAATCTTTATCAAATGCTCCTAATGCCGCTCTCCCAGGCGCTGATGCCGGTGTTCCGCTGGCGGGTGCGCAGCGCTTATGCCAATCGACGCGGCCTGCAGCTCGGGTGTGGGCCGAAGTATCTGGAAGATTTTATTAATTTTGATATCAATTTCCAGCACAGAACCGACTTTGTGATGGATCTGCGCGCCGGACTGCCGGTGCCCGATTGCTCGGTGGAGGTGGTCTACTCCAGCCACATGCTGGAACATCTCTATGTGGATGAAGCGATCACGTTGCTCAAACAGGTGCGGCGGACGCTCAAACCGGGCGGCTACATGCGTTTGACCTTGCCCGATTTCAATCATGCGTTGAAGGTGGCGCGTGGGGAGATTGGCTGTGACTATCCACGGCGCTTCGGAACGCCCATCGGACAGGCCATCAACTATCTGTTCTGCGACGGGCAGCACAAGTATGCCTACGATTTCGACATGTTGCAGGAAATAGCCGTTCAGGCCGGGTTTTCGCGCATTGAGCGGGCCGAACTCAATTCTGATCCGCAAGTGCCAGGGCTCAATGAGACGCCGGATAGTTTTAGCGCGCGTCTCTATCCGTAAGGCGATTGCGCCCGCCCCCCATTGAGCCAATCCGCGCGCGCCTCTATAGTGGGCGGGATTGTGCCCTCTTTTTGTCAGTAGGAGCCCCGCCAGCCCATGAGCGCCGCGCGTGACGCCATCCTCAGCCAAATCCCCGTGGTGATCCTCTGCGGCGGCTCCGGCGTGCGCCTGCGTCCCCTCACCGACACCGCCCCCAAAGGGATGGTGCCGGTGCATGGTCGGCCCATGCTGGACCATGTGGTGGACTTCTATCGCGACCACGGCGCCCGCGACATCACTCTGTGCACTGGCTATCGCGGCGATGTGATCCGCGATCACTACGCTATGCCGCCTGAGGGGATTACGCTGAATTTCTCCGATGCGGGCGAATCCGCCAGCATGCTGCAACGGCTGTGGGCGGCGCGGGATCACGCTGGGGAGACCTCCCTGGTGGCCTACTGCGACACCATGATCGATCTGGATATTGGCGCGTTGTTGGCCAGCCATCGCGACTCAAGCCGCGCCGCCACCATCGTCACCGCCGCCATTCGCAACCCCTTCGGCGTGGTGGACTTTGCCGATGACACGGTGGGCGATGGCCACGCCGGACCCGTCTCGGGGTTTCGCGAAAAGCCCACTTTCCACTACTATATCGGCTGTTTCCTGTTCCAACGCCGGGCGTTGGAGTTGATCACCCCCGAGTTGCTGGCGCTGCCCGACGGCGAAGGGTTGGTGGGATGGCTGCGCGCCCTCATCGATGCCGGGCAACTGCACGGCTTCCGTCATGACGGCTTGCAGATCACCTTCAACACCGTCTCCGAACATCGCGAGGCGGAACAGGCGCTGGCCCGTTACTACACCTACGCGGAGTCCTCATGAGTCGTCTTGCCAACAAGCGCATTCTGGTCACCGGCGGCGCCGGATTCATCGGCTCCCATCTGACCCGGCAACTGGTCAACCTCGGCGCCGAAGTGGCGGTGACGGTGAAGTACAACAGCGTCATCGATAACGCCCGCATCGTCGATCTGTGGGATAAGGTCCACGTCATCGAGGCCGACCTGCGCAATCTGGACAGCCTCAAGCAGATCGCCGACTACAAGCCGCAGATCGTGTTCCATCTGGCGGCGTATAATCACGTCGGCGACAGCTTTCTGCACATCAACGAGGCGCTGGACGCCAATATCAAGGGCACCGCCAATGTGATGCAGACCTGGGAGGGGTATGAGCGCTTCGTCTACATCGCCACCTCCGAGGTGTATGGCTACCAGACCGGCTTCCCCTTCACCGAAACCATGACGCCCAACCCCATCTCGCCCTATTCGGTGGGCAAGTATGGCGGCGAGCAGTACGCCCGGCTGTTCATGGAACAGCGCGGCATGCCCATCGTGATCCTGCGTCCGTTCAACGCCTTCGGCCCCTATCAGAGCGCGCGGGCGGTGATCCCGGAGTTGATCCAGCTGTGTCTGGAGGGGCGTCCGGTAAAGACCACCCAGGGCAAGCAGACCCGCGAATTCAACTTCGTCACCAACCTCACCGAGGGCATGGCGCTGGCGGGGGAGGCCGATGGGGCCATCGGCCAGACCATCAACATCGGCTCCGGCGAAGAGATCGCCATTCGCGATCTGGTGAAGAAGATTCACGCCCTGACCGGCTCGTCGTCGGAGCTGCAGATTGGCGCGTTGCCGGATCGTCCCACCGAGATCTGGCGCATGGCGGCGGACAATCGCCGCGCCAAGGAGATTCTGGGTTGGGAGCCGCAGGTGGACTTCGAAACCGGTCTGCTGCGCACCATTGAGTGGTTCCAGGCGTTTGTGCACGCCTATCGCAACACGGATTCCGAATTGTGGAAGCTGGCGACGTGGCGTTAAGCCGTCCCCGCGCCGAAGCAAAAATGTGTGCGGGAAAGAGTCTGTGGGCGAGAAATCGCCAGAGGCGATTTCTCGGGGATTCTTAAGGGTCTGTGACCCTTAAGCGGGGTTTGGGGCGGCGCCCCAAGGTGTGAGGGGAGTTTGAGGGCGCAGCCCTCAATATCTTTCATTTTCCAACGAAGTGATTTCAGAGCCCCAATAAAGAGATACCATTATGCGCATCCTCGTCACTTTGAAGCCGGAACGTTACGAACAGCCGCGCCATAGCTGCGGGGTGCTGGCGGAGATCGACTGGGCGCGCAAAGAGGTGATTCGCGAGCTGCGCATTCCCACCGCCTCATTCCGCAGCGACAGCGCCTTCATGGCGCCGCTAATCAATGGCGTGACCCACATCGGCAACCGCGTTTTCGTGGCCATGTGGAACTTTATCGCCGAGATCGATTACGAAAAGTTCGCCGTAGTGGACGCCTTTTCGCACCCGAACATGGCCGATCTGCATGGCATGAGCACCGATGGCAAGCGCCTGTTTGTGGCTTCGACTTCGTTGGATGCAGTGCTGTGCTTTGATGCCGAAAGCTTTGAGTTGATCTGGCGCTGGGGGCCGGATGTGCCGTTGCTGGCGGGACACAAACCCGCTTCGCAACGCGCCTTCTATGAGAGCATTCCGCTGTTTGGGGATCGTCTGGCCGAGCGTCCGCTGACCTTTGTGGAGGGGGAGCATCGGGCGCTGCACAAGAGCCGTTCCGGCTTCCGGCGGCACCATCTGAACGATGTGGTGTGGAACCCGGCGGATGGCCAGCTCTATGTGACCACCAGCCACTGGTTCGAGGAGTTGGGCGGGGCGGTGATCCGTCTTAATCCGGAGACGCTGGAGGCGGAGTTTGTGGCGCCGCCGGACAGCTTCCTGGGCACCCATGACGTACAGTTTGTGGACGACCGCATCGTGGTGACCGAATCCCGCGGCGACTCGGCGGGCTGGGTCACCGGAGCGGGGGAGGTGGTGCATCAGCCGTTGGGCCAGATGCCCGCGTTTGTACGCGGTCTGCACTGGACCGGCGAGAGCTTCCTGACCGGCTTTACCCGTCTGCGCGAATCCAGCGATCCCAGTTGGATCGTCGAGTTTGATCGGGATTTTGAGCGCGAAATCTCGCGCATGGACATCAGCGGTTTCTTCCCCACTGAGCAGGGCTGCGCCATCCACGCCATCGCCCCGGCGCCGAAGTCGGCGTAATTCGTCGTTCCAATACTTTCGCCAAGCGAAGTCAGAACTGCAAGAACAGCCAATGTTTGCATGACGTTGGTTGAGCTAGCGCTGACTATTTGGCCGCCGACTGGTCGGCGGCGGGGTCTGGGGGCCGCGCCCCCAGCGGGGTGTAATGGAATGGTCCGCTCCGCTACCCAAACGGCCTCGCAATGGGCCAAGATGGTGGTGTGTTTTTCCATCTAAACGGAGTCGGAGCGGACCATGAGCAATCATATCGAAAACGGACAGGTACGGGTACTGGGTATTGATCTGGGCAAGAGCGTGTTTCAGTTGCATGGCGTGGATGCGCGCGGCAAAAGCGTTCTCAAGAAGCGACTGAAACGAGACGAGCTCCTGGAGTACATGGCGCAACTGCCGCCGTGCCTGGTGGGGATGGAAGCCAGTAGCGGCGCCCACCATTGGGCGCGGAAATTTCAGGGATATGGGCATGATGTGCGTTTGATGGCGCCGCAATATGTGAAGCCCTACGTGAAGCGGCACAAGAACGACAGCGTGGACGCTGAGGCGATATGTGAAGCGGTACAGCGTCCGAATATGCGTTTTGTGGGGATCAAAAGCGTTGCCCAGCAAGAAATTCTAGCGTTGCATCGGGTGCGCAGTCTGGCGGTGAAGAACCGCACGGCGTTGGTGAACCAGATTCGCGGACTGCTTGCCGAGTATGGGATTGTCTTTCCCAAGAGCATCAAACAGGCGCGGCGGGCGATTGTGCTGATTTTGAGTGATGAGAGCTCGGAAATGAGCGCCAATTTTCGCGTAATTCTGGAGGATGAGCGCGATGAGCTGGCGCATTTGGATGAGCGCATCGGCAAATATGAGCGTGAGATTGAGGCGCTGGCCAAGGCGGAGCCGCAGTGTCGATTGCTGATGACGATCCCGGGAGTGGGACCGATCACGGCGACGGCGCTGTTGGCGTCGGTGGGGGATGTGCGGGCGTTTAAGAATGGCCGGGAGCTGTCGGCATGGATAGGGTTGGTTCCGAATCAGCACTCCACAGGGGGCAAGGCGTGGCTGACGGGGATCAGCAAGCGGGGAAACGGTTATCTTCGCACCCTGTTGATTCATGGGGCGCGGGCGGCTTTGCGCGTGTGTGAAAACAAGCCGGATCGCCGCAGCCAGTGGGCAGTGTCGGTGTCGGAACGTCGCGGCGCAAATAGAGCAGTGGTGGCGCTGGCCAACCGCATGGCGCGCAGCGCGTGGGCGATGCTGGTGAAGCAGGAGGCCTATGGGGCCAGCGCCGCTGTGTAGAGAGAGCGCAATACAACTCTAAAAGAAAAACAGGCCGATAAGGAAAGAGAAAGAGATCCCACCAGCCAGGTTGCGAGAGAGAGTCGAGATTGATGGCGTGAAACGGCATAGCCCTGCGTGGTCAAGAACCTGTTTCGCCCAAGGGCCCATAGAGGCCGAGGGTGTGTTGAGGAGGGCCACGCGCAAATTCCATCAGGGCCAGAGGGCGACAAGCCCCTCATCAACAGGCCGGATACATGGGCGCGACTAAGCCTCACACATCAGTGGACATTTTCTCTTGCCGTGGCGGAGCGGACCATACATGGACATTTTCTCTTGCCGTGGCGGAGCGGACCATACATGGGGCGGCGCCCCACGGTTTGGTCTTTGGGAGCTCGAGGGCGTAGCCCTCGATATCTTTCAGCGCCCATATGTGCACTTTTGAATGCTAGCGACTATATCTTTCATCTTCAAAATCACCACTGCCCAATTTTGAATTCAGCTAAGTTTCGCGTTACCCCATCACGCCAATTTGTCGTCGGCCACCCAGTACTTGGGATCCTTGTCCAGGTTGACCTCCACCAGATCCCCCGCCTTGTTCAGCAGGTTGCGGCACTCCTGGCTGAGGTGTCGCAATTTCAACTCCTTGCCCGCCTGAATATAACGCGAAGCCACGGTGTCGATGGCCTCAATCGCGCTGTGGTCCATCACCCGTGAGCCGTAGAAGTCGATCACCACGCGCTCGGGGTCGTTATCCGGTTTGAAGTGGTCCAGAAAACGCCCGGTGGAGGCGAAGAACAGCGGCCCATCCAGTTCGTAGACCTTGGTTCCGGTATCGTCCACATAGGCATGAGCGCGCACCTGACGGGCGTGCTCCCAGGCAAACGCCAACGCCGAGACGATCACCCCGCACACCACCGCAATGGCCAGGTCCGTGGCCACCGTCATGCCGCTCACCAGCACCAGCACAAAAGCGTCGGCGCGGGGAATCTTACTCAGAATGCGAAAGCTCGACCACTCAAAGGTGCCGATCACCACCATGAACATCACCCCGGTCAGAGCGGCGATGGGGATCATCTCGATGAGCGACGAGGCGAACAGAATGAACATCAGCACCATGAACCCGGCGGTGATGCCGGAGAGGCGACCGCGTCCGCCGGATTTGACGTTGATCATGCTCTGACCCACCATGGCGCAGCCGCCCATGCCGCCGAAGAAGCCGGTGACGATGTTGGCGCTTCCCTGGCCCACGCACTCGCGGTTGCCGCGTCCACGGGTTTGGGTCAATTCGTCGATGAGGCTCATGGTGAGCAGGGATTCGATCAAGCCGATGGCGGCCAGAATCACCGCATAGGGGGTGATAATGGTGAACGTCTCCCAGTTCAGTGGAACCGACGGGATGTGGAACGCAGGCAGGCCGCCGGCGATGGAGGCCATATCGCCCACGGTGCGGCTCTGCACCCCCAGGGCGATCACCAGCACCGAGACCAGCAGAATCGCCGCCAGCGCCGAGGGGATCGCTTTGGTGAGTTTGGGCAGCCAGTGGATGATGGCCATGGTCAACGCCACCAGCGCCAGCATGATGTACAGTTGTTGTCCCGCCAGCCACTGGGAGCCGCCCGCGCCGTCACTGACCTGGAAGCTCTTGAGCTGGGCCAGGAAGATGACGATGGCCAAGCCATTGACGAAGCCCAGCATCACCGGGTGGGGCACCATACGGATGAATTTCCCCAACCGCAGCACTCCCACGGTGATCTGAATCAACCCCATCAGCACCACGGTGGCGAACAGATACTCGATGCCGTGCTCCAGCACCAGCGCCACCATCACCACCGCCAGGGCGCCGGTGGCGCCGCTGATCATGCCCGGGCGACCGCCCACCACGGCGGTGATGATGCTCACCATGAAGGCCGAATAGAGCCCCACCAGCGGCTCCACGCCGGCCACAAAGGCGAAGGCGACCGCTTCGGGGACCAGGGCCAGAGCCACGGTCAGGCCGCTGAGGAGGTCGTTTTTGGCATTGGCAGGGGCGGCGCTGACGTCCAGTCGGAAGATGGGACGAATGCGCTCCAGCAGTTGGGCAAACATGGGAAACCTCTTTATCGGGGGCACAACAGGAAAGCGGCAAGGCGGGCGAACCACAATAGAGCGCGGCAGTCTACCTGTTTAGACGCAGGATGAGAAGGGGATTGTCAGATTAAAATAGAGATTTTTGCAGGGAATGGTGGGGGTCGATTTCACAAATAACGTTATCTGGTGACGCTGGCGTAGCGATAGGGATGGCTGTTTATTATTTGATTTTAGTCTGTTGTGAATTCCATCTGGTCGGCGACAATCTTTCTGTGCTCAGAGTTGCGCGCAGCCTGCTACATGCGTTTCTTGTTGTTTGCGAAAAACCGCGCGCCTGCCGTGACGAGGGGCCTGCCAGTCGCGCGGAAATCCGGGCGATCGCGCCTATTGTGGAGCTGGCATCATTGTTTGAGCAGATCTTGGCAGAGTGATATTTTCTTTTATAGCCATAATTTTATGAGGAATTTGTTATGGTATCGGGTTGATGACGACGGATTTCACGCTTATGCAGGGTAGGGACATGGAAACCATTCTGCTGGTCGATGACGATCAGGACAATCTGACGCTGTTGCAAACCATTCTGCGCAAAGCCGGGTATGAGATTGTTGTGGCGCAGGATGGCGCCTCCGGCATCGAGCAGGCCAAACAGAGCGATCCCGACCTGATCCTGCTGGATGTGATGATGCCCCAGCTGGATGGATTTGAGGTGTGTCGACGCTTGAAAGCGGCGCCGGAGATCGCCTCCATTCCGGTGGTGTTCGTCACCGGCAAGGATGATGAAGCGGCGGTGGCCGAAGGCATGGCGGTGGGCGCCTTCCACTACGTGCCCAAGCCGTTCCATAGCGAGACCATCCTCGCCACGGTGGACTATGCGTTGGAGTATGGCCGCCTGCGTCGGCGCTACCACGACGAACTGAAGCGCACCCAGGACACCATTCAACTGATCGATCACTGCCAGTTCCGTTTCCGCAGCATCGCCCAGGCTGAAGGCGTCGCGGCGCTGCTGGCCAGCGTCTGTCCCGACCCTATGGGGGTGCTCAATGGACTGAGCGAGCTGCTCATCAATGCCGTGGAGCATGGCAATCTGGGCATTACCTATGACGAGAAAAAGCAGCTGCTGATCAGCCGGGGACTGGCGGATGAGATCGCCCGGCGCATGACCCTGCCGGAGTACTCCAAGCGTGATGTGGTGGTGACGTTTGCACGGGAGCCTGACTTGCTGCGCATTGAAATCATGGATGAAGGGGAGGGGTTTGCGTGGGAGCGCTACCTCCAGTTTGAGCCCAGTCGGGGCTTCGATCCCAATGGTCGCGGCATCGCCATGGCCGCCGCCGGGGGCTTGACGCGCATCGCCTACCAGGGTCGGGGCAATCATGTCATCGCCGAAGTGAGCCTCTCTGCAGCGCCCTAAGCACACCCCTCTGCGCTCCCCGTGTTCTGCATGGCGCATTACGCGGGCGTCGCGTGATATAATGACGCTCTTAGGCGCCGTTTGGCGCTCTGCTGCATCCACCTCTTGGAGTCCCCATGCTGCCACTCGCCAACACCTTGCCTGATGGCCAGCGGCGTCGCTATGAACCCCGCGCGATCATCAGCGATCCGTCATCCCGTGACGATCTGGTGTTCATGCTGCAGAGCGGGCGCGCGCGCATCTACCTGCTGGGCGTCAGCCGCGAACAGACCTTGGGTGAACTCAAGCCGGGGGGCATTTTCGTCACCCATGCGCCGGTGTGGGTGGAGGCGTTGGAGACCACCGAGATCCTCGCTTGGCCCATGGCGCAACTGCGCGCTCTCATCGTCGCCCAGCCCGACATCGCCATGGCGGCGTTGCGTGAGGTGGGCAAACTGCTGCAAAGCAGCATCGACTGCATCGAAGGGCTGGCGTTCCACTCGGTAGAGGGGCGGTTGGCGCGCTTTCTGTTGGCCGAATCCAGCCGTCAGGGTGGGCGCGTTATCGCCGTCGCCGACACCATGGAGATGCTGGCCACCCGGCTGGGGGCCTCCCGCCAAACCCTCTCCACCTTGCTTAATCAACTGGTTAAGGATGGGATTATCGCCCGCCCCGAGCGCCAGCGTTTGGAAATCCTCGACCCTGACGCTCTGGCGAAAAAAGGCGATCTTTTGTCAGATGGCTGACAGACGGAGCCATTTCTCTCCGCTATACTGCTGCGCGGCTTGCCCGGATATGGTGCGAAACTCTTCGAGCATCGCGTAGAGATTTTCGCCATATCCGCGCCGTATCATTGTGTGAAATTTTGTGCAGAAGGAGTCGCGCCGTGGCGCAGGACAAAGATCGCTATATCACCTTTACTGGCCTCGACTGTGAGGAGCGGGCCACCCGGTTCATGCAACGTCTCTATGAGATGGTGGAGGAAGAGGGCGAGGGCTCCAAATGGCGCGGTTACTTCGCGCAGAAGTTCGATGGCATGCGTAAAATGGGGCAGGACGATCTCTACTTCATCGGCTCGCAGATGAACGCCCTCTACGGCTTCCTCGAAAGCCGTGAAGATGAGGGAATGCAAAAGGTGTTGTGGGATATCGAGCAGGAGTGCTGCTAGGCAGGTGTGTTGTTTCGGCGATTCCGCTCAGACTTTTGGAAGATGAAAGATATCGAGGGCTTTGCCCTCGAGCTCCCGAAGATCAAGAGCCACACCGTGGGGCGCCGCCCCACACCCCGCTGGGGGCGCGGCCCCCAGACCCCGCCGCCGACTGGTCGGCGGCCAATAGTCAGCGCAAGCCGGGCCTACGTCACGCAAATATTGGTCGTTCAGTGCAGTTTTGGTTTAGCGTGACCCGATAGAGTCTGCGTAAACACGGTCCAGCCTATCCCACGCGAAATCATCCAGCAGCCGCGCCAGTCGCGGCTGCATGCGCTTTAAATTCAGCCGGTGACGAAAGCGCGATTTGGCCGAAAGTCCCGGCAGCATCGGCTGCTCGGGATCCAACTCCCACGGGTGGCAGTAGAACACCGCCGGGCGCCCGGTCTGGGCGTGATAATAACGTAACCCCCGCGCAAACACGCCATATGGCAGCAGCCGGAACCAGCCGCCGCCGCCCAACGCCCAACGCCGCCCCGCCCACTGCGCCACCGCCACCGGAATCTCCACCACGCCATCCGTTATGGGGTGATGAGGAATCCGCGCCGCATCGCCTGCGTCATAGAGATCGTGGCGGATCGGTTGCAGGCTGGAGCTGTAGCGGTGGCCGCTCTGCGCCAGGATGTTCCACGCCCACGGGGTGGTCTGTGGGTGCATGGACCAGGTGGAGGCGCGATAGCCGGTGATGGCCACGCCGCCAATCTCCTCCAGAACCCCTTTGGCGCGCGTCACGTCGTCACGGAACTCATCGGGGGTTTGGGTGATGACGCGGGTGTGGCGCATGCCGTGGCTGGCCAGTTCGTGACCCTGCTCCACAATGCGGCGAATCAGGTTTGGGTACCGCTGGGCGACCCAGCCCAGGGTGAAGAAGGTGGCGTGTATGTTTCGTTCGGCCAGCAGGGTGAGGATGCGTTCGGCGCCGATCTCCACGCGCTGTTCGTAGCGCGCCCAGTCGGCAAAGTCCACGCGATCCTCAAACGCACAGACCTGATACCAATCCTCTACATCCACGGTAAAGGCGTTGATTGGATGGGTATTTGGTGTGGACGTGTTCGCCATTTTCCATGACCTGCGAAGAGGCTAGGGGAGAGCGCAGACGTAAAGGTGGAAAATTGGGACATTTATGGCCCAATTTTTCGGGGTCTGGGGCCTGCGGCCCCAGCGGGGTGTGGGGCGGCGCCCCACGGTTTGGTTTTTGACCTTCGGGAGCTCGAGGGCGGAGCCCTCGATATCTTAAATCACCCATAACAGATTCCCCGGGGGGAACGAATTTATACCTCTTCGCCCCGCGCCCAGGATTTCAACACCGCAGCGATGCGCTGGGAGGCGGCGCCATCCCAGCCTTCGGGGATGCGCCCGGCCTTGCCGCCGCTGGTGAGGGTGTCGTCCAGCGCGGTGAGGATCTTCTGTGGATCGCTGCCCACCAGTTGATTGGCCCCTTCGCTGATGGTGATGGGGCGCTCAGTGTTCTCGCGCAGAGTCAGACAGGGGATGCCCAACGCGGTGGTCTCCTCCTGAATGCCGCCGGAGTCGCTCATCACCAGCTTGGCGCGGGACATCAAGCCCAACATCTCCAGATAGCCGATGGGCGGCAGCACCCAGATGGGGGCGTTCTCCAACAGATGCGACAGACCCGCCGCATCGATGCGGCCCCGGGTGCGCGGATGCGCCGGGAAGATCAGCGGAATGCGTTGCGATGCGGTGCGCAGGGTGGTGAGCAGACGCTCCAGCACCGCTGGATCATCCACATTGGAGGGGCGATGCAGCGTGACCAGGGCATAGCCCTTCTCCTGCAACGAGAATGGCGGCGGCTCGGAGAAGTGCTGCGTAATCTTCTCCAGTGTGGCGGCTTCCGGCAACAGGTGGCGCAGGGTGTCGATCATCACGTTGCCGACAAAGTGGACGCGCTTGCGGTCGACCCCCTCGCGGGCCAGATTCTCCTCGGCGCTGCGTTCGGTGGTGAACAGCAGATCGCTGATCTGGTCGGTGAGGACGCGATTGATCTCCTCGGGCATGGCGCGGTCGTTGCTGCGCAAGCCCGCCTCCACGTGGATCACCGGAATGCCCTTCTTCACCGCCACCAGGGCGCAAGCGATGGTGGAGTTGACGTCGCCCACCACCAGCAGCGCGCGCGGCTGCATTTGATCGAGCACCGGCTCCAGTTTGAGCATGATCTGCGCGGTCTGCTCGGCGTGGGTGCCGGAGCCCACGCCCAGGTCGATGTCGGGTTCGGGGATGCGAAGCTGTTCAAAGAAGGACGCCTTCATGGCGGCGTCGTAGTGCTGGCCGGTGTGCAGGAGTTTGACCGGCAGGCCATCATCGCCAGCGGCCAGGGCGGGCATCAGACGGGCGATCTTCATGAAATTGGGGCGCGCCCCAACGATGCAGAGAATAGGGGCCGTATCGTTCATCAGCTCGTTTCCGTTGGCTGTCTCGCGCGTTATGAGGTGACGCGGATTATGAGCGGAACAGCTTTTGCCAAAAGCTCTTTTTATGGTCCGGGTTGTCAGACTGACCGTAGCCGTAGCCGCCATAGGAGCCGTAGCCGCCATAGGAGCCGTAGCCGCCGTAACCGCCGTAGCCGTAGTAGGAGTAGCCGCTGCCGCTGCGCGAGCGGGTTTTGTTGAGGATCAGGCCGACGATGTCCAGATTCTCCAGATGCTGTAGGGCGTCCTTGACGGCGAACTGCGGCGTGTGTTCAGCCTCCACCACCATGACGATCTGCCCCATGTTGCGGGCCAGCTCTCGCGCTTCGGTGGTGACCAGCAGCGGCGGAGAGTCGAACACCACGATGCGGTCGGGATCACTGGCCAACTCCTGCAACAGCAGGCGCATGCTCTCGGAGGCGAGCAGCTCGGTGGCGTGATGGTGACGGCGCCCCGAGGGGAACAGCATTAGTTTGGGCACATTGGTTTTGATCAGGCACTCGGAGTAGTGATCCACCTTGCCCAGCAGATGATCGATCAGGCCGATTTTGGATTTGAACCCCAGGATGCGCGAGACGGAGGGTTTGGCCACGTCGCCATCCACCAGCACCACGGTGCTGTCCATCTCGGCGGCCAAGCTCATGGCCAGATTGATGGCGGTGAAGGTTTTGCCCTCCTTGGGGAAGGCGCTGGTGACCATGATCATATTGCCGTTGGGGACCCGCTTGGGGCCCTGGCCGGTGGCGTTGAGCAGTAGGGGACGCTTGATGATACGGAACTCTTCGGCCACCATGCCGCGGCCCACATCCGGGGTGAGAATCCCCTTGGCCTTGAGCTTTTCAAAGTCCAGCGCCACGCGCTTACGGATGGTCGATTCGTCAATCATGCGCGATTTCCGTTCGGTTTTGGCAACAGGCGGAGGCGTTCCGTTAGGGGGTCATGGACATAGCGCCGCCATACAGACCCAGCAGCACGATGAAGGCGAGGATGAACGCCAATGGCGAGGTGAAAAACGCCTTGCCGCCGCTCTCCTGCACCATGGAGACAGTGCCCAATACGGGCAGCCCCAACTCCTTCTTTAGCGCCGAGGGGCTGTCAAACACGGGCCGCATCACCGACAGGAACAGCCCCATGGCGATGCCCGCCAGCACGCCGCCGCCCAACACCACCGACAGGAACAGCGGGCGATTGGGGCCGGCGGGCTTGACTGGCAGGCGCGGCGCCGACTTGATCAGAATCCGCACCTTTTTCGACAGATCCTCAGCCACGTCGCCGGTGAACTGGGTTTCGCCCTGTTTGCTCATCAGCTCATTCAGGCGCAATTGCATGTCATCACGCGCCTTCTTCAAGCGCATGAACTCCGCCTCCAGACCGGGAATGGTGCCCTCGCTGGCGCGCATGCTGTCCACTTTTTCGGTGTATTCACGGTACAGCGCCACGGTGGAGCTGACCTGCGCCTCCAGGCGGCTGAGCTCGCGTTTAAGCTCCAGCACCGCCGGGTTACTGTTCAGGTCCATCTCGCCGCCTGAGGGGTGACGCGCCATTTCGCGCATGCGTTGTTTATTCTCAAGCGCCTGTTGGCGCAGAGTTTCCACTTGACCGCGCAGGGCGATGATATCGGGGTGCTCTTCGTTATAGAGGTAGCGCTTTTCACTCCCCAGCATGTAGTGCTGAGCCAGCAGCTGCGCGGCTTTGGCCTCCAGCCCAGCGATGCGTTGGGCGGTGACGGCGTCCAGATCGGAGCTGTTGGATTCCGCAGCGATGGGCTCGGGAGCGTTATCGCGCAACAACTCATCCAACTGCTTGGCGAGCGCTTGGCGTTGCTGTTCCAATTCGCGCAGTTTGATGCGGGTGTTCTCCGCTTTGGTCTGCATCTGCGACAGACGCGAGTAGTAGTCGCCCTGCTCGCCGGGGCGCACAGTGGGATGCTGGCGTTTGAAATCCTGTAGCGCCAGGTCCGCCATGGCCATTTTGTTCTTGTATTCGGTAACTTTCTCTTCGAAGAAGACCCGCGCCTTCTCCAAATGGCTGTTTCGCACCCCCTCCACTGAGTTTTCCATCAGGATCTTCAGCAGTGCGGAAACCACCTGTTGGGTGATCTCTGGCCGGGTATGACGGTGTGAGATGGTGTAGAGCGAACGGTTGCCGCCCACCGGGGCGACCACCAACTGGCTTTGCAGTTTGGAGATCACCTCTTCGAGGTCGTGCTGGTCATGCACCGAAAGGGAGAGGTCGGTCTCCTGCACCACCCGCGAGAGGGTCTCAGGACGGCGCAGGTTATTGAGGATGCGACGCGCTTCGGAGGTGACGTCAAAGCCCACCTTCATCATGTCGCGCAGGTGCTGGCGTAGGTCTTGTTGTGGATCTTCGATGACCACTTGGGCGCGGGCGATGTAGTGGTCTTTCATCATAAAGACCGCGCCCCAGCCGCCCACACAGACGAACCAAGCGACCACCACCATTTGCCAACGATGGCGCCACATGCCCCGCAGGTGGGTGAAGACCTGATAGTAGAGTTCGCGTATGCCGAATTCCTGCATCGCCTGCGCTTTTGTGACGGTTTTATTTCTGTTGCGTGAAGCGGCCTGTATCCCACCGCCAGCGCGCAACGACATATACTCCGCGCTTCTTGAAATTGGCGCGGTTGGACCCTATGCGTTCAGCAATTTTGCAAAAGCGGGCAAAAGATCAGTTGCGGATTCTATCCCGATTCCCGGGCGGAGTATACCCCTGGACAATCACCGGTTGGGATTGTCATCCGGCGGCCAGGGGGAATAGGCCTCCTGGGTCGGCGTTTTGGGGGTGATGGGCTGTTCGGCGCCGCGTCCAAACAGCACCACTTCCACGGAGTGGACAAGCACCAGTAAATCAAAGAAAAGTGTATGATTTTTTACATAATAGAGATCGTATTTCAGCTTCTCTTCGGCGTCTTGCACCGAGGATCCGTAGCCATATTTGATCTGCGCCCAACCGGTGATCCCCGGTTTGACTCGCAAGCGCTCTTTAAAATAGGGAATTTTTGACTGCAGCAGTTCGACGAACTCCGGGCGCTCCGGGCGTGGGCCCACAAGACTCATTTCGCCGCGCAACACATTGAAGAATTGCGGTAACTCGTCGATGCGGGTGTTGCGAATCACGCGCCCGACGCGGGTGACGCGGCTATCGTTGCGGCTGGCCCATTGGGGTCCGTCCTTTTCGGCGTCGGTGCGCATGCTGCGGAACTTCATCACATGGAAGATGCGTCCGCCAAAGCCCACCCGCGCCTGACGATAGAAGATCGGCCCGCGCCCGCCGCTTTCGATCAGCACCGCCAGCGCCGCCGCCACCATCACCGGCGACAGCACGATGATGCCGATGAGGCTGACGATGATGTCGAACGCCTTCTTCGCTGAGTCTTCTATCATGCTGCGGGTGACCCCTTCGGAGTTGAACACCCACCAGGCATTGCCCAGCACGTCCAGATTGATCATGCGCTGTTCGCGCTCGAAGAAGCTGGGCAGGTCGATGACGTTGATGCGATTGACCTTGCAGTCCAGCAGGGAGGAGGCGGCCAGATCCGGCAGATTGTTGTCGCAGGCGACGACGATTTCATGGATCGACTGCCGACGGCACCAACTAAGCAGGTCGCCGCCCTGGGCCACCACGCGCGAGGGGTGGGCGTGCTGCGCCTCGCCGGGGATGGGCCAAAATCCCACCACGCGGATATCGTTATGGGTTTCGGCGTTATCCAGCTGTTCCACCAAGCGCGCGCGTTCGCCGGCGCCATACACCAGAATGCGCCGTTTGAGCAGGGAGGCGTCGAGTAGGAACCGGTAGAACAGCCAGCGTCCGGTCAAGGTCAGCAGCAGCGCGGCGGCCAGCGCATAGCCAAATGCGCCGCGTCCGATGAACAGGTCCGGCAGCACATAGAACAGCACGCTGGCGGCCACCAGGCCGATGATAAAGGAGAGCCCCACGCTGAGCGCCTCGCCAGCCATGCCCTCGTCCATCAGGCGTTGATAGCGTCCGGTGGCGGTCATACTGATGAGCATGACGGCGGCAAAGAAGGCGGCGCGGGGCAGCAATAGGTCAGCGTGGGCGTCCTCCGGGCCGGGGGTTTCACCCAAAAAGCGGAGATTGACGCCAATATAGACCGAGCCGGTGAAGATCATCGCTTCGATGAACACCAACAGCAGCGACCAGCGCGAGATGTAGTGCTTGAAAATGCGGATCATGATTCCGGTCGTTCCACGCTGCGCGCGCTGTGAGCCACAATGCTCTTAACAGTATGCGCAGCATTGGTGCGCGCATTGGATTGTCGGCGCGCCGTTGCGGCGCTATGATTGAGCCAAATCGTCGGGAAATCAACCGCAATCCGTCTGTTCAGAGGCTGCATTGTTCATTCGTTTGACACCACTCTCCTCCGCCCTTGGCGCAAAGTCCAGGTCCCTCGCATGAAGAGCTCGTTTGCGCGCGCGCTGGCGCCCCTGCTTCTACTGGCTCTGGCGCTGCTGCTGTGGGGGCGCTATGACCAGGCGGGGTTTGTCACCCAGATCCTCTCGGATTCGCGGGGGTATCTGGGCTTCGATCAGCTCTCCTGGCGCGAGATCCTGGCGCATCCGCGCACCCCAGGTTATCCGTTCATTCTGGTGCTGGCGCAGATGACGCCGGGCGGGCTCGACTGGTTGCCGGGGATCCATTGGGGCATCCACACGGTTGCTTCGTTGCTGTTCTATTTCGCCCTGCGCGCCTGGGGCGCCACGCCGTTGCGCGGGTTGTTGATTACGGCCCCGCTGCTGATGGCCGATGAGATCCGTCTGTTCGGCGACGCCATGCTCACCGATGCGCCGGGACTCTCCTTCGCCCTCATCGCGGTGGCGTGCATGCTGCTGGCGGCGGCGTGCGGCGGCGCATGGTGGGTCGCGGCGGCGTTGACCACGCTGTTTGCCTGTCTGGTGCGTCCGGCCTATCTGTTTCTGCCGCCGCTTGGCATCGTCGTCGGCGCATTCTGGGGCTGGGCTGGGCAACGTTTTGACGTCGAGGAGATGCGTTATCGTCCCGGCTTTTGGGGGATGTTGTGGCGCATGACTCTGGCTATGGCGCTGCCGTTCCTGTTGTATATGACCCTGCGCGCGGTGACGGTGGGCCATTTTGGCCTGGTCTCCTATGGCGGAGGCGAGACCCTGGGCATTACCGCGTCACTGCTGGATGAGTCGATGGTCCCGCAGCTTTCGGAGGAGGTCCGGCCCCTGGCGCAAACGGTGCTGCGTGAACGCGCCGCGCGCAAAATGCCCAAGCCGGTGCGCGGCTGGGGGGCGTTTAACCCCTCGGCGGAGGTATATAACGACTATGTGCACCGCATCGGTTGGCCTGCGGCGCTGGCGCAGAGCGGCGACAGCCGGGTCAAGGCCAACGCGCTGTTGGCGAAGCTCTCTCATGAGATTATTGCGTTGCGCCCTGGCGACTACGCCCGTTGGGTGATTATGGGCTATGCGCGCGGCGTGGTGCGGGTGCTGCGCATCAGCCCCATGGTGCAGGTGATTCTGTTGCTGATTGTGGTCACAGCGTTAGCGCGATTGGCTGCGCCGCCGGTCTCCATGGCGTTAGCGGGTAACGGTGAACCCATGCCGCCGCCCGCGTGGGAGGCGCTCTCTTTGGGCGCGTTGGCGCTGGTCTTCTACGCCAGCGGCGCGCTGTTGGTGTGTCTGGTGGAGTTGCCCATTGAACGCTATCTCTACGCCGTCTCGGCGCTGCTGCCCAGCGCCGCCATGGCAACGCTTTTATGGTTGTTGCGACGCCCGGTTTCCCAGGAGATCGCGCCATGAGTGAGGCGTCCAAATATCACCCCACGGGCGAACGCGCCTGGCTGGCGCTGGCTCTGTTGCAAGCGGTGGGAGCCAATCTGCTGGCGGCCAAAAGTTTTGAGCCGATCACGCTGATTCTGGCGCTGCCTCACCTGGGCGTGACCTGGTTGTTATGGCTGGGTGGACGGGCGTTTGGCCTGCCCGGGTGGATCGCCGCCTGCGCCGCCGCGCCGGGGGCGTGGCTGCTGCTGCCCCATGCTGAGGACGCGTTGTCGCCGCTGGCGGTGGAGCTGGCCCAGGGCGCGGGGGCTATTGGTCTGCTGTGGCTGGGCATGGGCACGCGCCGTTGGGTGGGCTGGAGCATGGCCGCGGCGCTGGCGCTGTCGGCGGCGTACCATCACCCCTATTGGGGCTTTCTGCTGATCGCCCTGCCCATCATCGCTCTCACTGACGCTCAACGTCCGCAATGGTTGCGCACAGCCATGGCGCGTGGCGGCGCGGTATTGCTGCTGCTGGTTGCGCCGGTGGCGATGTTGGCTCTGCAGAGCGTCAATGCGCCGCACATCTGGTTGGGTTCCCACCCCAGCGGCGGACTGCGCTTGTTGGCGGTGGCTGCGCCGATTCTCGAAGAGGAGATGCTGCCCGCCATCACAGAGCAGATTCGTCCCATGGCGGCGGAGTTGATCAAGCGGCGTAAAGCAGAGGGGCTGGAGCGCCCCTTCTCCAATTTCAACTGGATCCGCTATGGCGTATGGCATAAGCAGATGGATAAGTCGCAACAGATGATCAATGACCTGCTGCTATTCAACAAAGACCAGGAGGCGGACCTCTACTACCGCAAGCTGGCGTGGCAGATCATCGCCCAGCGT
This sequence comes from Magnetofaba australis IT-1, assembly GCF_002109495.1. Lineage (NCBI taxonomy): Bacteria > Pseudomonadati > Pseudomonadota > Magnetococcia > Magnetococcales > Magnetococcaceae > Magnetofaba > Magnetofaba australis. Next base: position 149,205 of record NZ_LVJN01000015.1, read on the forward strand.
CCGTTGGATTTTGCCCGTTGGCTGCTCTCGGCCCAGGCCGATGCGCTGATTACCCAAGTTGCGCGCAATGTCTGGGCTCAGGCCGCTGTTGTGTTGCTCTTGTTGGCGGGAATCCGGCGCTTGTGGCGTCCTGCGGTCGTCGACCCCGCCTGGCTGGGCGCGCGGCGCCTGGTCGCCAACGGGGTGTGGCTCTATCTGCTGGGGGTGTTCTGGGTCAGTTTGAATGGCGCGCCGGAGGTGTGGCTGGTGAACTGGCTGGCGGTGTTCCCCCTGGCCGGGCTTATTGCGCTGGGGTTGCTGGGGCTGCGTCCCGTTGCGGATGCTGGAGATTAGACCCTGGATAAGGATGTGTGAATATTTAAGATATCGAGGGCTGCGCCCTCGAGTTCCCAAAGATCAACGACCAAACCGTGGGGCGCTGCCCCACGCCCCGCTGGGGCCGAGGGCCCCAGACCCCCGAAAATCGGGCCATAAATGTCCCGATTTTCGACTTGGCGGCTTCAGCGCGCTCCCGTTATTTCACGCTTCGCCAACCTTCTGAGGAACAGCGAATATGTCCGCCATCTCCCTGTCTTGCGATTGGCTGCGCCCGGGCGATGCGGCGACGGCGCGGCGTTGGGACGACTTCGTCCAAGCCTGCCCCGAGGCCACCTTCTTCCATCTGAGCGGTTGGGCTGAACTGGGCGCGCGGGTCTATGGCCATCGCCCTTGCTGGCTGTATACCCAGCGCGGCTGCGAGATCACCGGCGTGCTGCCGCTGTCGCGGGTCACCAGCCGTCTGTTCGGCGACTCCCTGGTCTCCACCCCATTCTGCGTCTATGGCGGCGTCGCCGCCGTGGATGAGGCCAGCCGCCAACTCCTTATCGCGCGCGCCTGTGACCTGGCGCAAACGCTGGATGTGGACGTGATGGAGCTGCGTCACCGCCAGCCGGTGCGGGCGGACTGGCCGCGCAAACAGCTCTACGCCACCTTCCGCAAGCCCATCGCCGCCGACGCCGAGGCCAATCTGCTGTCGATTCCCCGTAAACAGCGCGCCGAGGCGCGGCGGGGGATCAAGAACGGTCTGCAGTGGGCGGTCGATCCCGATAGCCGTCGCGCCTATGACATTTACGCCGAGTCGGTGCGCAATCTGGGTACGCCGGTGTTTGCCCGCGACCACTTCCGCCTGCTCGATGAACTGTTTGGCGACGCGGTGCAGTCCAGCGTGGTGGAGCAGAATGGACGTCCGCAATCGGCGGTGGTGAGCTTCCGCTTTCGCGATGAGATCCTGCCCTACTACGGCGGCGCCCTGGCCGGGGCGCGCCCTTTGGGCGCGTATGCGTTTCTCTACTATCAGGTGATGGCCCACGCCGGCGAGGCGGGGGCGCGCTGGTTCGATTTTGGCCGCAGCAAACGCGGAACCGGCTCCTATGATTTCAAGCGCTTCTTCGGCTTCGAGCCGCAGCCGCTGCACTATGAACAATATTTGGTGAACAGCCGCGCAATTCCCGAGGTCAATCCGCTCAATCCCAAATACCGCCTGTTCATCGCCGCCTGGAAGCGCTTGCCGCTGGCCGTGGCCAACCGCATCGGCCCGCTGCTGGCTGGGAGTCTGGGCTAGCCCCGCTTACTCCGGTTCTGTTTCGGCGCGGGTGGCAAGCCCATCCAGACTGATGGCGTTGCGCTTGCGTTGATACGCCGCAACCCCTTCGGCGCCGCTTTTCTCCGCCCAGGTCAGCAATTTGTCCCGCTCCGCCACGTAGGTGTATTGCGGCACGGCAAAGCCGCACGACTCCAGCACCGACTCCACATCAATGCGAATCACCTGGCGAACGCCGGGGTGGGTTTGGAAGTGGGGAAATAGCGCGATGGACTCCTTCCAGCCCGCTTCCTCGGCATGAATGGCGACGCCGCGTCCATACAGGCGCAGAATTTTGGGCTTGGCGTCGAATGAGCAAAACATGATGGTGATGCGCCCGCCGCTCGGCTGGTTGGCGTTGGCGTCCGCCAGCAGATGCGCGGCGGTCTCATTGCCACTGCCGGTGAAGTTGAGGAACGCCGCCTGATTCGCTCCCATCACACGGAAACTGTCCATCCCTTTGGGCGAAAGATTGATCCGACCCTCCGCCGTGGCCGTCGCCACAAAGAAGAGATGTTGCGCCTCAATGAAAGCGCGGATGGCGTCGCTGATTGCAGGGTGCAGAGCGCCCAATTTTCGTCTCCTTGCGCCAGGCGTCATGTGTCAGGCAGGGGCGCGGCGCACTGCCACGCCGCACTCTCCGCTTTCCCTGAAAATGGATGCGCCACTCTCCAGCTCCCAGCGGCCAAAAGGCAACAGTTCCGGGCGCGCCAGGGCGGTCTGCATGACGGTCCGGCCTTTGGGAGAGCTTGAGGGCGATGCCCGCAACATCTTTCCTCTTCTCAATCGCCAATGTCCAATTTTGAATTCGACTGAGTTTGGAAGTGTTCGCCAGAAGTGGCGTCGCAGACGCAGGAGGGCGGCGGGGTGACTCCCCTTCTTTGATCGGGACAGTGTCCGTTTGCTCCCTGGGTGGCCGCCATCCATGTGCTTAATAACAGTAATATATAGTGTAATATGGGTTACATATTGGCGCCAGCTGTATCAAGCTCCAGGTCATGGATATTCCCCAGCATACGCTTGGAGCATAATTATAAGACCATGTAATAATTGATATAAAATTCTCTTATATGGCGCGGAACTCGTTGCGGAAACAACAAGAATAACCCGGCATAATTATGTTGCAATAAGTTACGAATCCTGTGGAAATGGATCTCCCCCTATGTGATAGTGGATATGCAGGAAATGAATATGTTCCATATTACAAAGTTTTCCTGATGTTTTTCTTGGGGGAAGAGACATGTCCGGATTACGCAATATGAGCATCCGCGCGCAGATACTGCTGTTGGTGGGCATTCTGTTGACGCTGTTGCTGGTGGTTTCCGCCACCGGCTTGATCAAACTGGGCCACGTCAAGGAGCGGATTCACGATATTGATGAGCGCGGCATTCCGTTTTTGGAGACCGCCGCCGATATCTCCATTCACCAACTGGGGCAGGCGAAAACCTTGGAGAACATGTTCCGCCTGTCCGAGGAGTTGCATGTCAAAGAGATGGCCGAGCAGTTACTGGCCGAGGATAGCGACGCTTTCGTCACGCAAACGCGCGCGCATCTAAAACAGGCGCGCGTCCGTTTTGCCCAAGGCGCGCAGAAGGTGAGCAAAGATCTTGAAGAGACGGTGACGCTGCTCAAGGAGTCCACCGAGCACGCCAACTCCGAGAAGATGCGCGCCAGACTGACCGCATTGATGACTCAGGCGCAGGGGATTCTCAAAGCGTACCACCAGTTCCGCGATCAGGCGCAAGAGGCTATGGACTTGCTCGACGCCGGTCAGATCGTTGCGGCGCACCGGATTGTGGAGAAGGTAGAGCACACCGAGGTGGCGTTGAAGAAACAGGTGAGCGCATTTGTGACCGAAGTGGAAGCGCTCATTGAGGACTCCATCCATCGCACCGAAGCTGATGAGCAGTCGGCTATCTCCATGATCTCCATCATGGCTGTGAGCGCACTGGTCATTGGTCTGGCGCTGGGTTTTGTGCTGTCGAACCTCATCGTCAAACCCCTCAACGCCGGGGTGCGCTTCGCCAATGAGCTGGCGGGCGGCGACTTGACCGCCGGGCTGGATTTCCGCAGCAACAATGAGCTGGGCTCCCTGGTGCTCTCCTTGGTCAAAATGCGTGATCAACTCAACGAGATGGTGGGGGTTTTGCGGTTGCGTTCGGAGTGGCTGGATGCATCGGCCAGCGAGCTGAACAGCTCTGCGCATCAGTTGGATGAGGACACCGAGCGCATGCTGGAGCGGATGCGCGACGCCGATGAGGAGGGGCGGGACGTCAACGCGCGCATGGAGCGTATCTCCACCAGTGCGCGTCAAGGCGACGACCGCGTACGCGATGTGCTCAAAGCGGCGCAAGAGGCCAGCGAGAACATGACCACCATCTCCGCCGGGGCGGAGCAGGCGAGCATGAATTTGAACACCGTGGCGGCGGGCGCCGAGCAGGCCACTGTGAGCATGGATCACCTCACCGAGTCGGCCCAAAAGGTGACTGATAGGATTCATGACGCCTCCAACTCGGTGGAGACGGTCACCCAGGCGGTCAATGGCGTGCGCGAGCAGTGTCAGAGCGCGGCGCGCTTTGCCCATGACGCCGAAGAGAACGCCATGGACAGTTTGCAAGCGATGCAAAAGCTCTCAACTACAGCCCAGGAGATTGGCCATGTGGTGGGCATCATCAATGACATCGCCGAGCAGACCAATATGCTGGCGCTCAACGCCTCCATCGAAGCGGCGGGGGCGGGGGAGTCGGGCAAGGGCTTCTCGGTGGTGGCCAATGAGGTGAAGGATCTGGCGCGGCAGACGGCGGAGTCCACCATCTCCATTGGGCGCAGCATTGAGGAGATTCAAATCGGCGGCAAGAATGTGGCCGAGCGCGCCGAGCAGACGCAACAGGCGGTGCGGCGCATCACCGGCGTGACCGATGAAATCCTCTCCGCCATGGAGGAGCAGACCGACTCGGTGGGCGCCATTCGCAACTCCATGACCTCCATCGCCGCCGAATCCGAGGATATGAATCGCCGCATCACCGAATCCCATCAGGGCATCTCAGAGGTGACCCGCAGCGTGGGCGAGATCTCCGTGGGCATCGCCGATGTGACCAAGAGCGTGGCCGAGGCCACCGTGGGAATTGAAAGCATGGCGGCGCAGGCCAAGGAGGTAAGCCAGGGCAACAGCCGCATCACCGAAGAGGTGGTGGGCGCCGCCAAGGCGGTGGGCAGTATGTCGCACAGCGTCGACCAGGTGACCGAGCGCGCGGGCGATGTGAAGAAGCTGAGCCAGAAAGTGGGCGGACAGTCGGCGGTGACCGGCAAGGTCAGCCATGAGATCAACGAGCTGTTGGGACGCTTTACGGTGAGCGAAGCGCAGGGGCTGGTGGCGTTGCAAAGGGGTTGAGCCGCTGATGCCGGGCGCGCATACTGCGCCTGCGTCCTGCTGACCGTTGCCACGGGCTGGGCGTGCGCCATGGTCGCCCCTGAATTGCGCAACGCTCTTTGCGCAATTCAGGGGCGACCATGGGACTCCCATGGACTCCCTCTGTTGCAGGTTCAGTGCGCGGCGGCGGGACGGCTTGAGGACACGCCATGAGCGAAGAGCTCCTCTATCTGGTGCATCGCATCCCCTATCCTCCCAACAAAGGGGATAAAATCCGCTCGCACCATCTGTTGAAAGCGCTGTGCGACCGCTACACCGTGCACGTGGGCGCGTTTGTTGACGACCCCGATGATTGGCGTCACGCCGACGCTCTCAAACAGATGGTCACCGGCGAAACTTTCCTGCTGCCCCTCAATCCCAAATGGGCGCGCGTCCGCAGTCTGCGCGGTCTGCTCACCGGCGAAGCGCTCACCTTCCCCTATCTGCGCGATGGCCGTATGCGAGCGTGGGTGGATCAGCGCATGGCCAGCGGCAACATTACCCGGGGCGTGGTCTACTCTTCGGGCATGGCGCAATATCTGTCCCCCTACGACACCATCCGCCGCATCATCGATTTCGTCGACGCCGACTCCGATAAATGGGCGCAGTACGCCCTGGGGCTGAGTGGTCCCATGCGCTGGCTCTATCGGCGCGAGGCGCTGTCGCTGGCCGATGGCGAGCGCGCCATCGCCGAGCGTTTCGACGCCTCCTACGTCACCACCCGCCCCGAGGCCGATCTCCTGCGTCTCATCGCCCCGCTGGCGGCGATGAAGATCGACTACTACGAAAACGGCGTCAATCAGGACTTTTTCGACCCTGAGCGGGACTACCCACGCGTCGATGGCATGGGACCGGAGGCGTTGGTGTTCACCGGCGCTATGGACTATTGGCCCAATGTACAGGCGGTGCAGTGGTTCGTGGAGAACTGCTTTGCGGCCATTCGCGGCGCGCGCCCCGATGCGCAGTTCTTCATCGTCGGCGCCAACCCCACGGCGGAGGTGAGCGCGCTGGAAGCTCAAGCGGGCGTGATCGTCACTGGCCGGGTGGAGGATGTGCGCCCCTATGTGGCCCATGCGGCGGCGGCGGTGGCCACCCTGCGCATTGCCCGCGGCATTCAGAACAAGGTGCTGGAGGCCATGGCCATGGGCAAGGCGGTGCTGGCCACGCCCCCCGCCATGGAGGGCGCGCGACGTCTGCCGGGGCTGGAGCGCTGGATCAGCGACGATCCCGCTAAACTGTCCGCCGCCGCCATTGAGCTGCTGGCCGCCCCCTCGCTGGCGGAAGAGGCCGGGCGCATCGGGCGCGAGACGGTTAAGCAGTTCTATAATTGGGAAACAAACCTCAATCGCATTCTGCGCGAGGTGACCGCGTGACCCCAGCGTCACGGCCCCTCCACGTCGCCCATTTGCTGCATCGCTTTGACATCGGCGGTATGGAGTCGGTGTTCGCCGCGCTCATCGACCGTCTGCCCCGCGACCGTTTTCGCCATACGCTCATCGCTCTTACCGAGGTCAATCCGGCGTTCCGGCAGCGCATGGCGCGCGACGATGTGGCCATCTACAGTCTGCACAAGCGCGAGGGCAAGGATTGGGCGGTGTGGGGGCGCCTCTACCGTCTGCTGCGGCGCATCCGCCCCGATGTGCTGCACTCGGGCAATATCGCCGCCGTGGAGGGGCAGTTTCCCGCCTGGTTGGCGGGGGTCCGGCGTCGCGTACACGCCGAACATGGTCGCGACTGGCACGATCTGGACGGCTCCAACCGCAAATATCAACTGCTGCGCCGACTGCTCAACCCCTTTGTGCAGAGCTGGGTTCCGGTGTCGCAGGATCTGGCGCGCTGGATGGAGGCCGATGTGGGGCTGCCCGCGCGCAAAATCCGCCTCATCGTCAATGGCGTGGACCTGACCCGTTATGCGCCGGATTCCACCGCGCGGGCGGCGCTGGCCGAGGGGGGGATTGCGCCCGACCATTTCGTCATCGGCTGTGTGGGGCGCTTCTGGCCGGTGAAGGACCACGCCAATCTGCTGCGCGCCTTTGCCCATCTGTTGGCCACCGACCCTGAGGCGCGCCAACGGGCGCGGTTGGTCATCGTCGGCGATGGCCTGTTACGGGAACAGTTGCATACTCTGGCGCGGAAGTTGGAGATTACGCCGCAAATCTGGTTTGCCGGCGCGCGCGATGATGCGCCGCGCTTGCTGGCGGCAATGGACCTCTTTGCATTGCCTTCGTTGGCGGAGGGGACGCCATTGACCATACTCGAAGCCATGGCCACGGGGCTGCCGGTGGTCGCCACCGCCGTGGGCGGCGTGCCGGACCTGCTGGCGGCGGAGGAGACCGGACTGCTGGTTCCCCCCGCCGATCCCAACGCGCTGGGGCAGGCGATGCAGCGCTATCTACATAACCCCAGTTTATTGGCCGATCACGGCGCCGCCGGACGCGCCCGCGCCGCAGCGCGCTTTGACTTGGCGCAGATGATCGACGCCTACGCCGATCTGTTCGAAGAAACCACAGACTCAGAGCGTTAAAATCGCTGGACGCGCGCAACTTGCCGATACCAGGGATTTCTTTATCGAATGTATATTTATCGCTATAAACTCCATGATATTGCAAACTGTTACGCCTTGTTCGCAATCGCGAACTTTTGGGAAAAAATGATTGACACTTCTGTGCGCAAAGTGCAGTGTGACTAAATCGGTATGGCGATACTTGACGCCTCGCGGACGACACATTGCTTGATTCGACATTTGGGGGATCCCTCTATGCGCGTCAACTATAAGTCTTGACGAAGCGGAGGCCTTGTTTCCAGGCGAAAGTGTCACGGCGCTATACATTTCATCGATTTTGCAGCATTGCAAGGCAGTTGTCTCACAGGGGAGTTGAGCATCATGGCGGAACGGGAAACGGGCACGGTCAAATGGTTCAATGACAGCAAGGGCTTTGGCTTCATTGAACGCGATGGCGGCAAAGGCGACGCCTTCGTCCACTATTCGGGCATCAGCGGGGATGGCTTCAAGACGTTGGCCGAAGGTCAGCGTGTGGAGTTCAATGTCTCCCAGGGCGATAAAGGCCCCAAAGCTGAAGGCGTGGTGGTGGTTTGATCGCGCTGCGCTGAGTCAATCAGCGAGGAATCCAGACAAACGCCGCTCTCCATTTCGGGGGGCGGCGTTTTCTTTTGTGGGCGCTTTGGCTCCTTTGCTTCGCGTGGCGTTTGCTGGGTTCACAATTGGCGTCCATTGCTTGCGGGCTCAACCTTGTACAGAGCGTTCAATGTTTGCGTGACGGAGGTCCGGCTTGCGCTGACTATAGCCGCTTGAATCCAGAATGACACAAATCCAAAGCGCTCAATGTTTGCGTGACACTGGTTGGTCTTGCGCTGACTATGGGACAAATTTCCAACGGAAATTTGGCGGGATTCTTAAGGGTCTGTGACCCTTAAGCGGGTGTGGGCAGCGCCCACGGTTTGGATTTTGATCTTGGGAGCTCGAGGGCGCAGCCCTCGATATCTTTCATCGCCAAAATCTTTCATGTTCAATGTGAATGCGACTGATTATAATATCACAATGATTGTTTGGCCGGTCGTATGCGTGTATAACTGAGGCAGGCTTGCTGCTTCCTTTCCGTTTTGCGTCTTTCCCCCTTTGCGTTCCACCACCGCCGCTCGGCGGTTTTTTTCTGTCCGCGCGCTGAGGATTCTGGCGCCTGCTCCCGTTATTCCCGCGTCACTGATCGTCCTGTTCTGAAATGGGTTCAGAACGGCGCGTTGTGATGCTTCATTTCCCTCAAGCAGGAGAATTGTCATGCCTTATCGTAACTGGCCACCCACCCGCACGCCATTTGGGCAACCGTTCGGGCAACCGGATTGGCCCAACCCCGCGACCCCTATGCACAGGAGTCCATGAATCCATCCCCCTATGGTCAACAGAGTGCGCCGTCGCAGCCAGAAGCTACCGGCACGGCGGGCATTCGGCAGTCGGTGAGCTGCATGTTTGCCGACTCCGCCCGCCGTTACGGCTGGCTCGACGACGAAGAGGGGGCGCCGCCAGCCCAGCCCGTGCAGCCGATCCAGCAGCAGATAGCCAGTGCAGGGGCCGTTCCGGCGCAGGCGCAACCGGGGCAACCGCGCAGTCTCAATCAAACCGTGCATGACGCCATGACCCAAACCGCCTTGCGCATGGGCGTACACCCTTCACAAGGCGACGAGTATGACCTGACGCCCCGTGGGGGGGACGCCATGGCCATGGCCGATGAGACGCCGCGTATGGGGTTTGAACAGGATGCGGGGCGTTCGTCCTATTCTGGCGCAGGAGAAGACGAGGGTATTCCCGTTATTCCGACAGATCACGGGCTTTCGGCGTCGGGACCGCAGGATGAGACCCCACGGGGATTTTTTGAGCCGCCGCCGTGGGATGGCGTGGATAATGACGCCATGGACGGCGCCTATGCGGCGCAACACGGCGCGCCGTTTTATGAACAGTTGCAGTCAGAGCAGGTGATGCCGCAAAAGGCGCCGCCGGACTATACGGATTCCGATACCCAGGATGGCGCCTATGCGGCGCAGCACGGGCAATCATTTTCTGCGCCCTCTCAACCCGGTTGGATATCACAACAAACTCCCGTAGTGCGCACGACGCCGCTGCGCGTGACCACGCCGGTGGAGAATATCAGCCCGGAAGCCCGTTTTATGGGCGTGCCAGTGGATGAGGGACAACCGGTTGGACCGGGGGAGACGGCGCATCCACCGTCCCTCTCGCCGCCTCAGACACCGCCTGCGCCGCAACGATCGCCCTATGCCAAAGAGGCGCCCGCAAATATGGGAAGGGATATGGAGCAGGATCATGGGTTGGGCCGCACCCGTTTTGGAACGCCGCGCTCTCAGGCGGGCTCCGCCACGGCTTCGGGCGCCACGGACTTGTTGCGGCAGGAAGGGAATGGAGGGCGGAAAAAGGAAGGCCGAGGGGGGAAGAAGGAGAAATGCAGTAAGTATTTTGACTGGCAGTGTCCGCATACGGGTGAAAAGTAACTGATCTAATGATGGCGAATGCGTATGGAGGGAATTTATGGATTCCCTCCATACGCCCCATTGAGGCATTTACTCTCCACTATGTGAGAGATCTCTTCATTTCGAGATGACTTCGCTGCTGCGAGCGAGACAGCGTCACAGATATCTACTTTGTATGTTTTTGATAACTCAAAAATCTTTAATATATTTTCTGTATTTCCACATATTATTGCAATGGAAAGGGGGGTGTCATGAATGGAAAAATTTCTTTTCTGTTTGATGTCTGCACCTTGTTTTATCAGATCTTCAAAATATTTGTGACCAAACTCATAATCAGCAGTAATATGAATGGTGTAATATCCGTCAATGCTCTCTCGGTTTCCCAATATGATGGGGAGGAATGCATTAACGTCAGCGCCTAATCTAAGGAGTTTCTGGAACATTATTTGTTCATCTACAGCAATAGCCGCCATGAGTGCTGTGCGGTCTCGGCTTGCCTTTTTGTTTATGTCAACGCCTTGCTGTATAAGATAGTCAAAGATCTGTTTATTGCCATGGCGAATGGCGGTAATCAACAGAGTAAAACCATCAGGCCCTACGTCATCAAGATCAATCTGGTGAGATTTGATATAGGCCTCCAGCGCAATGAGATTTCCAGACTTGACGAAAACAAAGGGATCATCCGGCAGAACGGCATGGCTGCTCTGTGCCGGGAAGAGTAAGAGAGCCGTGCAAAGGGTCAGTGGGAAGAGTGTTTTTATCCGAGCCATCAGAGTCACCAAAAGAGCATGATCACGCATGTTTTGGTTGAAAGCACGCTAATTTTAACCTGATAAACCGCAAGCGCGCAACGCGCGGGGCATCAATAACCTCACGCAACTCACCGCAGGACAGCCTCCACGAGAGATCTGCCGGGAAGTCAGGACGGGTTGGGACTATTGATGCGTCTGCATGCTCGGATGGCCCCAGCCGCAGCGGTAATCACTTCTCGGCTTGTTGCTTCTTGTCCTGCTCCTCCTGGCGCGCCGTTTTCTCTTCCAGGTCATAGTAATAGCCCCAATAGGGCAGCGGGTACTCCTGGATGATCGCCGTCAGAATCCCCTCGTCGTCGCTGGCGGCGGCCAGGGTGATGACGCGCGCATCATACAGCGAGACGCCGGAACGCCGCCCCAGCGCCAGGAGTTGGCGCACATTGCCCAGCTTGTTGTGTGAGATGGCTAGCATCAGCGGGGTCATGTCGTTGATGGGATCGCGTTTGGCCAGGTCCGCCCCGGCGCGCCACAGGGTGTCGATAATGTGCGCCATCTTATCCTGCGTAGCCGCCTCCTGTAGCGGCGTCAGCCCCTCGGTATTCAGTTCGTAATCATCGGAAACCGGCTTGGCCGCATCCACCTGCGCGCCGAATCGCAGCAGCTCCTGTATCATCGCCACATCGCGATTCAACAGCGCATAGTGCAGCGGCAGAATGCCGTAATCGGTGCCGATGTTGGGGTCGGCGCCGATCTTCAGCAGAAAGCGCGCGATGGGGAAGTTGCCGTCGCGCACCGCCTCTTTGAGCAGGGTTTTGCCGCCATCCAGATGATAGTCGTTCACCCGTAGCCCGCGTTGGGTGAGGAAACGCTCCAGGGCGGGGACTTTGCCCTCGGCGGCGATATCAAACGCCTCCTGGGGCATGTGCTTGGCGTGGGAAGCTTGGGCGCTTATGAGCCACGCAGATGCGGCCAGCGTCAGCGTCAAACGGCTGCGCAGTGGGGGCATGAGACTTCTCCTTCAGTCCGATAATTCGTCGTCCTTTGCGTCTGATCGGAGCAAAAGGGAGAAAAGTTGAGCGGTTCAGTCTGATGGATAAGCCTCGGGGTTAGGCGCACACCTGGTTGCGCCCGCCCTCCTTGGCGCGATAGAGCGCCTGGTCGGCGCGCTTGAGCAGCTTCTCCACATCGTCGTCGCCATCGCGATCAAACTGCGCGCAACCCAGGCTGATGGTGACTGCGCCCACGGTCTCAAAGGGGGTGTCGGCCATGGTCAGGCGGATCTTGTCGGCCAGAATTCGCGCCTGATCCAGGTCGGTGGAGGGGGCCAGAATGATGAACTCCTCACCGCCGGTGCGATAGAAGCTGTCGATTTGGCGGATCGCCTGTTGCGTGCGTTTGACCGTCTCCACCAGCACCGCATCGCCCACATCGTGGCCGTAGGTGTCGTTGACGCTCTTGAAGTGGTCGATGTCGAGCATGATCACCGACAGCGCATCGTGGCCGCGGCGGGCGCGCTCCATGGCCAGCTTCTGATCCTCATCCCATTTCACGCGATTGAAGGCGCCGGTGAGGGCATCGGTGGTGGCCACTTTCTTCAAATGCCGCGAGAGTTCATCGCGCTTCTGAAAATTGCTGGAGAGGTTGTCCACCAGATGACTGAGACGCTCGGCCAGATGACCGATCTCGTCGGAGGAGTTGACGCTCAGGGGCGCGGCGGGGATGGGACGGTTCTCCACAATCGCTTGAGTCACGTCGGAGACGTGGCGGGTGATGCGGAAGATGTTGCTGCGGATGCTGATGATCACCAGCCCGGTCAAAATGCCGCCCAACACCACCGCGCTGGCGCCGAGGATGGCGTTGACCCACAGAAAGTCGCTCTCATGGGCGCTCAGCAGGGTGACGTCGCGTTCGGTAAAGCTCTCCACGCGGTCGATGAGCCGCTCCAGGGTGTGATCCAGCGCGGTCTCCTGGTCCTCCACCTTCGCCAGCAACTCTACATTGAGCGGACGGCCCGCCTCGATATCGTCGGCCATTGCGGCAAAGCGCTCGGCCTGTTTGCGCGCCACGCTGTCCATCTCCTGCAGGGCTTGATGAATCGCCATGAAACTGACCTTAGAGGGCGTGGCGTAACCGGCTTGGGCGATGGTGGCGGCGACGCTCAGCCGCTCGTTGAGGGTGGCGGAGTAGCGTTGTAGCCGCTTGTGGGTCTCTTGCAGCGGGGTGTGCTGGGGGTTGGCGGGCAGCTCGCCCCGCGCCAGCCGCAACAGCATATCCATGGCGATCTGCCGCTCCAGGTGGGCGATCTCCATCTGGTTGGTCAACTCGGTGAGCGGCAGGTCCAGCCGCGAGATCTCGCCGATCTCCCCCTGCATGCGGTAGAGGGTGACAATGGAGTAGATCAGCAGCAACAGGGTGAAAAAGATCAGCACCGCCGACAGGCCGCCCACCTTGCGCGCGATGGTCCATTGGAACTGCGGGCGAGAGGGTTCGGCGGCGCTGGGCATGGGTGGTTCCCCGGTTGCTGGGTCAAACTCGGAAGTGTAGTGAATCAAAACGAAAACTGCACAGAACGACCAATGTTTGCGTGACGCAGGCCCGGCTCGCGTTGACTATGGGCCGCCGACTGGTCGGCGGCGGGGTGATTCGGGCCATGGATGGCCCGAATCACGGTGTAGCTGTTGATCTTGGGAGCTTGAGGGCGAAGCCCTCGATATCTTTCATCTCCAAAACGCCAATGTCCAATTGTGAATTCGACTGAGTATAAAAGGTCAGATGATCACTGCTGAATAAAGAGAGCGTCTAGCCGATCTTCTCATCCAGCAGCAGGGCGTCGATGAAGAATTTGGCCGCCCAGTTGAGCAGTTCGTACTGGCCATAGCCGCCATCGAAAGGGTAGGAGCCCTTCACCCCACCGCGAATCCCCGAGGGGGCGTCGGGGTCGAGATTCTGTGTCTTCTTGATGAAATGCAACAGGCGGCGGGCGCCGTCGATGTAGCGTTGGTCGGCGGTGATCTGGGCAAAGCGCAGCAGCAGACCGGCCAATTGGGCGCTGCCGGTGAGGCAATCCCACTCCACGGTTCCGCGCCAATTGGCGTCCAGGCGGCCAGGGATGCGCCCCTGTTCGTCGATTTTGCCCAGCAGCGCCGCGCAGGTGCGTTTGGCGGCGTCGAGATATTGCGGCTCCTGTAGCGCCATGCCTGCGCCCTGCAACCCTTCGGCGGCGTAGCAGATGGTGTGCAGCAGCGGTTGGTCGGGGTCGGAGAGGCAGTTGTCGCGGAAGAAGCCGTTATCCGCCTGCATCGTCAGGGCGTGGTCCATATTGCGGCGCCCGGCGGCGATGTAGCGCTTTTCGCCGGTGGCTTGGCCCAGCAGGATCAGCGCGTGGCCCACGCGGGTGTTGTAGACGGTAAAGCGGGCGTCGGCGAACGCGGAGTTGCCCTCCTGCCAAAACCCTTCGGGATTTTTCGCCCGCACCAGGTAGTCGCCCGCCCGCGCCGCCGCTTCGAGAAAGCGCGCTTCGCCGGTCTCGGTGTGGGCGCGCAACCAGCCGAGCATCACCTGTCCGGTGTTGAATACCGCCGGGGTGGGTTTGCGGTCCACCGTGCCGCCCATCACCGCGCCGCTGGCGAGCTGAATTTCGTACTCCCAGTCGGCCATTTTGGCGGCGCGAATGCGCAGGTCGGGGTCGTTCAGAGCGTCGGCGGCGTCATACAGGGTGGGGATGATGTAGCCGGTGGTCTCCGGGTAGCTGGGCTGCCAGCCGTGGGAGCGGAAGTGGAAGTTCCAGCCGGCGCAGTAGGCGCGCGGAACGCCGGAGTCGGCGCTGACGTTGTGGGCGCGTTTGATCCAGTCGATAGTCGCTTGCAGGTGGACGCGGTTGTCGCCGGGAGGGGCGCTCCAGTCGATGGCGCGTTCGTGCAGAATCTCGGTGTGCGCCTGCCGGATGACGAAACGGGAGGTCATCGTCATGCGATAGAGCGTTTTGGCGATTTTCACCAGGACGTCGTCGGACCACTTGCTCATAGCGTCACTCAATCTATTGAGTCTACGTCGTTTTCTCCGAAGATTAAGAAGCGCAAAAAGTGTGGAGCGCACTCGGAGTCAAACTAACGAGGGTCCAGGGAAATCATTTCCCTGGTGGGTGCAGGGCAAAGCCCTGCCGGGTCACGGGCGGCGCCCGTGCGGGTCCAGGGCGGCGCCCTGGTCAGGGTCTGGGGCGAAGCCCCAGTCTCTTTTATCATCCAATATCTTCTGCGTTCCCTATCCCTGTTTACGCCCCCAAATGACGAACTTTTCACCGGTCCAGCGGAACCACGCCAAGTGGAACCAGCGCTTTTCGAAATCGAAACAGCCCTGATAGTAACGCTTGAGGGATCCCGGCGCGCGTTTGAGCCACTGGGCGTCGATGAAGAAGGGCTGAAACAGATACTTGTGATAACCGAATCCGGCGCCGCGCCCGCTGATCTGTGCCAAACCAAAACCGCGCATCCACCCTTTGACCTGGAACCAGCCGTTATAGAGGTCGTGATCCAGCCCCCAGTCGTCGAAAGGCGACATGGAGTTAAACACAGCGCGGAACGGCGCGTTGAGGATGCGGCGCAGCCAGGGGGTTTGGCGAATCGCCTTATAGGTGGTTTTGAGATTCCAGAAATTGTAGAGTTCCAGCGCCATTTCGCCGCCGGGCTTGAGCACGCGGGCCATCTCGCCCACGGCGCGCTCCTGCTCATGCAGATGTTGCAGCACGCGGCAGGAGATCACCGTATCGAACACGCCGGGTTTGAACGGCAGGCGCTCCAACTCGCAGCAGACGTGGTGCTGGCCGCGGCCATGGTCGCGGGTGCGCTTGAGCAGATTCAACGAGGCGTCGACGCCGACGCCGGTGGTGGATGCGGGCAGGCGCGAGAGGAAACGCCCGTTGCCGCAACCGGCGTCCAGCAGCATGCCTGGGGCGCGCTCCTGCAGGCAGGTCTCCAGCGCGTAGATTTCGGATTCGTGGTTGTAGACGCCAAAGGGGTCGCCGTCGCCTTCCACCTTCTGGTCATACAGCGCGGCCTTTTCGGGGCTGTCCCAGTAGCGCTGGAACTGGTTCTCCATATGGTCGCAATCGACCCCGGCGATGAGCATGGGGATCTCCTCGATCACTGGATAGCGCGCGCCGCAGCTTGCGCATGCGAGGCGGTTCTCCTGCTCGCCGACGGCCACATCGCCGCCGCAGGCGGGGCAGGCCAGAAGGCTCAATAAACTGGGGGAGATCGTCATGGCCGTGTGCTGAAGTTCCCGTTATAGCGTAACGTTTTGACAGGTCTGACGCGCGATTTCGCAACGGCTCAGCATACCCAGCGCAGGCAGTAAGATCCAGTGATCGCGCGCGCCTCGCCTTGGGTTGCGCCGGATGCGCAGGTACAATGGCGCGCAGTTTACACTCCCCGCGCCATGGATGGGCGATGCGCATTGTCACCTTCAGCACGCTGTTTCCCAACCCCGCCATGCCCCGGCATGGGCTGTTCGTGGCGCGGCGTCTGGCGCATTTGACCGCCCATCAACCGCTGCAGAGTCGGGTGGTGGCGCCGGTTCCCTGGTTCCCGTCAAAAAATCCCCGTTTTGGCGACTACGCCCGCTTCGCCGCCGCGCCGCGCCAGTCGACCTGGGGAAATCTCACCGCAGAGCATCCCCGTTATGCGCTGATTCCCAAACTGGGCATGTCCAGCGCGCCGCTGACCCTGGCCCTGGGCGCGTTGCCGACCCTGCGCAGGTTGCGCGCGCAAGGGTATGATTTTGACCTTATCGACGCCCACTACGCCTACCCCGACGGCGTGGCGGCGGCGCTGCTGGGGATGTGGCTTGATCGGCCGGTGACGGTGACCGCGCGCGGCAGCGACATCAATCTGATCCCCCAATACGCCATGCCCCGCCGCTGGCTGCGCGGGATGATGGGGCGCGCGGATGGCCTCATCGGCGTGTGTCAGGCGCTCACCGACGCCATGATCGAACTGGGCGCGCCGCCGGACAGGTGCATGACCCTGCGCAATGGGGTGGACCTGGATCTGTTCCGCCCGGCCACGGACCGGGGCGCGTTACGGCGCGAACTGGGGTATGCTGAGCCGACGCTGCTATCGGTGGGGCATCTGATTGAACGCAAAGGCCACGACCGGGTGATCTCCGCACTGGCGGAGCTGCCGGAATGGCGGCTGCGCATTATCGGCGAGGGGCCGCTGCTGGCGGATCTGCAACAGCACGCTCGAGCATGCGGCGTGGGAGATCGGGTGACATTTGACGGCGCCTTGCCGCCGGATCAGTTGGCGCGCCGCTACGCCGCCGCCGATGCGCTGATGCTGGCCTCCTCCCGCGAGGGGTGGGCCAATGTGCTGCTGGAGGCGCTGGCGTGTGGAACGCCGGTGGCGGCGACGCCCATCTGGGGCACGCCGGAGGTGGTGGCGGAGCCCATCGCGGGCGAGCTCAGCGCCGACCGTTCGCCGCCAGCGTTGGCGGCGGCGCTGCGGGCGCTGCATGCGGCGCCGCGTGATCGGGCGGCGGTGCGGCGCTATGCCGAGCGGTTCTCCTGGGACGCCACCAGCCAGGGGCAGTTTGACCTGTTTACGCGCATTCTCGCCACCCGCGAGCAGGCGCGTTCATCCGCGCAGAGAGGGGCGTGATGCGGGTTCTGCACGTATTGGATCACGGCTTGCCGCTGCACAGTGGGTATGCCTTCCGCACCCGCGCCATCGTGCGCGAGCAGCAGCGCGTGGGAATTGAACCCCTGCTGCTGACCGGTCCCAAGCAGAACAGCGGCGCGCAGCTCAGTGAATCCGCCGAAGGGTTGGAATTCTTGCGCACGCCGCCCGAGCGTGCGGTGTGGGCTGGATGGGGACCGCTGGCGCAGTGGGGGGTGGTCACCGCGCTGGAGGCGCGGCTGAATCAACTGATTCCGCAACTGCAGCCCAATGTTCTGCACGCCCACTCGCCCGCCCTGTGTGGATTGGCGGCGCTGCGCGCCGGGAGACGTTTTGGCTTGCCGGTGGTGTATGAAGTCAGAGCGTTATGGGAAGACGCCGCCGTCAGCCACGGGACCAGCGCGTTTGGCTCCTGGCGTTATCGCATCACGCGGGCGCTGGAGTCTTACGTGTTGCGCCGCGCCGATGCGGTAACGTGCATCTGCGAGGGATTGCGCGAGGAGATCGTCGCGCGCGGCGTCCCCGATGCGCAGGTGACGGTGATTCCCAATGGGGTCAATATCGACGACTTCCCGCGTCTGCCTGCGGAGAAACCCGCTGAACTGGCGCGTCAGTGGGGCGTCCAAGGCAAGGTGGTGGCGGCGTTTATCGGCTCGTTTTACGCCTATGAGGGGTTGCCGCTGCTGATTGAGGCCATGGCGCGCCTGCCCGCTGGCGTCGACGATCTGGTTCTGCTGCTGGCGGGGGGCGGGCCGGAGGCGCAGCGGGTGGAGGCGCTGATCAAGGCGCATAACTTGCAAGAGCGTGTTGTTTGGCGTGGACGCGTGCCCCACGATCAGGTCAGCGGGCTGTATCAGTTGAGCGATTTCCTGGTCTATCCGCGCCTGCCTGAGCGCATCACCGAGATGGTGACGCCGCTCAAGCCGCTGGAGGCCATGGCCATGGGACGGCCGGTGCTGGCTTCTGACGTGGGCGGGCACCGGGAATTGATCGCTGCAGAGCGTACCGGCATGCTGTTTCCGGCAGGCGACGCCGACGCGCTGGCCGAGGCGTTGCTGGCCATGCGCAATCAGGTTCGCGAGCCGTCGCGCGCGCAACAGCTGTCAATGATCTTGGACACCGCGCGCGCGTATGTGGAAAACCAACGCAACTGGGCGGCGAGCATCGCGCCGCTGCCCGTACTGTATGACAGCCTGACGCAGCGTGCGCAGGCGGCAAGAGATTGACGATTCGTTATGCGCGACCTGTTTCTGGTCATGTTTGTGGTGGGCATGTTGCCAGCCTGTTTCCTCAGGCCCCAGGTGGGCCTGATCATGTGGGCGTGGATCGGCTATATGAACCCCCACCGACTGACCTGGAGCTACGCCTACGACTTCCGCTTCAACTACATCATCGCCATCGCCACCCTGGCGGGCATTATCCTCAATAAAAGCGTGCGCGTGCGCATTCCCTGGAATGCGGTCACCTTCTTTTGGGTCTTTTTTATCTTCTGGACCTTCGTGACCATGCAGACGGCGTTTCAACCCAATGGCGCGTACTGGGAGTTCATCCGCTTTATCAAGATTCAGCTCATGGTGCTGGTCACCTATGTGGCCATCTCCGAGCGCAAGTGGATTGATCGTCTGATTGCGGTGATCTTCTTCTCGGTGGCGATGTGGGCGGTCAAGGGCGGCATCTTCTCGCTGATGAACGGCGGCGCCTATCGCGTCTACGGCCCGGCCAAGAGCTTCATTGAAGACAACAACGCGCTGGCGCTGGCGCTGATCATGGTGCTGCCCTTGGGGCGCTATCTGCAGATCAACGCCAAGCACTGGTACACCAAAGTGTTTATGCTGGCGATGATGCTCATCTGCGCGCTCACCATCGTCAGCACTTACTCGCGCGGCGGTCTGCTGGGCGGGTTGGCGCTGGTGTTTGTGTTCTGGATGCGCGGCCGTCGTCGCATCCTCACCGCGATGCTGATTGTTCCGGTGCTGTACGGATTGTACAACTTCATGCCGCAGCACTGGCACGACCGCATGCACTCCATCTCCACCTTTACCGATGAGCAGGCCATTGAGCAGGACTACTCAGTGGATGGCCGCATCAACTCGTGGAAATTCGCCGTCAACCTGGCGCTGGATCGCCCCTTTATGGGTGGTGGTTTCGATACCTTTACCTACGCGGCGTTTAAGCTCTACGCTCCCAGCACCTGGGTGCATGACGCCCACAGCATCTATTTTGAGGTGCTGGCCGAACATGGCGTGTTTGGCTTCCTGTTGTTCTTCTTTTTCCACTTTTTCGCCTTCTTGCAGGGCAACTGGGTCATACGTCACACCAAGCAGCATGAGGATTTGACCTGGGCCCACGATCTTGTGGGGATGATCCAGGCCAGTATGGCGGGTTACTATGTGGCCGGCGCGTTCCTGGGGCTGGCCTACTTTGACCTGCCCTACCACTTGATCTCCATTGTGGTGATCATTCGCATCTACGTGCGCAAAGTGCTGCAGGCGCGCGGCGATCTGATTATCGATAATCGGGGCGACCCGCTCACGTATCGAAGGCCAGCAGGGAAAGCATCAATTTTTCAGCCAGATAACAGGAGCCTTGGCGCAACAGCGTAACGCTGTTGTCAGCCTGGTTCCCGCCACGGGGACGGCGAGAGAACATGAGTCAAGCCAAGCAATCGGAGTGGTCCGAGCAGTGGACGCTGTTCCAGGATGAGGAGGCGTTCCTCTTCAATGAGTGGATCCAGCCCTACGCGCTGGAGGATCTGCGCGGCAAGAGCGTGCTGGAGTGCGGCTGCGGCGGCGGACAGCACACCGGCTTTATGGCCCCCTATGCGGCCTCGGTGACGGCGGTGGATCTGAACACCACGCAGATCGCCCGCGAGCGCAATGCGCAGTTCAACAACATCGAGTTCGTTGAGGCCGATATCGCCGCCATGGATCTGGGACGCCAGTTTGACGTGGTGATCAGCATCGGCGTGGTGCATCACACCGACGATCCCGACGCCACCGTGGCCAATCTCAAACGCCATGTGAAGCCCGGTGGGCTGCTGATTCTGTGGGTCTACAGCGCCGAGGGCAACGCCATGGTCAAATATGGCGTGGAGCCGGTGCGCAAGCTGCTGCTGACGCCGCTGAGTCGCCCGGCGTTGATGCGTGTTTCGCAGATCGTTACCGCGCTGATGTATCCGTTCATCTACACCATCTACCTGCTGCCGCTGCGTTTTCTGCCCTTCTATGCGTACTTCGGCAACTTCCGCAAACTGGGCTTTGCGCGCAATGTGCTCAATGTATTCGATAAACTCAACGCGCCGCAGGTGGACTTCATCTCCCGCCCGCGCGCCCAAGGGTGGGTGGCGGATATGGACAAGGCCACGGTGCTGCCCTATATGGGCGTGAGCCACTCCGTCAGCGGCGTGCGGCGCGATGGCTGAGCAACCACACAAACGGGGCGGATGCTGACGTGTGCGGTCTGGCGGGCATACTCAGCGGTGACGGGCCGCCCCAGCGGGCGACCCTGGAGCGCATGGCGCAGCGGCTGGCCCATCGCGGTCCCGATGCGCAAGGGGTGGAGATTGTCGGCCCCATGGGGCTGGCGCACCGGCGTCTGGCGGTGATCGACACCGTGGCCGCCAGCAACCAACCCATGGCCGACGCCACGGGCCGTTACTGGATCGTCTACAACGGCGAGATCTACAACTATCGTGAGATTCGCGCCGAGTTGGAGAGTCTGGGGGTCACGCCTCAAACCGCCAGCGACACCGAGGTGGCGCTGCTGGCCTATCGCCAGTGGGGGCCCGACTGTTTGCAACGCTTTAACGGCATGTTCGCGCTGGCGATTTGGGACAACCAGGAGCGCGAACTGTTTCTGGCCCGCGACCGCTTGGGCAAGAAGCCGCTGTTCTACTATGAGACCGCCGATGGCGGGCTGATCTTCGCTTCAGAACTCAAGGCGCTGCTGGCCGACCCGCGCACCCCGCGGGAGGTCAATCCGGCGGCGGTGAGCCAATTCCTCTCGCTCAACTATCTGCTCACCAGCGCCTGTGCGGTGCGCGGCGCGCGCAAACTGCCCGCCGCCCACGCCATGCTGTTTCGGCCCGGGCGGTCGCCGAAGGTCTGGCGCTACTGGGATCTGGCGGCGCACTTTCACAACAAGCAAAAATTCGCCAACGAAGCCGAAGCGGGGGAGGCGTTCAACGCCCTGCTGGAGGATGCGGTGCGTCAGCGTTTGGTGGCCGACGTGCCGCTGGGGGCGTTCCTCTCCGGCGGCATCGACAGCTCCACCATCGTCGCCGCCATGGCGCGCCTGCGCGACCCCTCCAAGGTGGAGACCTTCTCCATCGGCTTCGCCGAGAAGAGTTACAGCGAACTGGACGCCGCCAGCGAGACCGCCCATACCCTGGGCCTGAGCCATCACACCCGGGTGATCGATTCGGCCTTCGCCGAGCGCTTGCCGGAGCTGGCGTGGTTTTGCGACGAGCCGTTCGCCGACAGTTCGATCTTCCCCATGCTGCTGCTATCGGGTTTCTCGCGGGATTTCGTCACCGTGACGCTCTCCGGCGACGGCGCCGACGAACTGTTCGCCGGTTACACCACCTACACCGCCGACCAGATCCATCGCTGGATCAGCCGCACGCCGCCATTTCTGCTTGGCTGGATCGGCGCGCTGGCCAATCGTCTGGTTCCGGTCACCTACAACAAGGTGGGGTGGGACTATAAGATTCGCCAATTCCTGGCTGGCGCGGCGCTGCCGTTTGAGCGCGCCCACTACAGTTGGCGCACCATCTTCAATGACGCTGAAAAGGCGCAGTTGCTACACCCGGATATCCGCGACGAGGCGCTGCAGACCGACCCGTTTGACGACTTCCAGAGCTTCTTCGACGAGGTCCCGGATCTGCACTATCTGGATCGCGCCATGTACGTGGACATCAAGACCTGGTTGGTGGATGACATTCTGGTCAAAGTGGATCGCACCACCATGGCGCGCGCCCTGGAAGCGCGCGCGCCGTTCCTGGATTACCGGTTGGTAGAGTTCGCTGCGTCTCTGCCGGTGGAGCTGAAGATGAAGGGGCTCAAGCGCAAGCACATCATGCGCGCCTCGCAACGCGGGCGCGTGCCCGATCCGGTGCTGGTCAAGCGCAAGGAAGGGTTCAATGCGCCCATCTCCCACTGGCTGGCCAACACACGCGATCAGTTCTTCGCCGACCTGCAGGCCAATCCACTGGGCGAAGGGTTGTTCGATCAGAATGCGGTGGCGCAACTGTGGCGCGAACATATGGCCATGGGGCGCGACAATGGTTTGCGTCTGCTGGGGCTGACCGCCTTCCACATGTGGCGCGAGGCGGCTTTGGGCCGCTCCGCCGATGCGCCGCCGCCTGCTTTTGGTCCGGCATAGGGGGATCTCCGTATGAAAAACCTGCTGATCCTGCTGGCCAAAATCGGGCTGGCTCTGGGCGGGCTGGCGTTTGGCTACCGATTGTTGGTGGAGCGGGGGGTGGATCAGACCATCGCCCGCGGCGGCGATTTGGCCTTGCTGGCGCTGGCGCTGGCCATCATCCCAGCGCTGATTCTGGCGCTGCGCTTCCAACTGGTGTTGCGCATGTGGGAGTTGCGCATCTCGCTCAAGGATGCGGTGCGCATTCATTTGCAGTCGTTGTTTTACATGTTCTTCATGCCGGTTTCGGTGGGCATGGAGGTGTCGCGTTTCGCCAAAACCCGTCATCTGTTGCCGGAGGGCTCCGGGACGGCGCTGGCCACGGCTCTGGTGTTCGACCGCATTTTGGGCTTGGTCTTCTACATCCTCATCGCCATGGCGCTGTTCCCGTTTGTCACCCTGCAGCGCGAGTTGACGCTGTTTGGGGTGACCCTGGACCTGTCCACCGGCATCGCCTGGGCGGCGCCGGGAGTGGTGGTGGCCATGCTGGTGGTGATATGGGTGGCGTGGCGGCGCGGGTTGTTTGACAAGCTCCGCGAAATGGCGCCGCGGATGGCGCCGGCCCTGCGTGATCATCTGGGTACGCTGGCGTGGGCGACGCTGGCGTCTTTGGCGGGCACGATGGGTTTGATGTGCATGCTCTATCTGGCGGCGCTGGGCTTTGGCGTGCCGGTCACCTTTTTGGATCTGGCGTTTATCTTCACCGGCGGTTCGCTGTTCGCCATCATCCCCATCACCGTGGTGGGGGTGACCGCTGCGGAGATGGGCTCCATGGCGCTCTATCTGCTCATGGGCGTGCCCGAGGCGCAGGCGGCGCTGATGGTGGGCATGGGCTATGCGGTGCGGCTGCTCTACGCTTTGTATGGCGGCGTGGCGGAGCTGGCCCATGGCGGCTGGGGGCTGTTCAAGGCCCATCTGGAAGGACGCAAGGATGTGGAGCCGTGAATGCGGGCTCGGATGGGAAGGTTTTGACCCGTCCGCCCCTTCGCGTTACTCTGTGAAGATGCAAACTGGCGCCCTGGCGGACTGACCGTCTGCGCGCCGATCTGGTAAGGAGCGATACCCATGTCCCGGGATGAACAGGCGCAAACGCCCACCGAGCAACCCCTTCCGTCCCCCGAGCAGCAGGCGCGCATGCGCCGTCGCAAGCTGATCAAGGGGTTGGCGGCCAGCGCGCCGGTGATCATGACCCTGAGCCCCGGCGCGGCGTTGGCGCGTTCGAGCAGCCAGATCTGCATCGCCAACGAGCCCACCAGCATCCCCACGGGCGGCAACTTTGCGGGCAACCGCTGCGTCACCGACAATAACGTCGACGCCAATACCAATACCCAGGATGGCTATAAAACCTGGGACCGCGACAAGTTCACCAACTACGCCAGCAACAGCGCCACGTTGACCGGCGGTTCGGCGCAGACCACCGACGACTGCCTGATCTTCGTCAATGAGGTGGGCACGGTGAACAACACCGAAGCCGAAAGCTATGGCGATGGTCAGGCCAACCACCACATCGTCACCGACTCCTGCTGGGGCTCGTTCAATTAATCACGCCGCTTCGCTGGCGGAGCCCGCAGCGCAGTCGGCGCCATTGGATCCGCAGTCGCTGCGCGGCTTCATTCTGCTGGCGCGCCACGAACGTCTCTGGCGCGCCATCGCCGGACCCTTTCCCGCCAAGCGTTTTGAGGGCGGCTGGATTCTGCACAACCCGCTGACCGCCTTTACCCATTTGCTCAATCCTGCCGCTTTTGACGCCCTGACCGCTCTGGGTAAAGAGGCTCTAAATAGCGATCTGCTGGCTGCGCGTCTGCTGCAGCACGGCGCCGCGCCTGATGCCGATGCCGCCGAGCAGTTGGCCGCGCGCCTGCTGTGGGAGCTGGATACGCTGGGCTTTATCGAACCCGATCCCGCCGCCCATGACGCCTCTGGCTGATCACGCCCCGCGCTTCATCGCGCGCGCGATGCGCGGCCATGGCCTGCGCTTGCGCGTGGGGCCGTTTGCGCTGCACCTGCGCAGCGATGCGCCGGGCCTGGCCGACGCCGTGCGTCTGCTCTACGCCCACCATCCCGCTGAGATCGCGCCGCCGTGGGCCACGGTGGCCGACGTCCACGCCGCCGTGCTGCGCGCGGGTGGGCTGCGGCGCTGGTGGCGGCCCCAGGTGCGCTTCCATCTGGAGGGGCCGAGTCCGTTTCAGCCGTTTCCCGCCGACCACGCCATGCCGCTGCTGGAGTGGGGCATGAACTTCGGCGTCTCCTCCCGCGCCAACCGCTATCTGATGCTCCACGCCGCCGCCGTGGCCGCGCCGGACGACAGCGCGTTGATTCTGCCCGGGCGGCCCGGTTCGGGCAAATCGACCCTGGCCACGGCGCTGGCGTTTCGCGGCTGGCGTCTGCTCTCCGATGAGTTCGGGCTGGTGCGCCCGGAATCCGGCATGATGCATCCGTTTCCGCGTCCCACTGCACTCAAAAATGAGGCCATCGACGCCCTGGCGGCCTGCATTCCCGAGGCGCAGATGGGGCCGCGCTATCTCAAGACCCGCAAGGGGACGGTGTGCCATGTGCAGCCGCCTGCGGCCAGCGTGGCGGCCATGGCGCGTCCGGCGTGGCCGCGCTGGTTGTTGGCGCCGCAGTACGAGGCGGGCGCGCCGGTGCAGTGGCAAGAGTTGGATCCCATGGAGGCGTTTCTGCGCTTGGGTGGCGGCGCGTTCAACTATGAGCTGTTGGGGCGGACAGGATTTGATGCGGTGGCGCGGATCAGCGATGATCTGTTGGGCTGCTGGAGTTTGACCTATGGCGATCTGAATGCGGCGATTGCGGCGATCAATGAACGCTTCGGCGTGAGGTGAGTGTTTAGTCGTTCGCTTTCACGACTGAACATATGGGTGCTGTAAGATATCGAGGGCTGCGCCCTCGAGCTCCCAAGATCAAAAGCCACACCGTGGGCGCCGCCCAAGTTATTGTAGATACGGCTTCGTCTATGGCCGCTGGGGGCGCGGCCCCCAGACCCCGGAAAAACGCGCCAATAAATGTCGCGTTTTTCCACCTGTCGAGAGTAGCGCACACACGAACTTACGAGTCTTTCACAAAACGATGAATACACTTGGAGTAAAACTAACGAGGGTCCAGGGAAATCATTTCCCTGGCGTGTGCAGGGCAGAGCCCTGCCGGGTCCAGGGCGGCGCCCTGGTCGGGGTCTGGGGCGAAGCCCCAGTATCTTAACGCTTCCCAACCAAGCCAGACGAGATGGGCAATACCCATGACAGCATAACAACGCACCCTGTGCTGCGCGCTTTGCGCGATCCGGCGCAGGTTCCGTTGCTCAGCATCGCCCAGCGCGACGACCTCTACCGGACGTTGCGTCTGGAGGGGCTGCTGCCGCACCTGGGCGCGCGTCTGCGCGATCAGCACGCCGAGGCGTGGGGGCAGTTGCCCGAGCGGGAGCGGGATCTGCTCACCGGAGCGATTGCGTTTGCCGATGATCGCGAACGGATGTTGTGGTGGGAGGCCAATCGCATCCGCCGCGCGCTCGCCGACTGCGCCTTCAAGCCGGTGCTGCTCAAGGGCGCGGCCTATGCGCTGGCGGGGTTGCCCAACGCGCGCGGGCGACTGGCGGCGGACGTGGACATTCTGGTGGCCGAGGCGGAGCTGGCGGCGGCGGAGGCGGCGTTTCTGGCCCATGGCTGGGAGCATGTGAAGCTGGATGAGTACGATCAACGCTACTACCGCGAGTGGATGCACGAGTTGCCCCCGCTGCGCCACAAAGGCCGCCTGACCGAGCTGGATGTACACCATACAATTCTGCCGCGCACGGCGCGTCTGAAACCCGATGCGGCGCAACTGCTGGCGCAGGCGGTCCCCCTCAATGATGATCCGGCGTGGCGCGGTTTCACCCGCTTGAGCGATTGCGATCTGGTGCTGCACGCGGCCACCCACCTGTTCCATGACGGCGATATCGAACGCGGCCTGCGCGGGCTGATGGATGTGGATATGCTGCTGCGCCATTTCGACGTCACCGTCGGGGAGCCGTTCTGGCAGGCGCTGCCTCAGCGCGCGGCGCAGATGGATCTGGCCAAGCCGCTCTATTTGGCGCTGCGCTATGGGCGGATTCTGCTGCACACGCCGATTCCCGCAGCGGTGGATATGGCCATGGCGGCGTTCGCCCCGGCGCGCTGGCGGTTGGCGGGGCTGGACGCGCTGATCATTCGCGCGCTGATTCCCGGGTCGCCGGAGGGGGCGGGGGGATTGAATCCGGCGGGCAAACTGCTGCTCTATCTGCGCGGCCACTGGATGCGCATGCCGCCGGGGCTGCTGCTGTCACATCTGACGCGCAAAGGGGCGCGTCGCTGGGGGCCCCATGTGTGGCATCGTCGGACTGTTTGATCGCCACAGCGCCGCGCGGGCGCCGCAGGAGGCGACTCTGCGCGCCATGAACGCCGCCATCGCCCATCGCGGCCCCGACGGCGATGGCGTGCATTGTGAAGCGGGCGCAGGGCTGGGCCATCGCCGCTTGGCCATCATCGACCTGGAGGGCGGCGTACAGCCGCTGTTCAACGATGAGATCGGCGACTTCGCCATCGTCTTTAATGGCGAAATCTATAACCACCGCGAGTTGGCCGCCGAATTGACCGGATTGGGCCATATCTTCCATACCCGCTCCGATACCGAGGCGATTCTGCGCGCCTATATGCAGTGGGGGGCCGACTGCGTGGCCCGTCTGCGTGGCATGTTCGCCTTCGCCATCCACGACCGCCGCGCCGGGCGGCTGCTGCTGGCGCGGGATCGGCTGGGGATGAAGCCGCTCTATTACTCGGCGCTGAACGACGGCTGGCTGCTGTTTGCCTCCGAGATCGGCGCGTTGCTGCGCCATCCGGACGTCAAACGGGAGATCGACCCGGCGGCGCTATCGGACTATCTGGCCTATGGCTATGTGCCGGACCCGCTCTCCATCTATCGCGGCGTGGGCAAACTGCCGCCCGCCTGCTTGCTGGATGTGCAACGCGGTAAGCCGTTGCCGGAACCTGTGCGCTATTGGGATCTGGAGTATGCGCCGCGCCAACTCAGCGACGCCGAGGCCCTCGACGAGCTGCGCGCGCAACTGCGTGATGCGGTGGATTCGCACCTGATCAGCGACGTGCCGGTGGGGGCGTTCCTCTCCGGTGGGGTGGACTCCGCTGCGGTCACCGCACAGATGGCAAGCCTGCTGACGGAGCCGGTGCGCGCCTGCACCATCGGCTTCGACGCCGACGCCTTTGACGAAACCCCGCAAGCGCGTCAGGCGGCGGCGCATCTGGGGGCCGAACACCATCTGCTGATGGCCCAGTCCGACCGCTTCGACCTGCTCGATGCGCTGGCCGAGACCTACGGCGAGCCCTTCGCCGACAGCTCGGCGCTACCGACCTGGTTGGTGTGCCAACTGGCGCGCACTCAGACTAAAGTCGTCCTCTCCGGCGACGGCGGCGACGAGACCCTGGGCGGCTATGCGCGCTATCGCTTTTACCTCAATGAGGAGCGGGTGCGCGCGCGCATCCCGGCGGGGGTGCGGCGGGCGCTGTTCGGGCCGTTGGGGGCGATTTACCCCAAGCTGGATTGGGCGCCGCGCGGCTTACGCGCCAAGAGCACCTTGCAAGCGCTGGCGCGGGATGCGGTGGAGGCGGTGTTCCATGGGGTGAGCGTATTGGATGATGATCAGCGTGCGGCGCTGCTATCAGACGATTTGCAGCGCGCCGTGGCCGAGACGCCGCCGGTGCGCCATCTGCACGCGGCGGCGGCGCGGCGCGATTCGCACGATTCCTTCCTCTCGCGCACATTGTACGGAGATCTGCACACCTTCCTGGCCGGGCGGGTGTTGGTGAAGGTGGATCGCGCCAGCATGGCCCACGGCCTGGAGGTGCGCGCGCCGCTGCTGGACTATCGTTGGGCCGAGTGGAGCGCGCGCCTGCCGGACCCGATGAAAATCCGCCATGGACGCGGCAAATGGTTGTTGCGGGAGGGCGTCGCGCCCCTGTTGCCGCCGGGCTATCTGGAGCAGCCCAAACGCGGCTTTTCCATTCCTCTGGCGCAGTGGCTGCGCGGCCCGCTCAAGGGGCGTCTGCTGGATGCGCTGGCCGCGCCCGCGCTGCGGCAGTCGGGCTGGTTCAATCTGGGGCAACTGGATCGTCTGGCCGCTGAACACCTCACAGGCCGCCGCGACCACGGCGCGGCGCTGTGGAGCCTGCTGCAACTGGAGGCGTTCCTGCGCCGCGTGCATCAGGGGTTTGACGCGGCCTCTTCCTGAGCGACCTCCTCCGGGTCCATCATCTTGTCGTCATAGCGAATGTAGTGACCGGTTTTTTTCTTCGAAGCGGCCTTGGCTTCGTACATCAGCGAGTCTGCTTGGCGCACAAAGCTGTCCACATCGGTGAACTGCTGAGGACCGATCTGGGCGATGCCGATGCTGAAAGTCACCTTTTTTGTATCTTGCTGATCAAATGCGTTGGCCATGCGTTGGCAGATTTTCACGGCGGTAGCCAGCTCCGTCTCGGGTAGTACGATGCAGAACTCATCGCCGCCGTAACGGAATGCTGTATCAAACGAGCGGATGGCGTTGGCTGCGTTGTGCCCCACCAGCGCCAACAGGTTATCCCCGGCGCTGTGGCCCTGGGAGTCGTTGAGCTTCTTAAAGCCGTTGAGGTCGAAGTAGACCAGACAGACCGGATGGCGATTCTGCTCAGCGCGGGCGATCTCCCGTCGCAGCACCGAGAAGAAGGTGCGTTGGTTGAGCAATTGGGTGAGCTCGTCGGTGGAGGAGAGCTTCTCCAACTGTTGGGTGCGTTCGGCCACCACCCCTTCCAAGCTCTCGGCGTATCGCTCCACTTGACTCTTGGCGGCGTCCACCTCGGAGATCAAGCTACTGATATAGGTGTCGAACACCAGTTGAATATCAAAAAGAAGCAGGCGATGTAGGGCGAGCCGCAGGTCGTTGCATTGCGCGCACACCTCTTCACTCGTATTACTGAGCCCTCCACGAAGCTCCTGATCGAGGATCTCTTGGAGTATGCCCACTGCGGAAATATAGAGCTTGGGCTCAACGCCGATGCGCTTGTGCACCTTGCCGATGCGCAGACGCTTATCCACATACTCACGATCGTAGTAGCCGCCAAATAGCTCCATGATGTAGTTCTTCATGGATTGGTGTAGGCGGCGGAAGGTCTCCCGGTCTCCGATAAGCAACTCTACTTCGGGAATTTGCTGCTGCTGGTAGTAAAAGCGGGCGACGATATCCTCCAACTTTTTTGCCACCATCTCTTTATAGGACTTCAGCACTGCGGCGTCGCTGTCGGTGAAGTGCAACAGCCTTTTGCGTTCCTCGATTTCGCGGTCGGTTATTTTCATCTGTTCAGAGAGGTTGCGCTGGGTAAGCGGCAGCGCTGTCATCATTTTTAGATGGCCTACTGTGTGGGGCAGAGAGGAGTTGTCTGTAGGTCTCATGGCGTGCGCGTTTTCCAGAAAAAAGTACAATATTTTGATTTGTAGAGGATAAGTGAAGAAGGAGTGGAATGAAAGAGAAAAATCTGTTGCTACACACAACAAAACTGGGTGTTTTTTGCATCCGCCTATGCCGTAATGAGCGGGCGCTCGCTTAATAACGCATAGTGGGAGGCAGCGGCGTTTGGGGCGCCGCTGCCTCTGAGTATTGATTACATCAAGTGGAACGACACGGTGACCCCGGCCATGATGATGGCCACGGTGCTCATGAGTTTGATGAGGATGTTCAGGCTCGGCCCGGAGGTGTCCTTGAACGGATCGCCCACGGTGTCGCCGATCACCGAGGCGCGGTGGGCCAGGGAGTTTTTGCCGCCGTGGCGACCGGATTCGATGTACTTCTTGGCGTTGTCCCACGCGCCGCCGGAGTTGGAGAGGAAAATCGCCAGCACGAACCCGGCGGAGAGACCGCCGGTGAGCAGACCCACCACCCCGGCCACCCCCAGCAGCGCGCCGGTGAGCACCGGGGTCAGCACCGCCAGAATCGATGGGAACAGCATTTCACGCTGGGCGCCGACAGTGGAGATGGCCACGCAGCGGGCGTAATCGGGCTCCGCCTTGCCCTCCAGGATGCCAGGGGTTTCACGGAACTGGCGGCGCACCTCCTCCACCATCATGCCCGCTGCGCGGCCCACCGCCATGATGGTTAGGCCGCTGAACACAAACGCCATCATCGAGCCGACGAACATCGCCGCCAGCACCTTGGGGTTGAGCAGGGTGATGTTGAAGTAGATCATGAAGTCGGCCAGCTGGGCTTGCGCGGTGGCCACCATCTGCCCGCCGGGCAGGGCCAGTTGGTCGATGCCGTTCTTCAGTAGCTCGAAGCGCACCACCTCCAGGTAGGAGGCGGTGAGCGCCAGCGCGGTGAGCGCCGCCGAGCCGATGGCGAAGCCCTTGCCGGTGGCGGCGGTGGTGTTGCCCAGGCTGTCCAGGGCGTCGGTGCGGTTGCGCACCTCGGGGCCCAGGCCCGCCATTTCAGCGTTGCCGCCGGCGTTATCGGCGATGGGGCCGTAGGCGTCGCTGGCCAGGGTCACCCCCAGGGTGGAGAGCATCCCCACCGCGGCGATGGCCACGCCGTAGAGCCCTTGGGTCATGTTGGCGAAGTCGAGGCCCGAGGCCAGGAAGAAGGCCAGCAGCGTGCCCGCGCCCACCACCAGCACCGGGATGGCGGTGGAGAGCATGCCCACGCCCACCCCGGCGATGATCACCGTGGCCGGGCCGCCTTCGGCCTGGGCGGCGATGTGCTGGGTGGGTTTGAAGGTGGTGGCGGTGGAGTATTCGGTGGCGCGCCCGACGATGATGCCGGTGACCAGACCGGTGACCACCGCGCCCCACACGCCCATGGCGTTGGGCATATCCAGCAGCCACAGCAGCAGGCCCGACGCCAGCACGATGAAGATGGCGCTGATGTGGATGCCGCGTCCCAACGCCGCCAGCAGCATGTGTTGGTCGGCGCCCTCTTCGGTCTTGACCGCGAACACGCCGATGATGGAGAGCATGATGCCGATCCCAGCGATGGCCATGGGCGCGACAATGGCTTTGAGCTGGGCGTCGGGG
This sequence comes from Magnetofaba australis IT-1, assembly GCF_002109495.1. Lineage (NCBI taxonomy): Bacteria > Pseudomonadati > Pseudomonadota > Magnetococcia > Magnetococcales > Magnetococcaceae > Magnetofaba > Magnetofaba australis. The sequence goes on from NZ_LVJN01000015.1 coordinate 181,146, forward strand.
GTGGCGACGAACGCCGCCGCGCCCAACGCGCAGGCGGCCAGAATCGAGCCGCAGTAGGATTCGAACAGGTCTGCGCCCATGCCCGCCACATCGCCGACATTGTCGCCGACGTTATCGGCAATCACCGCCGGGTTGCGCGGGTCGTCCTCAGGAATCCCGGCCTCCACCTTGCCCACCAGGTCGGCGCCGACGTCGGCGGCCTTGGTGTAGATGCCGCCGCCCACCCGTGAGAACAGCGCCTGCAGCGACGCGCCCATGCCGAAGGTGAGGATGGTGGTGGTGATCAGCACCATGCGTCCGCCTGCGTCGGCGCTGGCGGGCATCAGCAGATCGGCCAGCACGAACCACGCCGCCACGTTGCCCAGTCCCAGCCCCACCACCACCAGACCCATCACCGCGCCGGAGCGGAATGAGACTTGGAGAGCCGCAGGCAGTGACTGCCGCGCCGCCGCCGCAGTGCGCGAGGCCGCCGCGGTGGCGGTGCGCATGCCGAAGTATCCGGCCAGGGCCGAGAAGAAGCCGCCGCACAGGAAGGTGTAGGGCAGCCAATGGGTCTGCAGATTCATGCCGTAGGCGAGCCACGCAAACAGCCCCGCCAACACCACAAACACCAGCAGCATCACTTTGTATTGTTGGCGCAGATAGGCCATGGCGCCGTCGCGCACGTGGCCGGCGATTTTGCGCATAAGCTCGTCGCCTTCGTCCCAGGCGAGCATTTCGCCGTAGAATTTCCAGGCAAAGAACAGGGCCATGACGGCGCCGAGGGGGGCCAGCCAGAAGATGGGCTCAGACATGATGGGGACTCGTCAAAAGGGTGAGGCGGGCGCGGCCCGTCGGGCAATCAAGCGTCTTGCAGTCAAACGTCGGGTAATCAATAGGTGACGATCTGCTGGGCGGAGCGCCACCAACTGTAGTGATCGCGCTCCAGGGTCTCCTGGTCGGGCAGCGGATAGTAGGCCTGCTCGATCTGGTCGCCCACGTAGAAGCCGCCGCGCACCATGCGCATGTAGGTGCGGTCGCGCCGTTTGAGCACCATCTTGCCCACTTTGTCCGGGTGGTCGCGCAGCTCCATCAGGATATCGCGCAGGTGCTCGCCGGCCGGGTAGGGCAGGTCGTGGGCCGAGCCCAGCTCCGGGTCGGTGGCCAGGCCATGCAGTTGGAACTCGCAGAAGAACAGGCGCGGCACCGAGACCGGATTGGCCGGGTCGGTCATCGCTTTGCAGAACTCAATGGGGGCCATGGGGCTGGCCACCAGCGGATCCACCGGCGCGAACTCCTGATACAGGCGCAGTTGCGACGGCTCCGGCTCCGGGTGCAGGGTGCGCGTCAAGGTGAGCGTCTTGCCGTCGTGGGTGGTCAGGTGCAGATCGCCCAGCGCCTCCACCGGCACTTTGGCCAGCACATCGTGGATGCCCAGGTAGATGGTTTTGGTGGGCGAGCCGTCCTGCTTGGCCACGCAGCGTTTGGTGATCTCCGAGAAGTCAAACGCATCGGAGCGGAAGGTGGGGTCGACGTCAAAGAAGATCGCCTCGCCCATGACGTGGACCTTGGCGCCGGTGGCATAGTACCGCCCGAACTCTTCCGGCGGCAGCATGGAGGCGATCAGCGCTTCCGGGATGATGGAGAGATAGAGATAGGGACAGTCGTTCATGCGCGGCGACTCTTTGGCTGACGGATCAAGACGATGCACATGCGCATCGCATCACCATTGTCCGCCTTTTGCCTGACGTCTGAAAGAACCCTGCGGTGACGTGACTGTAAAAATCTGGTGACAGTGAAGTCATGAATGATGGGCGGCGTCCAATTTGGACGCTGTGACCGGAGAATGCATCAGAAGGGTGTTGGTGCTTTTGGGCGAGGAAGCTGGAAGATATTGAGGGCTGCGCCCTCAAACTCCCCAAAAGTCAAAAGCCACACCGTGGGCGCCGCCCACACCCGCTGGGGCCGCAGGCCCCAGACCCCGCCGCCGACCAGTCGGCGGCCAGCCTACTCAACGCAAGCTCGCGCTGTGTCACGCAAACACTTTTGCTTGGACGCAATCGCGCAGTTCACGGCCCATCAGATTGTCGACGGTTTCGTTGCCGCGGTTTACTCCGCCACGCCATTGCGCAGTCGTTGCAGCTCCGGCAGCAGATCCCGCGCCGCCAGCCCCGCCGCGCCGCGCTTCTCCGCCACCAGATCCGCCGCGCGGCCATGCCAGTAGACCCCCGCGCGCAGCGCCTGCTCGGCGCTCCAGCCCTGACTGAGCAGTCCGGCGACGATGCCCGTGAGCAGATCCCCCGAGCCCCCCGCCGCCAATCCGTGGTTGCCGGTGGAGTTGATCCACACGCGGCCATCGGGGGCGGCGATCACCGACCCGGCCCCCTTGAGCAGCAGCCACACCCCCCAACGCTGCGCCGTCTCCCGCGCCAACGGCAGCCGCGCCGCCTGCACGCTGGCCACCTCTTTATTGATCAGGCGCGCCATCTCTCCCGGGTGCGGGGTGAGAATCAGCGGCGCGCGGCGCTGCTCCAACACCTGCGCCAGCGCGATGGGCTCCCGCGCCAATGCGTTGAGAGCGTCGGCGTCGGCCACCGTGGGGATGTCGTAACGCGCCAGCAACCCCAACACCGCCGCCGCCGTCGCTTCGCCCTGGCCCAACCCCGGACCCATGGCCAGCCCCGCCGGTTTGATGCCCGACGCGGCAATCGCCTCCCACGGCGCGGCGCCGATTTCGCCTGATTCGGATTCCGGCAGATTGAGGGTCATCGCTTCGGGGCAGAACTGCGCCGCTTCAGGCCGCACGCCGCGCGGCGCAGCGATGCTCAACAGGCCCGGTCCCATGCGTTGCGCCCCCAAAGCGGTGAGGGCCGGGGCCCCTGCCTTGCCGGGGGAGCCGCCCACAATCAGCAGATGGCCGAAGCTGCCCTTGTGGCCCGCCTGTAGACGCGCTGGTGGGTTCAGATCCGCCAGCGTATTCTCCGCCACGGTGTGTTCGGCAATGGTGAGGAGATCATCCGGGATGCCGATGGGCGCGCAGGTGGTCTCGCCGCACAGCGCCGCGCCCGGATGGGCGACGTGGCCGATCTTTTTCGCCGCAAACGTCACCGTCCAGCGCGCGGGCAGCGCGGTTCCCAGAATCGAGCCGTCATCGGCGCTCACCCCGGAGGGGATATCCACCGCCAGCACCGGCTTGCCGGAGGCGATCACCTGCTCAAAGGCGCTGGCGATGATCCCGCTCACCGGACGTTGCAGCCCGGTGCCGAACACCGCATCCACCACCGCCGTGGCGTGGCTCAGAGCGCCGCGCCCGGCCTCGATATCCGCTGCATCGGCGATGGTGCGCACTGTTCCGCCGAGATTGACAAACACTTGGGCGTGCAGCGCCGCATCGCCGCGCAGGTGATCCAGTTCGCCGAACAGCCACAGCGTGACGCCCGCCCCCGCCTGCATCAGGCGACGGGCGATGACGAAGCCGTCGCCGCCATTGTTGCCGCGTCCGGCCAAAATCAACACGCGCCCACGTCCCGTGGCCAGTTCAGGCAGGCGCGCCAGGAGGATTTCAACGCAGGCGGCCCCGGCGTTCTCCATCAGCACCGCGCCGGGCAGGCCGATCCGCTCGATGGTCTTGCGGTCGGCGGCGCTCATCTGTGCGGCGGTCAATAGCGGCGGCATGGTTTTTACTCCTTCTGTGGCGGCTCGTCCGTATCCAGGGGGATGGCCCGCACGGCGTCGTCTTTGCGCAAAAGGAGGGACGCGGCCGCCTCATTCTCGTCGCGCAGCAGCAGCAGCGACCACTTCAACTCGGGAAAATCCACCTGACGATAGTTGCGCAGCGCTTTGGCGATGGCTTCGTCACGTAGGAAAAATTCGAGAATATCCAGCTTGGCCGACAGCAGGTCATGATCCTTGATTTTGCGATCCACCAGAATCGCCTCGGGGCGCTGGTCGATGATGGAGTGGCGCCAGCGGCCCATCACCTGATCCCAATAATGCTCTCCGCGTTCGGTGTCGCCGCGACTGAGCAGATTGAACACGCCAGCGAACTCAAACAGGTGCGGCAACGCTTGCAGATTGGGCGGCTTGCCCAGCATGCCCGAGAGGGTCATCGCCGTGGGCATGCTGAAGGTCAGATAGACCACGCGATCCTTGGGGTGCAGATAGGGGCGTGTGGCGTCGGCCACGCGCAGGGCGTAATTGCCGAGCCAGAATTGCAACTGTGTGGCGGTGCGCCAGCGGCTGATGGCCGGATGCTGCCACGCCAGCGCAAGGATAGCGACCACGGCGATGACGCGGCGCCAGACAACGGCGTTGCGCGGCTGCCGGAACCAACTCAGCGCCATGGCCGCGAAGGTGAAGAACATCAGCGACGCCATGGGGATCCAGTGATAGAGCCAGCCGCGGCGCTGTATCACCAGAATGACGGCGCAAGTCAGCGCCGCCAGCAGCAGGATGCGGAAGATGGGCTTGTCTTCGGCGGGGAGGAGGGCTTCATTGAGCGCGGTCAGCACGGCCCAGAAGATGTACAACTGGCCGCTGAAGGTGATCACCCACCAGGGGCTGGAGGTGAGCGCGCCATACAGATCCTTCATCTCGAAGAACTGGTCATACCAGTCGGGGTGCAGGAGGGAGAAGCCCACATAGCAGAAGGCGACCACCCCGGTGAAGGTCAACTCTTCCGGGCGCAACAGCGTGCGCCAACTGCGCTGGCGAATCATGGCGGTGATCAGCAGCACCAGCGGCAGCAGCAGGTAAAACGGTTTGACGGCGCAGCCGAAGCCCGCCAGGGCGAAGGCCAGAATGCGCGTTGACGGCGAAGCGGGTTGATCGAATTCGCGCAGAATCCAGTGGCCGACGGCGGGGAAGGCGAGCAGGATGAACAGATGATCGCGCTGGCCGTAATCAAACCCCACCAGCAGTTCAAAACTCAGCAGATAGGCGATGCTCAATAGCCACACGCCGCTGGCGCGGCCAGCGGCCAGGCGCAGCAGGAACGGCAGCAGCGTCACCCAGGCAAGCAACTGCAGCATGCCCACAAACAGCCGGTTGGCCAACATGATGTCCAGCCCCAGCCATTTGGCCAGCACCGTGGAGGGGTAGTGCGCCATAAACTCCAAAGGCAGGCCGGGGCCGAGGATATCCTTGCCATACTGGGCGTTGCCGAAGTAGACCCGCTCCATGCCCAGAATATTCCCCGCCAGATCCCAGTTTGGCAGGTAAAAGCCATTGGAAAACAGCTCGATGGCTAAGGTCGCGACCAGCATCGATAACGCCAACAGCGTCAAGGATCGATTGCTGATCGGGGCGGCAAGGGCGTGGTTCATGGCGCTTCTCGGCTATGGCGCGCGGGCGCTCCTGTCAGGGTGCGGCGGGCGCTCTGAAAATCAATGGGGTGTTCTCGTCCACTCCGGTCGCAGCGCCCTGCGCGGGCGTTAACAGCGACCAGCCCAGCGCGGGGAAGTCGCGTTGTTGAAAACCGGAGAGGATCCGATGCATGGCTGGATCCTGACGGAAAAAGGCCAATATATCAAATTCGCCAAAAATGGTGTCGTGTCCTGTGATGCGGCGATCCACCACGATGGCGTCGAGGTGGGGTTGCGACAGCACCTTGCGCCACTGGGCCATCACTTTGTCCAGATAGGCGCGCGCCTCGTGGTGACGACCCTGTCCTTTGAGGCGCTGAATGCCGCCAATGATGAACAGATGCGGCAACGGTTGGTGTTTGGCTGGCGCTCCCAGCATGCCGGAGAGCGTCATCACCAGTGGGGCGGAGGCCGAGAGATAGACCACACGGCTGCCCGGGGCGATGAAGGGGTGCAGCGCTTTGGCCACCGGGGTGAGCTGTTGTTTGACGGTTTGCGCTGATGCGCTGCTGGCCAACCAGCGCGAAATGGCGGGGTTATAGTGGTAAAGCGCAACAATGCAGAGCAGGGCGACGATGCGTTGAGGCCATCCAAAGCCTGTTTCGCGCCAGCGTTGCAGCAGCAACAGGGCGACCGCGCCGCTGAGAAAGGCGGTCATCATCGCCGAAGGAACCTGATGATAGAGCCAGCCGCGTTGTTGCAGCAGCAGAATTCCATAACACCCCATGGCCCCCAGCAGGAGGGTGCGGATGAGGGGTCTGTTCGGGCGTGCGATCAGGGTTTCGGAGAGGAGCGCCAACGCGACCCACGCGGCCGGGTAGGGCCAGCTGATGTTGACGATTTTGCTCAACGGATTACTCAGCGCGCCATAAAGATCGCGCATCTGCGCAAATTGATCGAACCAATCGGGACGCGCCAGCATGGGCAAACAGGTTGCGCTGAGCGTGACCAGTAGGAACAGGCGCTCCTCTGCGCGCCAGACCGTCGCCATACTGCGTTGCCGGAGCATGCTGATGAGCAGCAGCAGCAGGGGGGCGAGCAGGTAGTAGGGTTTGATGGCGCAGCCAACCCCCGCCATGGCGAATGCGCTCCAGCGCGATGCGGGGGCGGCGGGCGCGCCCTGTTCGCGCGCATGCCAATGCAGGAGTGCGGGCAGGAACAGCAGAATAAACAGATGGTCCCGTTGGGCGTAATCGAATCCGGCCAGCAGTTGGAATGTGACCACGTGCAGCAGGGCGAACCCTGCGAGCAACCAGAGTTGCGCGCCGACGATTTGGCGCAGCGCGGCGCTCAACGCCAACCACGCAGCCCACTGCCACAGCGCAAAGTAGAGCAGGTTGAATAGCCAGGGGTCTGCTTGCAGCCATCTTGCGACGAGGGTGGGCGGGTAGTGCAGCATGAACACCAACGGCACATTGGGGCCCCATACATCAGCGCCGTAGCGCTCGCCCTCCATATAGAGCCGCTGCGCGCGCAGGATGTTATCGGCCAGATCCCAGTTGGGCAGGTAGTGGTTATATCCCCACAGCGCCAGCGCCAGCGTCATGATCAGCACGACGACGTGCAGCATCCATAACAGATGGCGTGGCGGCGATGACGGGGCGGCGGATCGGGACATGGAGGCTTTCGCGCGGCGGGTGAGTGGGCGGATTCATCATACGCAAGCCCTGCGCAGGCGACAATGCGCTCCCGGCGGCGCATTGATTCCGCCGCTGGCGCTGGGCATGATGGGGAGACAATAAAAACGTGCTGGAAGATGAAAGATATTGGGGCTTCACCCCAAACCCCGACCAGGCCAATCGGGACCAATCCGATTTCCCTGGACCCTCGTGAGTTGGCTGGGTTCGCGCCACGCGCTTTCGTGCGAATCACTTTTGGCTCTGCGCCATTATTCAGTAGCGCATTAAGGCAATTTCAATGACTCAATCGGTGATTCAGGCGCAGGCTCTGCGCAAACGGTATGGCGGCGCCAATGCGGTGGACGGCATCTCCTTTGAGGTGACCGCCAATGAGTGTTTCGGCATTCTCGGTCCCAACGGCGCGGGCAAATCCACCACCCTGCGCATGATCACCGGCCTCACCCCCAAGGATGGCGGCGAACTTAATCTGTTTGGCCAGCCCATGGACCCGGCCAATCGCGAATTGCCGCTGCGGGTGGGGGTGGTGTCGCAGGATGACAATCTGGATGACGACCTCTCCGTGGCGGAGAATCTGCTGGTTTATGGGCGTTACTTCGGGCTGTCTGACGCCGTAATGCGGCCTCGGGTGGGAGAGCTGCTGGAGTTTGCGCAGTTGAGCGACCGCGCAGAGCGTCCGGTGCGTTCGCTTTCGGGGGGCATGAAGCGGCGGCTGGTGATTGCGCGGTCGCTGGTGGCGGAGCCGGAGTTGGTGATTCTGGACGAGCCCACCACGGGTCTCGACCCTCAGGCGCGACATCTGATCTGGCAGCGTTTGCGGGCGTTGAAAGAGCGCGGCATCACGCTATTGCTCACCACCCACTATATGGAGGAGGCGGCGCAGTTGTGCGACCGGCTGCTGATCCTCAACCATGGGCGGATTTTGGACATGGGCGCGCCGCGGGCGTTGATTCAGCGTCATGTGGAGCCGGAGGTGGTGGAGATTCGCGCGGAGGGGGGCGGATTGGATCATGCGGCGTTTGCGCATCTGCCGGGGCGGCAGGTGCATGCGGGGGATACGCTATTTTGTCATGTGGAGCGGGCGGGGCCGGTGTTTGAGGCGTTGGGCGATCGTCCGGATTTGACGGTGCTGGCGCGTCCGGCGAATTTGGAGGATGTGTTTCTCAAGCTGACGGGGCGTGAGCTCAGGGATTGAGCAGACGCAAAAGCGTGTGCGGGAAAGCGTGCGGGCCAGTGCTCTCTCATGGGCCGTCCACTCCCCCAATGGACGCGCTCCAAGCAGGCAATGGCCCCACAATACGCACCCAATATGTGCGCGAAACCCTCCGCCGTGGTCGGGGTGACGCTCTCTTCAAGGATCTCCCCCTGCTCATCGGTCAAGCAAAACGCCCGCGTCTTGCTCGCTAAGTTGAAGCCACAGTATTTCATCTCAGTCTCCTTTGCGTTTTGAATAAACGTCGATTCCTCTCGACTCCCATTCTCCGCTCCAGGAGGCTACGCTGTTTTATTCCATCTCTATTCAAGCCGCCGAATCGTTGGATTGCGCCGACGACGCCTCCTGCACAATGCGTGCGCAAGCGAAAAAAAGCGCCGCCCAACGGGCGGCGCTCAAGAGGCTGGAATGTTTGAGCTCAACCGCTGTTAGCGGGTGTAGCCCATGCTCGGTTGCTGCTGAACCTGATAGGCGGTGAGCGGCGCCTGATAGGTGGGAATCGCCGCCGCCTGCGGCTGACCATAGAGCGGCTGCTGTTGCTGTCCATAGGCCGGTTGCTGCTGACCATACATCATCTGCTGTTGGCCATAGGCCGGTTGCTGCTGCCCGTAGGCGGGCTGCTGCTGGCCATACATCATCGGCTGTTGTTGACCATACGCCGCCTGCTGCGGTTGGGCGTAGGGGTTGGGCATCGCCACCGGTTGCAGCGCCTGCTGGCCGTAGCCGTTCATCGCCGGTTGCGCCACCGGCTGCGCCATGGTCATCGCCCCACCGGTTTGACGCATCTGCTGCGGCATATCGAAGCGCGGCGGCGCGCTCAAGCCCGGATTCGACGGCATGCCGCTGATGTAGGCGGCGGGAGCCTGAATCGCGGTGTTGGGGTTGATGGGCGCACCCATGCGTTGCGGCGCAGCGGAGACCTGGCTCGGCGCAGGCGCCGGAGCGCTGTGACGAATCGCCGCGCTGGGCTTGCTGTTGCTGAAGTTCAGGTACCCGCCATTGCTCTGCGGCTCCAGCTCAGCCGGGTCTTGCGGCTGATGTTTGGGCGAGAAGCTGCCGCCAACAGGCGTAGGCTGCGCGCCCTTCTTGGCGCTGGCGCTGATGATGCCGGAGCCGCTGTTGCGCGGTTTGCCGTGGGTCATCACCACCGGGCGGATGAAAATCACCAGCTCGGTTTTGACCGTCGTGCGGGACTTGTGGCCAAACAGATTGCCCAGACCCGGCATTTTCGACAGCAGCGGCAGACCGGTATCCGAATTGACCAGACGGTCCTGCATCAAGCCGCCCATCACCGCCACCTGACCGCTGTGAATGCGCAGGATCGACTCCATCTCCTTAACCTGGATCTCGGGGATCTGGTTGGTGGTGGTCAGGTGCGGGTTGGGGTCGTTGACCCAGCCGCTGATGTTGGAGATGGTGGGGCGCACATTCAGCGTAACGATGTCATCGGCGCTGATCTGCGGGGTCACCGCCATCACCAGACCCACCGGCACGGTGTGCAGATTGGTATTGATCAACGCCACGGTGCTGGTGTTGTTGGCGTCGCCCGAGCTGCCCGCCTTCGCCTCCACGGTGAAGAACACTTTGTTATCCACCACTTTGAGGATGGATGACTGGTTGTTCAGCGCCATGATCTTGGGGCTGGAGAGCACCTTGGTGTTGCCAAAGGTCGACAGCGCATGCACGGTTGCGGCGATGGTGGCGCCAGAGCCCGCCTTCTGCTTAATGGGTAAGGAGAAGAACGGCAGGTCATTGGCGATGCCGCTCAACATGCTCGTCGTAGTTGAAGGGAAATAGGTGTCCGGCGAGAAGTTGGAGGCCGCTTTGACCACGCCATCCTTCAGACGCTGCCAATCCACGCCCTGCTCAAAGCCATCGCCCAACTCCACTTCCACCACCGTGGATTCGATCAACACCTGACGCTGCACATTGTCGAGCACGCTATCAAGCAGGGTCTGAATGCGATCATGCTCACGGGCGGTGGCGAAGATGCTGACGATGCCCGCCTCTTTGTTGATCGCCACGATGCTCGAACTACCCGACTCCGGGGCCGGCGTATTCACATCGCTGGGGATGCCCGCCATGGCCGCGCCCGGGGCGCCCGGGGCCATGGGCAGACCCGGACCGCCATTGACCGAATCGCCCGTCGGCATGTCATCGCCGTTCAGGTGCAGAATGGCGCTGATGTTGTTGGTGAGCGACGACCAGAAGTGGTTCTGGGTCTCGGTGGTCAACGCCATGGTGGACTGGTTGGGGTCCTCCTTGTCCGGCGCCGCCGGATCGGCGGAGGCGCTCACGGCGATGTTGGTGGCCACCCGGTTGGTGCTGCTGGAGGAGCGCGCCATATTGACGTAGTCCACCTGATAGATCTTCAGGTAGGGGCGGTCCGGCGACACGATGATGGCGTTGTCGGTGAACTCATAGCGCAGATCCACCTGATTGGCGATGCGATCCAGAATCTGTTGCAGCGACTGGTCGATGGCCGAGATGGTCACGTTGCCGGTGATGCCCGGATAGATGTCGATGTTCTTCTTGGCGTCGCGGGCCAGGGCGAACAGCAGGTCGCGCACCGGCATGTCGGTGACGGTGATGGAGATGGGATCCTCCATATCGCCCGCCGGGCCGCCCACGCCGGGGTATTCCACCACCAGGTCCTGCGCCTCTTTGGGCAGACGCTCCACAGTGGAGCCCGCCGGGGGATCGGTGGGCCGCAGGAAGTGGCTTTGCGACGGCGTGATGGATGAGGGTTGCGAGCAGGCCCCCAGCAACAGCGCGCCCGACAGACCCACCGAAAGCAGCAATCCCTTCAAGGAGATCGCGCCTTTACGCGGCGGTCCGGCGGTCGCCCGGTTTTCCGGGGAAAGATTTTTTTGCCGGTTCATGGTTATTCCTGCCTCTCGACGTTACACGGGGAAACCGTCGGATGTGTGGGGCGAACGTCGAAAACCCGCTGTAACATCAGACGGTTGCCAAGACATCCCGGTGTGCGGCGGGGTCTGTGGCGCAGTATTCACGCCGATGATTGTGCAAGAGGTCTGCCAAAGGGTGGACAGAGGCGTTTCGTCCGCAGTAAAGAGAGTGCGGGAGGAGAAGAGGAAAATATTGTGGATCAGAGAGTTAGACGATAATTCGGCGCTTGATCAACAGCACCGAGGCGACGTAGGCGATACTCCCGTAGAGCAGCAAAATGGACACGTGCAGGGGCGCATTGTGCAGCGGCGCGCCGGTGGTGAGGGGACGAATCAGCTCCACCACATGGGAGAGCGGCAGAATTTGCGCGACCATCTGCATCAGCGGCGGGAGGGAGTCCACCGGATAGAACACCCCGCAGAACAGGAACATGGGCACTGTCACCAGGGTGGTGTAGTAGAGGAAAAATTCGTAGCTGGGAGAGATGGCGGTCATCACCATGCCCAGGGAGGCGAAGCAGAGCCCGGAGAGGAACGCCACCGCCAGCGCCCACGGCGCGGCCATCGGTTCGAACGCGCCGAACAGCGTAGCGACAAGGTAGATGGCGGACCCGGCGATGAGGGACTTGGTGGCGCCCCAGACGATCTCGCCGCTGACCACATCGGCCACCGACAGCGGCGTGGCCAGCATGGCGTGGAAGGTGTTCTGCCGCGTCATGCGGGTGAACGAGCCGTACAGCACCTCGAAGGTGGCGCTGTTCATGCTGGAGGCGGCGAGAATCCCGGCGGCGACGAACATCAGGTAGGGCAGACCATCCACCTCCCCCACAAAGCGGCCCAAGCCATAGCCCATGCCCGCCAGATAGAGCAGCGGTTCGCCCAGATTGCCCACCAGGGAGGCGGCGGCGGTTTTGCGCCACACCAGGAAGTGCCGCCGCCACGCGCGGACAAACGCGCGTGAGGGGGTTACAGTCGCCAACCACTCAGCCATCATATCCCATCTCTTTCAACAACATGTCCGACTCCGGGGCGAGGAAGTCCCGAATCGCGCTAAAAAAGCGCGGCCAGTCGCCGCCGCCTCGTCGGGTCAAGATCTCTTCGGCCAACAGACGGCGCGCGGCGGCGGGGTCGTACAGCTCCTCCTCGCAACTGCTGAGCGCCTCGTCATACTTCTCCAGATCGCGTTGGCGGCGGTTGCGCAGCCGCTTGGCGTTGAGGTTGAGCATTTCGATGCTGCCCTGGACCAGTTTGGGGTCCACCCCGGCCCGTTGGCAAGCGCGGCGGTTGACCAGAATCTCCCCGGTGAAGGGGTTGAACTCGAACAGATTGGCCTCGGCGGGAATCTCCAGCGGGTTGAGCATGGCGCCGTCGGGATTGCGATCCTTCTTGGTCACGTCGCAGCTATGCTCAGGGCTGGTGAAGCGGGAGCGGTCGGCCACGCTGCGCTGGGAGCCGCCATGGCAGCAGCCGAGCAGGTTTTGCCACTCCAGCGCCGGATGCGTCCCCTGCTTGGCGCGGGATTTGGGGCGAAAGTGTTCGACGCGGAAATCCTCGTTCTCTTTTTTATCGGCGCGCAGCAGGTCGATCTCACAATAGCAGCACAGATTGCCCTGGTCGCGGCGCAACTGGGCGCGGATGGCGTCATACCCTTCCGGTTCGGCCAGACGAAAGCTCTCCCAATCGGCGTTGGGGTTCTGCTTGCGATATTTCGCCAGCCGCTTGGGCTCGGCCCCTTTGTGAATCCGCTTCATGACGTCTTGCAATGAATGAATTTGGACGAAGTTGAGAGACTGGGGCTTCGCCCCAGACCCCACCAGGGTTTCACCCTGGACCCACGAAGGCTCTGCCCTCGACCCGCAAGGGCGCTGCCCTTGACCCGCCAGGAGGGACGCCCTCCTGGACCTCGGTGAGTTTGACATCGCGCCCATCCCAGCTTTGAGCATGGGACCAATGCTATTCGCTTATCACTATAAAGCCTCTCTGCGCCGCTTCTGGCGCTGGATTTCGCGGTCGATGCGAATCCACTCGCGGTCATGCACGAACTCCGCCCCATGCAGTCGCTCGCGCAGGGCGCGCCCCTCGGCGGAGTCCGCCTCGCCATCGACGATAAGGCGTTGATAGCGGCGCAGATCGACGATGAGCGGCAGACTCTCGGGGCGACGCGAAGTCCCCAGAATATCCTCCAGCACCACCTGACTCTCGGCGCCTTGGGAGAACTCCGGCGTCCACGCCTGACACCGGGTGCGTTTGGGATTCCACTCCAGGGCGCGAATCTGATGGGCGCGCACGGCGGTGAGGGCCTCGGGACTATGCGTGGCGACGATAAACTGAATCTGCGGGAAGGTCGCCATCAACTGCGGCAACAGGGTCTGTCGCCAACCGGGGTGCAGGGCGTGTTCAAAGTGGTCGATGAGAACCACCCCCGGGGCCTGAGTGAACGCATCGCCCAGATGGGGATTGAGTTGCAACAGCCGTGCGCCCAGATCGGCGACCAGGGCGAACACGGCGCGCACCCCCATGCCCATGGCGGTCAATGGCGCCGGGCCGCTATGTCCGCCGAGCAGGCAGAGCCCCTGCAAACGGGCGTCATAGTGCAGCGAGTGCGCCCCCTGGGGCGCGAGAAAGGCGTCGGTGAGGGCGCGCAGACGGACAAGCGCCAGGGTTTCCGGCGAAGTCCGGGCGGCGCACAGCGCCTTTTGCGCCACGCGCTCGGCCCAGGCCAAACCCGCCAGCCGCGCCGCGCCCGGCTGCAGGCAGTTGCGATAGCCGCCCAGGCGCGGCGAGCCTTTGCCGCTGACGACGCCGCGCGCAGCCGCCTGCCGCGCGCAGTGGGCCATATCGTAGTGGGCCAGCAGCGGCAGGGTTTGCGGCTCGTCGCTTTTGGCGATTTTGCGCAATCCTTTGGCGTAGCGCAGCAGGGGTTTGATCTTTTTGGCGCGCGCGCGGGCGCCGCGAGCGGCGATGCGACGGCTCCATTCGCTGGTTTGGTCGTCGAAGCTGGCCACACAGCGCAGGATCATGGGGTGTTGGCGTTTGGCGATCACCTTTTCGGCGCAGAAATCGGCCCCGGGTTCGGAGAAGTGCAGCTTGTAGCGCACATTACTGGTGGACAGAGTGGCGCCGTGTGCGCCCAACAGTTGCGCCACGCCGGGCTCCAGGCAGAGGGCGATGGCGTCCAAAACGGCGCTTTTACCGCCATTATTGGGGCCAGTAATGACACACAGATTCGGTTCGAAATCGATGACGAACTGATTGAAGCAGCGGAAATTTTTCAGTTCCAGTCGGTCGATGCGCATGATGGCTCGATTGTGCGGGACGTGGGCGGATCAGCATCCAGAGTGGCGCGCCGAAGGGGCGGGGTCAAGCGGCGTGGATGGGAAAGTGAAAAAGTGTCTGCGTGACCCAAACCGAGCGGGCGCTTGTGTAAGGGGACCGCCAACCCGTCGGCGGCCAATAGTCAACGCAAGCTGGGCCTCTGTCACGCAAACATCTCATATTCAGAATTTGTATCATTCTGCCTATGCAAAACCAAAATTGGTCTGGCGAGAGAGCAGGCAGTCATGTCGGTTTTGGAGGGGTGACAAGCTAGTATAGTCACCGCAATTCAGAATTGCACAGGCTCCTCAATGTTTGTGTGACACAGGTAAAGCTTGCGCTGACTATTGGCCTCCGGCTGGCCGGAGGCGGGATTCTTAAGGGTCTGTGACCCTTAAGCGGGTGTAATGGAATGGTCCGCTCCGCTACCCAAACGGCCTCGCAATGGGCCAAGATGGTGATGTGTTTTTCCATCTAAACGGAGTCGGAGCGGACCATGAGCAATCATATCGAAAACGGACAGGTACGGGTACTGGGTATTGATCTGGGCAAGAGCGTGTTTCAGTTGCATGGCGTCGATGCGAGCGGCAAGAGCGTTCTGAAACAGCGCTTGAAACGAGATAAGTTACTGGAGTTCATGGCGCAACTGCCGCCGTGCCTGGTGGGGATGGAAGCCAGTAGCGGCGCCCACCATTGGGCGCGGAAATTTCAGGGATATGGGCATGATGTGCGTTTGATGGCGCCGCAATATGTGAAGCCCTACGTGAAGCGGCACAAGAACGACAGCGTGGATGCAGAGGCGATTTGCGAAGCGGTACAGCGGCCGAATATGCGTTTTGTGGGGATCAAAAGCGTTGCCCAGCAAGAAATTCTAGCGTTGCATCGGGTGCGCAGTCTGGCGGTGAAGAACCGCACGGCGTTGGTGAACCAGATTCGCGGACTGCTTGCCGAGTATGGGATTGTCTTTCCCAAGAGCATCAAGCAGGCGCGGCGGGCGATTGTGCTGATTTTGAGTGATGAGAGCTCGGAAATGAGCGCCAATTTTCGCGTAATTCTGGAGGATGAGCGCGATGAGCTGGCGCATTTGGATGAGCGCATCGGCAAATATGAGCGTGAGATTGAGGCGCTGGCCAAGGCGGAGCCGCAGTGTCGATTGCTGATGATGATCCCGGGAGTGGGACCGATCACGGCGACGGCGCTGTTGGCGTCGGTGGGGGATGTGCGGGCGTTTAAGAATGGCCGGGAGCTGTCGGCATGGATAGGGTTGGTTCCGAATCAGCACTCCACAGGGGGCAAGGCGTGGCTGACGGGGATCAGCAAGCGGGGAAACGGTTATCTTCGCACCCTGTTGATTCATGGGGCGCGGGCGGCGTTGCGCGTGTGTGAAAACAAGCCGGATCGCCGCAGCCAGTGGGCAGTGTCGGTGTCGGAACGTCGCGGCGCAAATAGAGCAGTGGTGGCGCTGGCCAACCGCATGGCGCGCAGCGCGTGGGCGATGCTGGTGAAGCAGGAGGCCTATGGGGCCAGCGCCGCTGTGTAGAGAGAGCGCAATACAACTCTAAAAGAAAAACAGGCCGATAAGGAAAGAGAAAGAGATCCCACCAGCCAGGTTGCGAGAGAGAGTCGAGATTGATGGCGTGAAACGGCATAGCCCTGCGTGGTCAAGAACCTGTTTCGCCCAAGGGCCCATAGAGGCCGAGGGTGTGTTGAGGAGGGCCACGCGCAAATTCCATCAGGGCCAGAGGGCGACAAGCCCCTCATCAACAGGCCGGATACATGGGCGCGACTAAGCCTCACACATCAGTGGACATTTTCTCTTGCCGTGGCGGAGCGGACCATACATGGGCGGAGCCCACGATTTGGCAGGAATGCCAAATCGGACTCGCGCAGCGAGCCCGAAGGGTGAGGACCAGGGATGGTCCGAATCACGGTATAGTTGTTGATCTTGGGAGCTCGAGGGCGGAGCCCTCGATATCTTCTCGCTTCAAATGTCTCATTCTCTTCTGCGGCGACTATAATATACGGCAAATGGCAAAGGGGAATTATGCGGCCCAGTGTTGGTTGGTTAAAAATGCTATAAGTTTATATTTTTTGTTTGTTAATATAATTCCGCATATTTAGCGAGTGCTATTGATTCCAAAATGCAAAATGGATGCAATGCAGGTTTTTCTCAACAATTGAAAATATCGAAGTGAGGGTTGCATGAAGCGCTTTGGAGATGGTGAGAAGAACACGGATTACGGGACGAAGCGAATTGATTATGGGAATTTGTTAATGGTTGGGGCCAGTATCATCTCCGCTCTGCATATTGGGCTTTTTGGAGTCTGGGCTTCAGTGGTTACAAACAAACTTTCCCATATGGCGCAGGTGATCTCCTGGTTTGGGATTGGTTTTATTCTGATCAACGCTCTTTCCTGGTGGCGCGCCCGTCAGGTCTTCGACAAAATTTTGCGCGCCGATGCCAACGAGCGCTCTTTTGATCTGGGTGTCTCAATGGGGTTAATGATCCCATTCTTGGCCATTTTCATCGCCTGGGGGCTGACTTTGGCGTATCTCCGCAATGGTTGGTATCTGGATGAGTTGGCGTACCAATCCGTATCGGGGATGCAATACGCTTCGGAGTGCGCCCGGGCGGTGACGTGTGAAATTCGCGGGATGACGCCTTGAGAGCGGCGTCACCCCGTCGAAATTCTGCTTTGGTTATGGCGTGATGGAGCGGAAGATGGCGATGGGGTTCTGCATCATGCCCATGGCCGGGGTCATGCCGCGATCCATGCTGGAGATGTGCCCGGTCATGCGCCCGACGTTGGCGTTCATGCCTTTCACGTCGTGGGTCATGCCGCCCATCTGCTGACGCATCAGCGCCATGTTGCCGCTCATATCGGCCATGTTGACGTCCATGTGGCCCATGGCCGTGCCCATGCCGCCCATGGTTTCGCTCATACTGTGCATATCCTTGCCCATGCCGCCCATATCGGTGCGCATGGCGGCCATATTGACGTCCATGTGCGCCATGTTGCCGCCCATGCCGTTCATGCTGGTCTGCATCATGACCATCTGCCGCTCCATCACCTTCATGGATTTGGCCATGGCGTCCATATCCTTCTTAAACACGTAGATGGCCCACCCCATCACCGCGCCCACCACCACCACGCCGACGATGGAGACGTGGGCCAGCCGGTGGCGCACCTGCGCTTTGGCCTCTTCGCGCTCCTGTTTCAACGTCTGCCAGCGCATCAGGCGGCGGGTCACCTCCCGTTCGCGCTGCAAGTCGCTCTGACGCAACTCCTGAAAACCGGTTTTCAGCGTATCGATCAGTTGCTCCATGGGTTCGTCGGGCATGGGACTATCCTCTGGCGGCATTGGAAATAGAGTAAGCGCAGATCAGCATGAGACGTTTGAAGGGAGAAGATATTGAGGGCTGCGCCCTCAAACTCCCCTCAGATCAAAAGCCAAACCGTGGGCGCTGCCCATTGATTGTTGATACGGCTTCGCCTGTGGCGCTGGGGGCGCGGCCCCCAGGCCCCGCCGCCGACCAGTCGGCGGCCAATAGTCAGCGCAAGATCAACCTGTGTCACGCACACACTGGTCACTCTGTTCGGGTTTTGGTTTTTCGTGGCTGATTTGGCAACAAAAAGATTCTTTATATCTTATTATTTAAAAATATAACAGATTAAAGTGATTTTGCTCGGCAAGTGGTTTGCCAGGTTGGCGGCGGGCGTTCAGGCGGGAAATGGATCGGCCCAATCGCCGAGGGGATTGGGCCGATGCTTGGGCTTGCGCTCCTTCTTCTTGCTGGGGACCACCTGCTGTGGGATCTGTTTGATCACCCGCGCGATGGGGTTGCGCGCCTTGGGGGGCTCCGGTTTGGGCGTTTTGGCCATGCTGTTTTCTCCTGTTGGGATGGAATGGGTCCACTGCTTGGACGCTGCCACACTGTCGCGGTTCCCGGGAGAAATTGCAATCGCAAAGGGGGCGGACTCAGCGCCAGAGGCCGGGCGGGATATGGCGCGCGGTGGCGCGCTCCAGCAGGCGCAGAAACTCTGCGCGGGGGACCTCCCGGGCGCCGAAACGCAGCATGTGCGGGGTGGTCATCTGACAGTCGATGAGGCTGAAGCCGCGATCGCGCAGATGCGCCGCCAACGCGGCGAACGCCACCTTGGAGGCGTTGTCCACGCTGTGGAACATCGATTCGCCATAGAAGGCGCCGCCAATGGCCACGCCATAAACCCCGCCCACCAGCGTCTCTTGGCCGGAGTCGGCGTCGGTTTGCCACGCCTCCACGCTGTGGGCGTGGCCCAGGCGATGCAGCTCGCCATAAGCGCTGGCCATCTCGGGGGTGATCCAGGTGCCCTCAGCGTGGCGGCGGGTCTCGCCGCACTGATGCACCACCGCATCGAAGGCGGTGTCGAAGCGGATGGTAAAGTCGCCGCGACGCATCGCCTTGGCCAGAGAGCGCGCCACGTGCAGCTCATCGGGGATGAGGATCAGGCGCGGGTCGAGGCTCCACCAGAGGATGGGGTCGCCCTCGGAGTACCAGGGGAAGATGCCGCCGCGATAGGCCGCCAGCAGCCGTTCGGGGGTCAGGTCGCCGCCCACCGCCAGCAGGCCGCTCTCTTCAGCCAGATGGGCTGGAGGGAAGACGGGGGCGTGGGAGAGGCGATAGATGGGCATGGGGCTCTGACGGCGGCGGAGGGCGTGGGGTGGAGAGGCGTCCTCCCGGTTCAACGGGGCGAGGCGACTGCCTGAAGATGGCGTTGGCGCTCCTGATTGATCCTATCGGCAAGCTGCGCTGCGCTCAATGCGCTGTATTGAGGCAGGGGCAGTGCGATGAACGCGGGCTTCTCCTCTGGAGCAGGCGGGGTGTCTTTGTCGAGGGGGGATGGTTTTTCCGCCAATGTCTCTTGCAGAGCGGTTAATGCGGCCAAGCGCGGGGCGGAATCCAGATTGCGAATGGCGGCAAAGCGATTGACCGAATCCCCGCAGATGAGTTTCCAGAATTCAAATCCGCGCCCACGGTTGGGCTGGGCGAAGAGATAGACGAACTGCGGCGTTTGCGCATGGCTCCAGGCGGGGCTGATGTGGTTCCAGGGGAGGCGATCGTTCCACTCCAACAGAAACACGCCGTCCCGGTGAAACGCTGCGACGCCATCTGCGGCGCGGCGCCACATCCCCCGATACAGGAATAGCAGATAGGCCAATGGCGCGCCCACAACCAGGAGGGCGCCAATGCCGCTGGGGTCCTGAGCGCCGCCGAGCAGGAGGGGGGCGTAACTCGCCCACAACAGCAGGCCCACGCCATAGACCAGCGCCAATTTGCTCCACGACCACAAAGATAGCGGCAGGCGATGCAGCGCCTCTTCGCGCAGTTCGGTAAGCGTGCGTTGGGCGCGCTCCTGTGGGTAGGCGGCCAGCCAAGCGGGCTCATTCGGCGCATCTGGGATCAGTTGGCGCGCAGCGCCATCCGTGCTCTGTTGCGCCAGGGCGCGCAGGTTGGAGAGGGTGGTGGCGCCTGGGGTGAAAAACGCAGCCTGGTTGAGGCAGTCATCCACACTGAGCAGCGTCTGTTGCGGATCCAATCCTACAGCGCGGCAGATCTGCGTATTCACCACCTCCAGAAATTGCGCCGCCTGACGCGCATTGACCAGGCGCAGCGTGACCCGGGCGATATCCTCTTTCACATCGACCTCTCTGGGCTCGTGGGGCGTTTGCGCAGCCTCGGTCAGCGCTGCCTGCGCGCCCTGTTGCAGACAGCTCAGGGCGCATAACTCCAGGGGCGCTGAGAGAACGCCCGACACATTGCGCTCGGTGGTGAGCGCCTGACACAGAGTGTT
Organism: Magnetofaba australis IT-1; assembly: GCF_002109495.1. NCBI lineage: Bacteria > Pseudomonadati > Pseudomonadota > Magnetococcia > Magnetococcales > Magnetococcaceae > Magnetofaba > Magnetofaba australis. The sequence continues at coordinate 201,396 of NZ_LVJN01000015.1, forward strand.
GTAGCGGGATTCGCGCAGGTGGGCGTCCTGCACCGTCTGCTTCAGCAATAGGATGACGTCATATGCGCCATCAGCGTCGCGGCGCATCCAGGCAAAGCCGACCCGCTCCCAGGCAAACAGCTCCTCCAGTGCGAAGAAGAAGATCCCTTCCCGCTCCAACATCATGGGGCGACGACGGCCCGGCGGGGCGTCGCCGGTTTTGAGCAGGTAGTGAATCGCCAGACCCACCAGATAGACCATCACGCACCAGGTCAGTAGGACTTCCGCATCCATTCGCCAGCCGCGATCCAGCAGCGAGACCCCCAACGCGCCGGTGAGCGGCAGGGAGATCCACAACGCGCGCAAGGGCAGGGGAAACGGCATGCCGATGGGCCGCGCCAGCCCGTGGCGTCGATAGCGGGCGTAACCGGCGCGGAAATCATAGGCGCGAGCAAACGGCGGCTTCATCGATTCCCCCGTGCTGAGACGGTGGGTCGCCTTGCGCGATTGCGGCGCCATTTGCCTGTTTGCACGGAATTTCCCCCCGTCGCGCTGGGCAATTTTTTCCGCCCGGCAAGATTCTCCTGCTGGACGCGCATCTGGGATGTTTTGGTAATCATAAATAATATCAGCATGATAACGAATTTCTGCTCAACATAACGTGGAAACTTCCCATCAATGTGTCCGCTGGCGCCGTTCTTGAGAATAACAGGGCAAGGCGTTGGGAGTCCCGCGCCATTTCAGCGCAGTCCAGCACTGCGCGTATTGGAGAGAACCGCTATGATGACCAATGCCCTTTACGCCCAGATGAGCGCCCAATCCTCCTATACGCAGAGGAGCGCGCAATCCTCGTCATGCTGCGGCCGCGAGAGCCGCGCGCGGCAGGGCGCTGCGGGCGGTGCGTTCGAGATGGTGGCCATGCGCATGCAGACCACCACCTATGAGACCCGCCAGGGCGATGACGATGGGCAGGCGCAGACCACGCAGATGCGTCAGGCCACGTTGGAGATCATGGCGGTGCGCAGCGGCGGCGCCCAAGCCGGGGCGATGATGCTGGAGACCCTGGCCGACGGCCAGGAGACGGACCAGACCCTGGCCAGCCAGGACGTTTTCCAAGCCTTCTTCGAACGCATGCTGGCCACCCTGTTCCCCAATGAGTCGGAACAGGCCGATGAAGAGGCTCAGGGCGACGATCTGCTGGGGCAGTTGGCCTCGGCCTTCGCCCAATCCACCGACGACGGCTATGAACTGGGCGGGAACACCGTGTGGACCTTCCCCCCGGCGCAGGCTGGCGACGACGTGAAAGCCGCTTGGGAGCAGGCGGGGCAGGCGGTTCCCCAGGCCGATCAGCAGAGCGCCATGGCGCCATTCCTGGGGCAACTGCTGGCGCAGAACATTCAGCGCGATGAGCAGGGCCAGCCGGTGGGCTTCCGCGCCCCGGGCGAGAGTGGTTTTGTCGATCCGTTTGAACAGTCCGATGACCTCTCTGCGCAGGCGCAGGAGGCAAGCCGGATCATCGACCAGCTTATGGCCAAACACAAAGACGAACAGGTGGCGCGCATGGAGCAGACGGCGCTGTTTATCGACGCCTTCGTGCAAGCGCTGGCCGATCAACGTGAAGAGTTGGCGCAGCAAGTCGCCGACTCTGGAGACACCGCGGAAGATACCGCGGCGGATCAATTCCCCGACGAGGCGATCATGGACGCCGCGGCGTGAGGAGTTGACCAACCGCCCTGACGCGTTTGACTACGCGTGGGGCGCACACGGGAGCGACTTACCCGGCAGGGTGGGGACGCCCGCCGGTGAAGGGAAAGAGGGCCTGATGGCCCTCTTTTTCTTTTGTGTGATTGAGATCGAATTGTTGTTGGCCAAACTCAACAGCAGATGTTTCCTCTCAACTCGGAAAGCCGAAAATTCCGACATCCCAGACCGAAAATTCGGAGTTTGCGACTCTGATAACCCAGCGGCAAGGGCAGAGCCAGGACGCGTCGAGCTTGGGTGTTTCGTCGGCCAGGGGGTCATCTTCGTTGCTCAGGCATGGTGTCGCGCAGGTTGGAGAAGGCAAACCACTCTGCGCTGCTGCTCATGTTCTTAACCTCTTGCAGAGTCAGCAGGCGCTCTTGGGCGGGCAATCCAGCCTGTTGCAACATCGCGGCATTGAAGATCTCCAGGAACTCCGCATTGGACGTTGAGCCGTACAGCGACATCACCACGATCTGCGGATCGTTGGGGGGCTCTGTGGGCGGCGTTGCCAGGGGCGTGTCGGCATCCGCCAGCGTCGCCAGGGTGTGCGGCAGACCGTGGACGATGGCGTGGTGGGAGAGCGCGGCCAGTTGGAACTCCACCGGGTTGAGGCAGTCGGGCGGCTGGATGGAGAGCGCGCAGAGGCGATCGCGTCCTTGCTCCTGAATCAGGGCGGTGGGCGACTCCAGGCGGGCGAGAAATCGCAGAATGTCGCGTTGCGAATCGTGGGGAGTCTCCACCTGGTAGCGCTCGCGTACGACCCAGGCCGGGCCGAGGGACGCCCATGGCAGGCGCTGATCCAGCGCGCTCAGCGCCAGGCCCGATTGGCTCAGGGTCAGATGATTGGGTTTGGACAGGTTCGCCAGCGCGGCAGGCAGCAGACTCAGCATCCTGCGATAGACGGGACTGAGCAGCATCATCGCCGCAATTGCCGCGGCAGGGGCCAGGTACAGCGCGTTGTCGTTGATTCTGTAATAGATGATGCTGATTGCCAGGGCGAGCCCGATGGATCCCGTCATGATGAGCAGACCTCTGAGAACAGGCCCACTGATGGTGATGGGAAAGTGAAGCGGTTCCTGCACTCCCTGTTTCCGAAATTGTTCGTACAGATGACTGGCGCTCACGTTGACTCTCCCTGTGTGGCGTCATGAACTAGAAATATTGTCAGTTGAAATCAGAATCGGACAGTTTGGGTATTGGTCATGAAAGATATCGAGGGCTGCGCCCTCGAGCTCCCCAAAAGCCAAACCGTGATTCGGGCCATCCATAGCCCTCACCCTGCGGGCTCGCTGCGCAAGTCCGATTCGGCAATCCTGCCGAATCGTGGGCCCGCCCTTTGATTGTTGATACGGCTTCTCCTGTGGCCGCTGGGGGCGCGGCCCCCAGACCCCGCCGCCGACCAGTCGGCGGCCCATAGTCAGCGCAAGCCGGGCCGACGTCACGCAAACAGTGAGCAGTCAGAGTTTGCGTCATTCTGGCTTCCAGCGACTGTAGGATGGTGCGAAGTCGTCAGCGAAGGGGCGTTTGATCATGGCGCTATGTCGTGACGTTCCGAATTGACGTCTCCCTGCGTCCGCGCTGAGGACAGCGACGCCGCCTCTTCCAGGCCGTTGCGGCGAATGATCTCACGATAGACCGCCTGGTTGATGGCGTCTCTTACCGCCGCCGCCTGTTGGCGCTCCCCCTCATCGAAACAGAGCACGATGGGCGCAATCTCCGTGTCGCCCTGTTCCCATTGGCTGGTGTGCTCCAGAGCGCCAAACCGCTGCTCCTGCAAGGCGACCTTCAGCCCCTCGCGCACGCTCTGCAGCGCCAGTTGCGCCTGCGGGTCGCGAGCTGTCCGCAAGGCGTATCGTTTGGCGCGGGGGACGCCCTTGTAGAGCGCGCGATAACGCCATTTGGTGCGCGGCTTGCGGCGCGCATAGAAGCAGACGTCGTTACTCTGTCCCGCCGCTATCCAGGCCGGGCTGACGCGGTCCCACGCAAACTGGGCCTCCTCCTGGGAGAGGAAGATCCCGGCATCGGTCAACCGCGCGCGGCCTTTGAAGAACACGCGCAGGGTCTGCGCCAGGGGCAGCAGCAGCGTCAGGGCGAGCACAACGCTGATCGCGCCGATGGCGCGCCAATCACCGGAGTAAACGGTGGCGGCCAGGGAGAGGGGGGTCGACAGGGTCACGCCGATCAGGAGCGTGACGATAGTGCTGACCCTCTTCGGCAGCGGGAGAATGAGCGGGCTGGTTCGCAACGGTTGCGGCGCGGCGGCGCGGGCGATGTTGTTTTTGCCGTGGGGGTCGAATGCGCCGAGTTGCTCTTGATCAGCCGCGCTCAACGGGTGCAAGGCGGTGCAGATGGGGTGGAAGTTGCTCACCTGCTTGAAGTGATCCATTAGCAGCGGCTCCACTTGCGCCACGCACTGTTCGGGCGTGGTTAGCAGTTTGCGCGGATTGAGTCCCGCGCTTTTGAGAACTTCGCTGTTGATGATCTCCATCAACAGCGCCGCATCGCGGACATTGCCGCACTCAATGACGATCACGTTGGGCGCGTTGCCGACCACGTCCACCATGCGCCCGTCATAGTGTTCCCGCCACAGCGTGTCCACATTCTCCAGCAGATGCCGCACGCCGCGCGGCTGCACAGATTCCAGGCAGAGCCGCAGCGGCATTTTGTGAATGGGCTCTGAGAATTTCTCGGACAGAAAGCCGATGTCGTTGTATTTGTTGATGCGCGTCTGTTTTTTGATCTGCCGCTTTGAGAAGGTCTGGTGGTGTCGAAAAACACAGGCGACGCCGGCGAAATCCCTGGGTTGGGTCAATTTTGTCGAGAGGGAGAGGCGTCGCACAGACAGGATCGCCAGTCCGACGTCCCGCCAGGGAATGGTGATGTTGAATCCGCTCAGGCGCAGGCCCTGGACGCCCAGTGTGAGGGTGCGTTTGTGCAGAAAGACCCACGGGCGCAGCAAAAGGGTGTAGAGCGGGGCGCCAGGAAAGAGAAACGGCACGGCCATGACGATGGTGTAGAAGGTTTTCGCGCCAGGGTCTGTGGGTTCGATGTAATACAGGAAAGCCGCGACAGCCGCCGCCAGGATGAGGAAGGCGAGAATCGTGCGGAAGCCGCGATGCGAGAGGGTCAACTCCTCTTGCAGCCCCTGTTTTGCATATTGCGCGTGGAGTGAGCGGATATTGCGCATGGCGAATCATCAATTATATGAAAATAATAATAAATACCTCTTGTTGTTTAGCATGGGTCAGAGTTTTCTTCAAGCGCGCTCACCATGGAATCGGGGCAATTCATCAATTCGAGGGAGGGATCCGAAATGTCGCTTGCTGGCGCATCTGCGCGCTGATACTGGCGCGCCGTCAGTGAAGGGAGGGAGGCTTTATGGCCCTCTTTTTCTTTTGTAGTAGGGTGTTTGCCCGCCGTGGCGATGCAGGGTAGAGTGACGCATGGTGTTGGTTGGCGCCATGACGCGCCTCGCAGAAGGGAAAGCAGTGAAATGGAAGGCGTTGCCCGCAACCCAGTCACCTTGTCTTTCAAGGATGCCGAACTGGAACAGGCCTATCAGTCGCATCAGGCGCAACATGTGATCAAGCTGGCGCGCGGGGCCATTGCGCTGGGAGTGCTGCTGTTCAGTCTGTTTGGTTTTCTCGACGTCTGGGCCGCGCCGGATTCTCAGGCGCAGATGCTCCAGTTGCGCTTTGGCGTGATCGTTCCAACCCTCTTTTTGCTGCTGCTGATCTCCTTTCGGCCGATATTCCAGCGCCGTTTCAATCGGTTTGTGGTCGGCGTGCTGCTGTTTTGCGGCTTCTCTCTGGACGCGATGTTGCTGGTGATGTCGCCCCAGGAGCCGGGCTTCTCGCTCTATCCCACCGGCTTGGTGCTGGTGATCGTGGCCGCGTCCACCATCGCCGGGTTGCGCTTTATCATCGCTGTGGCGCTGTCGGTCATCCATATTCTGTTCTATACCGCGCTTTGCATGCTGGTGTTGGACGTCTCCTTCTACCTGGTGATCAATCACCTCTACTTCATGACGGCAGCGGCGGTGATGGGCGGGGTTTCCGGCTACATGCTCGAATCCTACTCCCGCGCAGAGTATATCAAACTGCGCGAATTCAACGATTTGGTGGAGATCGCCAGATCCGCCAACCAGGCCAAAAGCGAATTCCTGGCCACCGTCAGCCACGAGATTCGCACCCCCATGAACGGCATCGTCGGTGTGATCGCACGCCTGGAGAGCACCACGCTGGACGCCAAACAGGCGCGCATGGTGGATATCCTCTCCCACTCCTCCGACGTGTTGATGCATCTGCTCAATGATGTGCTGGATCTGTCCAAAATCGAGTCCGGCGCGCTGCAACTGGAGCGTCGCGCCTTCGATCCGCGTCACGTCTCCCAGGAGATCATCGATCTGATGGCGCCGCGCGCTCTGGAGAAGGGGTTGACCCTTGCGCAACAGTTTTCCGGTCAGATTCCGCCCGCCCTCTATGGCGACGCCACCCGCTACCGGCAGATTCTGTTCAATCTGTTGGGCAATGCGCTCAAGTTCACCGAACGCGGCGGGGTGACGCTGCACACCACGGGCGAAATCCACGCCGGTGGCGTCACCGAACTGAGCGTGAGCGTGGCCGATAGCGGCATCGGCATCGATCCACAGACCCTCGAGCGCATCTTTGATCCCTTCACCCAGGCCGATGGCTCCATCAGTCGACGCTATGGGGGCGCCGGGCTGGGGCTGGCCATCGTCAAGCGCCTGGCCGAGGCCATGGGCGGACATCTGCAAGTGCGCAGTGAGCCGGGGAGGGGAAGCGTCTTCACGGTGACCGCCCAGTTTGCCGAGGCTCCGGCCCACGAACTTGAATCGGCAATCCCGTCTACGCCCAGGGCGGCGCCGATGCGGATTCTTCTGGTCGAGGATGAGGCGATTAATCAGGAGGTGGCGTCGGGGCTGTTGCGGGATCAGGGCCATAGCGTGACGCTGGCCGTCAGCGGTGAGCAGTGTCTGGAGATTCTGCGCGATGCGCGTTTTGATCTGATATTGATGGACCTGCGCATGCCCGGTTTGAGCGGTTTGCAGACATTTGCAAAGATGCGTGAGAGCGCGCAATCGCCGGGTTCAGTCCCGCCGGTGATCGCCCTCACCGGGGATGTGGAGCTTGAGACTGTCAATGCCTGCCTGCAGGCGGGCATGCTTGATGTGCTGGCCAAGCCCATCAACCTGGACAGACTCAATCATGCGCTCTGGCGCATCCAGGGGGGCGAGTTGTGCATACCGGCGACAACAGAGACGGGCGCGATCCCAGCAGGTGAACCGCTGGCGGTTGTGGATGTGGCGCACCTGCTTAATTTGCGTGAAGCGCTGGGGGCGGCGGCTTTGGCGCGGATGTTGGACAAATTCGCTGAGGCCGCGCAGATGCTGATGACACAAATTGAGGCGTCGCTGCGCCTCCATGTGCTGGTTCAGCGGAAACATGACAACCGTCTAAACCAAAATATCAGTTAGCTGTTCGCCTTTTCAGCCATTTTTTGGGATGGCTGAAAAGACTGCTTTTGGTGCGTCGTCCGACGCCGTTCTCTGGCCGCCTCAAGCTTTTGATCTCGTTCGGCCAGGATCTGCACATGCCGCCCTTCCAGGCGATCCTGTGGGGTGACGTAGTCGATGGCGCTATGGAGCCGCCGGGTGTTGTAATGCTCGACGTACTTTCCCACAACCCGCTGGGCATCTTCCAGCGATAATGGCGTCTGAGGCCGAATGCACTCACGCTTCAAACTACCGTGAAAACGCTCCAGCTTTCCGTTGCTCTGCGGATAGTAAGGCGAAGTCCTCACATGCGTCATGCCGGATTCCCGGATGAACGCCTTAAAATCGTTGGCAACGAACTGCGGCCCATTGTCTGAGATCAGCCGCGGCTTAGCTTCCGGATAGGCCTCCTGAGCTCGGAGCAGGACCACTTCAACCTCATCTTCCTTCATCGACTCACGAATCTCCCAGTGGAGGATAAACCTGCTACATCCATCCAGGACACTGCACAGATAGTAGAACGTCCCCTGGATATTCAGATAGGAGATGTCCACATGCCAGTGTTTATGCGGCTCCGAAGGCTGTTTGAACCCTGTGCCCTTCTGCGAGGGCGGTGGGCTCCAACGACGCATCAGCCCGGCAGTTCTGAGCACACGCAGCACTGAAGAGGGGCTGACCGCCACCACGCCTGCATCCAGCATCATGTAGGTCAGGCGCCGATAGCCCTCTGACGGATGTTCATGGAAAAAGGCGACAATCGCTTCCCTTTCCCAATCGTCCAGCCAAAAATCTCGGGGAATACGGCCATTGTGGTCGTTAACCATTCCATAGCGCTTGCGCCATGAATAGAACTTGCCCCTTTGCACGCCTATCCAGTTGATAATTCGGCTCGTGTCGATTTCGCTCTTGTCTGACCAAAACGCCACGAAATCCACCACCGAATCCCGTATGTCCGGCTCCACCCAGCAGCCGTTCAGCTCACCCCAAGACTTTTTTTTAGCGCAACATGCGCCTCAAGAAGCTCGGACATAACTTCATTTTTGGTTGCCAACTTCGCTTCTAGTTCGGCAATCTGTCGGTCACAAGCCTTTTGGCCGCGTTTGTCAGACAAGGCCGCTTCGCCGTTCTCAAACAAAGCCTTTTGCCAGCGATAGTACTGGCTGGGCTGAATGCCCGCCTCGTCACACAGATCCGAGAGAACCACCTTCTCGACCAGGTGACGGCGCACATAGCCTACCTTCTGCTCAGCCGTAAATCTCCGCTTCTTCCGTTCCATACAAACCTCCGCTTATTATCTACACATTATAAACGGCTTGTTTGTCATTTTCCAACTGAACCGAAACATCCAGGACTCTGCGCAAGCGCGGGATCACCTGCACAAACTGGTGGGGCTGGCAGGGAATGTCGGCTTGGTCGAACTCTCCGCTACGGCGCGGGAGATGGAGGGGGCGCTGGTTGCGCAGGCTGATACGGGCGCGCTGCTTGCACAATGGGCGGCGTTGACCCCCATGCTGGCGCGCGCCCGCGAGGCGGCGGCGCAGGCGTTGGCGGCGGAATGAGCGCCAACAGCCTCAACACAAGAGCGTTCTGCACGTCCCAGCGGCCCAATGTTTGTGAACCAAGCGCTGCGCTGCTCGTGCAGCCAGGGCGCTGCTGGGCCGTCGCACGGCATTCATTGTGAACTCCACTCAGCCAGGGTGTGCAGTATCTCGCGCAGGCGATCAATAGACACGGGTTTGTTCAGTACGGCGCGCAGATTCAGATCATAGGCGTCGGCAAAGGCGTGAAGCAGATCAAACATCTCCGGCTTGGCGGAGGTGACAAAGATCAACGCCCCGGTATAGCGATGTTTGCCCAACTCCTGAATCAGCTCCATGCCATCCATGTCCGGCATGTAGATGTCGCAAAACGCCACATCATAAGGGGGGGCGGCGCGGATGAGCAGGTCGACGGCTTTGGCGGCCTGGTTCACTGTGGCGACATGGCCAACCTCCAGGCGATTCAACAGCGCCGCCATCAACTCCAGGGTGACATCATCATCATCCACCCACAGGGCGCGGAACTCGGCGAGAGTCTGGGCGCTCATGTTCATATTCCAATTGTTGCGTGGTTTGATGCTCTTTTGACTGTGTCGCGTAACGTCCGATTAGTCAACTAAACATTCGTGTTTTCCATGTCTTGTTATTTTCCTGTCGGGGCTGTGCCGGGCCGCTTCTGGAGCGTGTGATGAATCGAGTCCGATCTCTGCCTCGTTAGGTGGCGGTGGGCGGACGGGTTAACCCCATGCGGGCTCATCCGCTGGCGGGGCGTTGATTTCCAGGCCTGGATTCCGTTAGGCGTGGCAAGTGATCCGGACATCGATGCGATTGGCCACATCCGGCGCCTCTGGCGCTGCGCAATCCAGCGGCGCCAACTTGAATGGGAGATCATCCCGCCAGGCTTCTCCCAGGGGATCTCCAGTCCGGCGCAGGGAAGGGGCGGCGCACGCGTTGGCGGTAAGTTGATCGCTGGGTTTTCTTGCGTTCTCTCTTTGCAGGCAATCAGTTGGGATCCGGCTCAATGCCGTTGGCTTGATAGATCTCCCGATTGATGCGCTCGGCCAGTTGCGCGGCGCTCCAGGGACCTTTTGCGGGCGTTTGCAGGCTGATGAAGATTGGCGACGGGTCGCGCAGGGGAAGAGGCTTCTGAGAATTGCCCTGGGCGTTGGCGTGCAGCGCCAGGGCGTTGGCCAGCCCGATGCGGGCGACGTCATAGGCCAGCGGAGGCCGTTCCCAGCGCGCCGCTTTGCGTTCGTTGCGGGCGTGTCCGGTGATGAATCGCCAGAAGCGTGAGTCGTCGCCCCTGACGGCGTGCAAAAAGAGCCGCCTGGGCGCAGCCTCCGTGGTCCAGGCCAGCCCCAGATCCCGCCAGGGGATGCGTCGGTTCAGCGCCAACACATAGAGACCGTCTCGATAGAGCGTGGCTTGGCCATTGCGGAGTTTGGTGAAGAGATACCCCGCCAGCGGCCAGCAGAGAATGGCGCACGTCAGGGTCGCGAGGAAGGCGTAGTCCGGCGATGCGGTGAGCAACAGAGCCGGGATCCCAGGGGCCAGCGACAGCAGCGCGATGTCGCTCCAGAATTCGACACGGCGCAGCACGGGAAAGGGAACCACGCCGATGACGCCATCGGTGGCGTTGGTGTGGGTCGGGTTGAGCTCAGCGGAGTCTGCGCTCATCGTAGGTTGTTGAGGTTCCGGCGGCAATGGCCTGGAAGAGAGTGCGCGTAGATTCGAAAACGCCTTGATCTCCTTTCGCCGCAGTGCGGGTTGGGTCAGGCATGCATCTAATTCCAGCAGATGATCTGCGGGGGAGCGTCCTGCGGCGCGGCAGATTTCGATATTGATCACTTCCATAAACTGTGCGGCGCTGCGTGCGCTGTCGAACTGGATGGCGGCCTGAGCGAAATCCTCATCGGCGGTGATGGCGCACTGTGCGCACGCCATTTCAACCCCATCGCTCTGTGCTGTTTCAAGGGTGTGATCAAACCCTTTAGTAAGAAGGAGATACGCCACATAAGTGTGCAAGTGGGGCGTCTTGTCAGCATAGTTGCGCTTAACTTGGACCTTCTCCGAAATCTGGCTATAGAAGAGGTCGTCCTCGAGGTTGTCCTTATTGTGCTGTTTTAAGACGAGTATCACTCGGTAGTGATCGCCAAAGCCTCGCTCCATCCACGCAAAACCTACGCGATCCCAGGAGAACTGCTCTTCCAGGGCGTAAAAAAAGAGGCCCTCTCTCTCAATTTCCATTGGAAATCGATGCTTGGATTTGGTGGAAAAACGCACCTTCCGAACGTAGTACAGTGAGTAGATGCAGACCACACCGAGCCCGCTGATCAGTTTTCTCACACTGTCGGAAAGATCCTCACTGAATAGCCAACCAAGCAGAAAAACCGGCAGAAGCAGCCACAGATAGCGCATGGATATGGGGTGGTCGACAATGATCTTCCGGCGCAGGCCAAATCTCTTGTATTGCGCGTAAGATTCCGAAAAGTCATAAGTGAAAGGGCGCTTGATCCTGATTTCTGGCGCATATGTTTGCTGATTCTCCATCATGCTTCATCGCCCGTATTCGATGGCGGTTGCGCCAATTCCGCGTGGCGGTGGATCTGTGCGTTGATGCGGTTGACCACCTCTGCGCCCCGCACGTTACAAAATCCGGCGGCATCCAGCTTGAACAGAGAGACCTTGTGCGGACAATCCAAAGGCGTTTCATCGCCCCTTGAATCCAGGAACTCGAGGGTTTCCTTGGCGCCATAACAGGCGCATCGGTAGGAAAGCCCCACTTTGCTTCTCAATGGCCGGGGTCGAAACAGGGCGTCGAATTTCTCGTTATGCAGCAGGATCTTTCCCCACAGGGTCATTTTCCGGGAGATTTGGGAATCCATGCGAAAATGAAAGCTGATGGCGTGGGTGATGGGGGCGTGTTCATTCACGTAATAACGAATTTCATCAATCCAGGCAAAGCCCATATTCCGCCAAGGAATCTCCAGTCCGGCGAAGGGGATGGTCAGGTGCGATTGGGAGAGGATCAGGATGGGCTTTCGATGGCGGCGTGCGGCTTTGACCAACAGCCATGTCAGCAGAATGAAACCCGCCGCCAGCCCCAACTCTTCGGCGCTCAGAAAGTCGGGGAAGGTTCTGGGCGAGGGGTCGTGCAGGAGAAAGGCGAAGAGGAGGAACAGCGGCAGGATCATGGTGATGAGGGCGGCCGCGGCGCCGGGGCCGAGCGGACAGCTGTGGTAGGCGATAGGGGCCTGAATCTCTTCGCCTGTATCGGGAAAAGGGGTGTCCACGTTTGCCTCCCAACATGCATGCGGCATCATGCGCTTCCGCCTGCGCGCAGCATGGAAAAAGCGTCTGCGAAGGGTTCTGGCTTATCGGATGGTCGGGCCTTTATCCGCTTGAGAAAACATCGGTTTTGGAAATGGTGATGAACGGTTTCCGCCATGGCTGGCGATCTGGCCATTCAACAGCGTTAACAGTTGATCCAGATTCATCTCGCCTGGGATTTCGCCGGGCAGCCAGATCAGCCAGTAATCGGGCGAATTATCCAGTTCAGCATACAGATTATAAAGGTCTGTTGGGTGATCGCCTACCCCTGAGTTTACAGTGAGTCTTCCTTCGCTAAGGGATTGGTATTTGGCCCAGTGGGCCAAAATAGCCTTGTATTTGCTCTTGGAAAAGAGATGGTTGATGGTGAGGAAGGCGCGCCCCAGACCGCTGAATGTATTTGGAATGTCGGCTTTATGAATAAAGAAAACGATGCTCGGTTTTTTGTACATAAACGTCGGGAAACAGGGCCCCATCACTCTCCAGGGCGCTCGCATTCCCATGAAAGCCGTTGCTACGCCGTTATTGTCAATATTCAGCATGCCATACTTCTTAAAAAACAGACACTTAACAGAAATCATGAGTAGAATGGGCAGGGCAATGAGTATCAGATAGTACACAATCTCCAGCATAACCGCCTTTGCGGGATTGCTCCCGGAGTACCACCCCGTGCCAGCGTAGAGGAACGCTGCGCACGCAAAGCATACCCCAAAAAGTCCCAGTATGTTTGCCCAGGAGAGCGGGTTGGATATGGGCGAGGCCAGGGGGGAGCTTTTCATGTTGAACGCATCCTGTGGTGTTTCATCCGTCCCATCATGCTGTTTCAATACTGAGCTCAATGCGCCTCGGCCCAGTTGGGGCCGGTTCCCATATCCACCACCAGCGGCACGGAAAGATGGAACGCCCCCTCCATGGCGGCGCGCACCACCGGCTTGACCTGCGCCAATTCGCTGTTGGGAACCTCCAGCACCAGTTCGTCGTGCACCTGCAGGATCATGCGGCTTTTGAAGCCGCCGTCGCGCAGGGCGCGGGAGAGGCGAATCATGGCCAGTTTGATCAGGTCCGCCGCCGAGCCCTGCAACGGCGCGTTGATGGCGGTGCGCTCGGCGAACTCGCGGGCGTTGCGATTGCTGGCGTTGATATCGCGAATGGGGCAGCGCCGCCCGCCCAGGGTGGTGACGTAGCCCAGGTCGCGCGCCTGCTGGATGGCGCGGTCCATCTGCTGGCGCACGCCGTCGTAACGGGCGAAGTAGAGGTCCATGTAGGCGCGCGCCTCGTCATTGCTCACCCCCAGCCGCTTGGCCAGACCGAACGGGCTCATGCCGTAGACCAGACCGAAATTGATGGTTTTGGCCTTGCGGCGGGCGTCGGCGTCCACCGCATCCGGCGAGCCGCCGAACAGCTCGGCGGCGGTGGCCGAGTGGATGTCCAGACCGTCGGCAAAGGCCTGTTTCAAGCGCGGCACATCGCCCATGTGGGCCAGCAGACGCAGTTCGATCTGGCTGTAGTCGGCGGCCAGCAGCACATGGTCGGGCGGGGCGACGAAGGCGGTGCGGATGGCGCGTCCCGCCTCGGTGCGGATGGGGATGTTCTGCAGATTGGGGTCGGAGCTGGAGAGCCGTCCGGTGAGCGCCACCGCCTGGTTATAGCTGGTGTGCACGCGGCCATCATCGGGGTTGATCAACCCTTGCAGCGCATCGGTATAGGTGGATTGCAGCTTGGTGATTTGGCGATACTCCAATAGCTGTTCGGCGATGCGGTAGCCGCGCTGCTCCGGGCTGTCGGCTTCGCCGCTGGCCTTGTCGGCCAGCTTCTCCAGCACCGTCACATCGGTGGAGAAGCCGGTTTTGGTGCGCTTGCCGCCCTTGATGCCCAGGGTGTCGAACAGCAGCTTGCCCAGTTGTTGGGTGGAGTTGAGATTGAACTCTTCACCGGCCAGTTGGAAGATGGCGGCGGAGAGCTCCTGCCTGCGCGCGGTGAACGCATCCGACATCTTCGCCAGGGCGGGTTTGTCGATGAGCGCGCCCACCCGCTCCATCTCCGCCAGCACCGCCATCACCGGCAGTTCGATATCGCGATAGAGGCGGGTGAGATCCTCCTCCCGTTTGACCAGCGGGTCGAGCTTTTCGCACAGGCTCCAGGCGATCTCGGCGTCTTCGCAGGCGTAGGGGACCGCCTGCTCCAGCAGCACTTGATCGAAGGTGATCTGCTTCTTGCCGGTTCCGCACACTTCTTTAAAGGAGATGGTGGTGCGGCCCAGCTCCTCTAAGGCCAGGGCGTCCAGACTGTGGCCCCGGGTGGCTCCATAGAGGGTGAAGGAGAGCAGCAGGGAGTCGCGGGTGACGCCGCGCATGTCGATGCCGTAGCGGCGGAAAATCTGCCAATCATATTTGAGATTCTGTCCGCACTTGCCGATGGCCGGGTTCTCCAGAATCGGCTTGAGCGCCGCCAGCGTCGCGTCCCGATCCAGCTGCTCCTCCACCAGCAGCGGGTTGTGGCCCAGCGGCAGATACCACGCCTGCTTGGGCGCCCAGGCGATGGAGATCCCCACCAGATCGGCGCGGGTGGTGTCCAGACTGGTGGTTTCGGTGTCGATGGCGAACTCGCGCCGCTGTCCCAGTTGCCGCAGGAATTCGTCGAACCCCTCTTGGGTGGTGATGGCGTGATACTCCGCCTCGCGCGCTTGCGGATCCTCGATCTCGGCGGCCTGCTCCGGGTCGGTGGGGACGACAAGCGGAACCGGGCTCTCATCGTCGGCGGCGCGCTGGGCGGCCAACTGCTGAGTCTTGCGCGCTAAAGAGGTGAACTCCATCTCCGTATAGAACGCCGCCAGCGTATGCAGATCCGGTTCGCGCAGCGGCGACTGCTCCAGCAGATCGACATTCACCGGCGCATGGATGTCGATGGTGGCCATCTTCTTGGAGTGGCGCGCAATGTCGGCATTATCCAGCAACGCCTGCCGCCGTTTGGGTTGCTTGATGCTCCCCGCGTTGGCCAGCAGCCGCTCCATGTCGCCATACTCTTTGAGCAACTGTGCGGCGGTCTTGGCGCCGATGCCCGGCACGCCAGGGATGTTGTCCGAGGCGTCCCCGGCCAATCCCAGCAGGTCGGGAATCCGCTCCGGTCCTACCCCCCAGGTCTCCATCACATCCTCGGGGTCGTACCACTTCTCCTTGCCGCCGTCGAACATCTGCACCTTCGACGACACCAGCTGCATCAAGTCCTTGTCGCCGCTGACCACCACCACCTGCCAGTCCCGCTCCACCCCCAGCCGCGCCAACGAGCCGATGACGTCGTCGGCTTCGTAGCCGGGCATCTCGATGCGCGGAATGTTGTAGCAGTCCACCAGCCGTTGAATGCCGGGAATCTGCGCGCGCAGTTCGTCGGGCATGGGCTTGCGGTGCGCCTTGTAGTTCTCGTCCATCTCGTGGCGGAAGGTGGGGCCCTTGGCGTCGAACACCATCACCAGATGGGTCGGGCGCGCCTCCACCACCACTTTCCTCAGCATCTTGTCGAAGCCGAAGATGGCGTTGGTGGGAAACCCGTCGCGGCGCGAGAGGTTGCGCACGCCGTAAAAGGCGCGATACAGATAGCCGGAGCCATCCACCAGAAACAGTCGGGGGGTGTCGGTCGTAGTCATCCCGTGAGCATAAACCGGGGTGTGTGACGGGGGAAGGGCGCTCAACGGCCCAATTCGGACTATGGGGGAGCAAAAATTGGAAAACATTAAGATGTTGAGGGCTGCGCCCTCAAACTCCCCTGAAAGACCAAACCTTGGGGCTCTGCCCCAAACCCCGCTGGGGGCGCGGCCCCCAGACCCCGGAAAAGTTGGCCATAAATGTCCAACTTTTCCACCTGTCCAGTTGGTTGCCTCCATCGGCTTGATTGCGTCTCTGTTGGCGCATGCTCCCAACGCAATGGCGCAAGAAGCTGCGCCTCGCGTGTTTCAGCCGCCCGCGCGCGGCATGCTCACCGCCCAGTTCCGCGAAGACCTCAGCACCGAAGTCCCCGGCGCCGAATTGGTCATTCGCAGCTTCGAAAACAGCCACGGCGTGCGCCAGAAAGAGTACTGGATGCGCGGCAATCTGTTTCAGATCCACGTCGAACCGCCCCTGGAGCCGCCCTATGAGCTGCTGGACCAGGATGGCGACGGCCAGTTCGAAACCCGCCTGACCGGCGGCGCGGCGCGCTTCGTGGTGCCCCAATGGGCGCTGCGCCATCAGGGCGCCTCAGAGACCGGAGAGCATCCATGAGCCAATACATCCTGCGCAACGCCGTGCATGGGACCGAGACCACGGTGGAGTCGGCGGACGGAACCTTGCCGTTCAAGGCCGCGCGCAAATTGTGGAAAAACCTGTGCGGGGTGAAGAACTGCGACTGCACGCAGAATCCCCTATTCAACACCGAGCCCATCGTCGACGCCGAGGGGCAGGTCTATGTGGTGGAGTTCCTCAGTTCACGCGGGGAGATTGCGGGGTTCCGGTTGGTCATAGCAGATAGCGGGAAATAAGGCGCCATGCGATTATATTGATTCATGCAATCCGTGGCGAACACCGCCAAAATAATCGAATTTCCGATCAATGAATTGATAAAACCGGGTGTCGTTGCGTTCATATTTTCTAAAAATGGCATAAGCAATTAAATCGGCCAGTTGGATTAACCGTGTCGCCTGTGAATCCACAAATACGGGAACCTCCGCCATATTGCGCAGATTGCCCCAAGTATGTCCGCTGGTTTTAAACTCCCTGGCCAGAGCCTGGATCGGCGCTTCCTTCTTTTCATGTTTGTCGAAGATGACCAACCCCCGTTGCGCTTGCGAAAAGTATTTGTACTGGCGGGCGAGGAAGTGATCAAATCGCGAAATGATTTGCTCGAAGGTGTGACGCACTGGATCGTCTGGGGATATGGCTGTTTTGTTCACAACGGATGCGAAAACTCTGTAGTGAACGCCATCAATCAGTTTCAACGCATCCTCGATGGCCGCAATTCGATCTGCATGGGGAATTTTTCTCCAGATCCCCTTTCCAGTCATCATGGGTGAGCCATGGAGTTCGACGCTGCTGAGATTTTGAGGGTCAAAACGTATGGCGATCTTATCCATCTCTTCTGAGAGCCAATGCGCTTTTCGTTCAAATATTGAAAACCCAGCAAGAATAAAATGATTTTGCTGAGGGTCGCCGGGAGAACCTGATTCATCAGCATAGAGAAGATACATGTAACAGGTCGTTCCAGTTTCTAGGTAAAATGAGTATGCAGTGGGGATATCCAGAAGGCAAAAAAAAGGCGGCGGAAAGAGGCATCGCTCAACGGACCACAGACAAAGGCAGCCCGCCAACGCGCATGGCGTTGTTTCCCACCGCAGACCTACTCTATTGAAATTGTTCTGCTCTATCAAGATTAATCGGCTTGGGGAATAATAAAGGGAGAGTTGGTGTGTGGTAGAGGATAACCTAATTTATAATGAGGCTTCGATTGTTTTGGAGGGAGAGGGCGCGCCACCGTCTGGCGCGCCCGTTTTCCAGAATCACCCCTTCAGGGGCAAAAGAATATCGGTGATCAGCTCATGCTCCGCCACGTCCGGGACCAGATTGATGTAGTGGAAGAAGAGCGGAAAGTCGCGCAGCTCTTCGCCACTCTCGGGCAACCACTCACGGAACAGCGGATAGATGCTCTCCGCCAGGCGGTCGTGTGAGCCCAGATGGCGCACCACGGCGCAGCGGCCTTCGCTGATCTCGCCATTGGTCACGCCCTGGGGGTTGCCCTCGGGGATGGGCTGGGTCACCTCGCCGCAGATGTCGAAACGGAACGCCTCCGGTTCGGTGACGTCGGGGTCGCTGAAGGCGATGCCGAAGGTGCGGCTGGCGCGCACCGGCGACAGGCCCGTCTCCTGGCGCCACTGAATAAACAGTCGCGCCGAATCATTGACCAGCTCCGGCGCGCCGTGGTGTTGCAACACGGCCACGCGGGTGGCGGGGAAATTCACAATCTTCACATCCATCGGTTCTCTCCTGATGCGGGGCGGCGGCGTGATGCGTTCGCGCCAGGGCCGCCATTGAGGGTTGCGTCGGAATTGTGAAGGGGATTGGCCAAAGGCCTGACGAAACGCGCGGGCAAACGCCTCCGGGCTGTCGAACCCCACATCCAGGGCGATGTCGATCACCCGCTCCTGGCCAAACGCCAGCCGGTCGCAGGCGTGTTTGAGCCGCAGTTGCCGCACGTAAGCGATGACGCTCATGCCGCAATAGTGCGAAAACTGGCGATGGAAGTGGAATTTGGAGAAGTTCGCCACACGGCTCAACCGCTCCAGGTCCAGCGGCTCGTCCAGATGCCGTTCGATGTGGTCGAACACCCGTTCAAATCGTTTGGCGTAGGCCGCCGCTTGCGTCTCGGTCATCACCGCTCCCTTCTCAATCCGGCGTCCACTCTAACCGGATCGAATATCTGCATCCTGACCGATCTTGCTCTGTTGCCATGCAAAACCAAAACGGCGCGGAACAGCCAATGTTTGCGTGCCATAGGGTGGGATTGCGCTGACTATTGGCCGCTTGCATCCAGAATGACACAAATCCAAAGCGCTCAATGTTTGCGTGACGTAGGTTCAGCTTGCGCTGACTATGGGACAAATTTCCAACGGAAATTTGTCGGGATTCTTAAGGGTCGCAGACCCTTAAGCGGGTATGGGCGGAGCCCATGGTTTGGATTTTGACCTTGGGCGCTCGAGGGCGTAGCCCTCGATATCTTCCAGCGCCCATATGTGCACTTTTGAATGCTAGCGACTATATTAGCCGCCGACTGGTCGGTGGCGGGGTTTGGGGGCTACGATCCCAGCGGCCACAGGCGAAGCCGTATCTCACAAACTGGGCGGAGCCCCAAGGTTTGGTATTTGGGAGCTCGAGGGCAAAGCCCTCGATATCTTCCATCGCCAAAATCGCCACTGTCCAATTTTGAATCCAACTGAGTACAGAACAAAGAAAGCCGCGCCATGCGGGAGGCATGACGCGGCTTAAATGAGCCTGCTGCGCTGCTGCGGGGAGAGCGCGGGCCTACTGCGAGCGGCACACCCCCAGCGGAACCTGTTGGCTGCCGCCCTGGTGATAATGCACCAATAAGGTGCGCGACCCTGCCGAGCCCACGGTGGCGTCGGCGTAGCGGCCATTGAGTTTGCACTGCACCAGCGAGCCTTTGCGCCAGTCGATGCGTTTGACGCCGCCGGGGCCCACTTTAAGCGAGTCGCCGTCATCGAAGGCCAGCGCATAGGTGGAGCCATTGGTGGCGCGGATGCGCGCCGGATACCAGTAGCCGTTGGTCCACTTGCCCAGACAGCGATCCCCCGCGCCCAGCATGGAACGGGCGTAGTTGGGCGGCGCGCTGGGCAGACCGTAACCGCCCACGCGGGTTTCGCTGGGCTGAACCTGCGCCGGGGCGGCGCGGCGCGTGGGGCGGCTGGCGACGGCGGCTTTGGCGGAGTCGGAGCGGCAGTAGCGGGTGGTGGTGGTCTCCTGGTCGCCATCGTCGTAGCGGATGCGCATCTTGTCGCCGCTGATGCGGGCGATGACGCCGTTATAATAGGTCCCGCCCTGTTGCCACTTGCACTGCACCCGGGTTCCGGCGCTCCACGAGAAGGGGGCGATCTGATTGGCTCCCACCACCAGCGTATCGCCGTCGTCAAACAGCAGGTGATACCCCTCCGTAGTCACCGCGCGGATGCGCGCCGAGTGCCACTTGCCATTGGTCCACTGCCCCAGAATGTGTTCGCCGGGGGCATAGGTCACCGTGCCCATGGCGCGCCGATCATCCCGATCATCGGCGCCGTCGGCCAATTCATTGGCCAAGCCTTGGAACAGCCCGCCGATGGCCTTGCCCAGCTCATCACCCACATCCTGCGCTTGGGCGGGGACGGCGAAAAGCAGAGTCAGGGCCAGAGTCGGGAGAAGAGTGAGGCGGAGATTCGTCATCGGACTGCTCCTTGTGGAAAAGCGTGCAGATACAACTGAGAGACGCTTGGCGTGTGGAGTTAAATTGACTGTAACTCAAGCACTTGTGATGGATCAATGCTGAAGTGCGCGAGCCCGGGAAATTGGGACATTATCGGTTGGGGGCAGAAAGACTCCTGAGCGTTAACGGTCGTTTGTGATGGAATCCACAGCACATTTGCGCGAGTATGGGGGAGGTGATTGATTCCCAATGCGCCATCTCTCGTCATAGAGGCCGCCATGTCCTTGCCGATACATCGCCCGGGTTTTTGCAGGGCTCGTTCACTCTCCGCCGCCATGGCGCTGTTGCTGGCGCTGCTGATTGGGGTGGGCGCGCCGCCGCCTGTGCAAGCCATGGAGGAGCCCTTGGTGATGGGGGTCTTCCCACGGCGCAACGCCAAGGCCACCTATCGCATGTTCAGCCCGCTGGCCTCCTATCTGGAAACGATGCTCAAGCGGCCCGTGCGGCTGGAGACGGGCAAGGACTTCCCCACCTTTTGGAAGAAGGTGGAGGAGCGTGCGCTGGATCTGGTCCACTTCAACCAACTGCACTATATCCGCGCCCACGATAAATTTGGCTATGACGCCATTCTGATGAATGAGGAGTTTGGCGAGTCCACGCTGTCTGGTTCGTTGGTGGTGCGCGCCAACTCCGGCATTCGGACCCTCGACGACCTGCGCGGCAAGACCATTCTGTTCGGCGGCGGACGCAGCGCCATGATGAGCTTTGTGGCGCCGCGCTATCTGCTGATGCAGGCGGGCCTCAAAGAGAGCGACTACATTAGCAAATACGCCCTTAACCCGCCCAACGCCGCGCTGTCGGTGGCGCACCATCAGGCCGAAGCGGCGGGCATTGGGCAGGTGGTGCTGCGTCTGCCCACCGTCACCAGCCGGATTGAGCCGGGGCAGTTGACCACGCTGGCGGTGGGCGATCCGCTGCCGCATCTGCCGTGGGCGGTCAAGAGCGATATGCCGTCGGAGTTGCAGCGGCGCATACAGAAGCTGATGGTGGATCTGGCGGGCACAGCCGCCGGGCGCAAGGTGTTGGCCAGCGCAGGGCTTACCGCGCTGTTGGCGGCTGAAGATGGAGATTTCGACCCGCATCGGAAGATGATCAATGCGGTATTTGATGCACAATAATCGCCTGCAAGGGTGATGAGGCGCGTTGGTATGCGACTCGGTCTGGCAGGGAAGTTTATTTGGATGATCATACTGATCCTGGGCGGAGCCCTGGTGGCGGAGACCCTCTACGTCTCCCGCCAGCAGTCCCGCTTCATGGAGCAGCAGTTGCGCGAGCACGGCCTAATGCTGGGGCGTTATGTGGCCACCATCAGTCCCGACGCCATCCTCGGTTTCGATATGGTGGGCCTGGAGAATCTGGTGCAGGAGTTGGGGCGACAGCCCGATATGGCCCTGGCCGCCATCACCGACGCCCATGGTCGTCCTCTGTCCACCTTTGCCGGTCTTAAGCACAAGCGGGGCGCGGCCTCCCAAGCCGATGATTCCAGCGCCCACTACTCCACCGATCTGTTGCGCCACGATCTGGCTGGGGACAATCTGCTGCGCCTCTCGTTTCCCATTCTTTATGACGACGAACTGTTGGGGCATGTGATTCTGGTGCTCAGTCGCGCCGATATCCAGCAACGGGTGGAGGAGCTGATCTGGCGGCAATTTGTCATCGGTTTGATGGCGCTGGTGTTGATCAGCGCAGCGCTGTTTTTCGGTTTCCGGCTGCAGGTGTTGGGGCCGTTGGGACATTTTATGGCGGCGGCGCAGCGGGTGGCGCGGGGCGACTACAGCGCGCCGGTGGAGAAGCGTTCCGGCGATGAGTTGGGCCGCCTGGCCGACACCCTTAACCGGATGATGCGCGCGATTCTGGAAAAAGAGACCCAATTGGAGAAGATCACCCGCGCGGTGGAGCAGAGTTCGGCCTCGGTGGTGATTACCGACGCCCACGGCGCCATTGAGTACGTCAATCCCAAGTTCTCTCAGGTGACCGGCTACGACGCCGATGAGGCGATTGGTCTGAATCCGCGCATTCTCAAAAGCGGGCATATGGACCCCTCGGTCTACGAAGAGATGTGGCGCGCTCTTAAAGCGGGACAGACGTGGCGCGGCGAGATTGAAAACCGCGCCAAGGATGGGCGGCTGTTTTGGGAGAGCGCGTCCATTTCGCCGATCTTCTCCGAAGAGGGCGAGATCACCCACTACATCGCCGTCAAAGATGATATTACCCAGCGGTTGGCGTTGGAGCGCGAGTTGCGGCAGGCCAAGGAGCGCGCCGAGGCGTCCAGTTTGGCCAAAAGCGAATTCCTGGCCCTGATGAGCCATGAGATCCGCACCCCCATGAACGCCATTCTGGGCATGGCTGAGCTGCTCAATGAGTCGCCGTTGAATGACGAACAGCGTGAACTGCTCACGGTGCAGACCCGTGCGGCCAACAATCTCCTGGAGTTGATCAACGAGATTCTCGATCTGTCGCGTATTGAGGCGGGACGCATGGAGTTGGTCCATGAGCCATTCCGTCTGGACGAACTGGTGGAGGGAATCGTCTCGCTGTTCCGTCAGAAGGCGCTGGAGAAGAGTTTGGCGCTCTCCGGCCAGGTGGAGCCCAGCGCGCCGCCGGTGCTGGTGGGCGACGCCTCCCGCTTGCGCCAGGTGTTGATCAATCTGGTGGGCAACGCCATCAAGTTCACCAAAGAGGGTGGGGTGTGGCTGGATGTTTCAGTACAGCAGGAGTTTGATGAAGAGCGTAAAGCCGGGCCGGTAACAGTGAGTTTCCGCGTGGCCGATAGCGGTCCGGGTATTCCGAAGGGGGTGCAGGGGCGCATCTTTCAGCCCTTCACCCAGGCCAGCGCCTATGTGACGCGGGAGCATGGCGGCACCGGTTTGGGGCTCTCCATCTGTCAGCGTCTGGTGGATCTGTTTGATGGGCGCATCTGGGTGGAGAGCGAGCCGGGCAAGGGCAGCACTTTCCAGTTTACGGCGCGTTTGACTCTGCCGGATCCGGCCGATCTGAGCCGTCCCGCGCCTGAGCGGGTGTGGGATGAGGGCGCAGAGGCGCCGATGCTGGATCGACCGCTGCGGATTCTGCTGGCTGAGGATATGCCCGATAATGCGCTGCTGGTGCGCTCCTATCTAAAACACACGCCCTATCAAGTGGATGTAGCTATTGATGGTGTGGAGGCGCTGGAGCTGTTCAATGCGGGGCAATACCATCTGGTGCTGATGGATATGCAGATGCCGGTGATGGATGGCTACAGCGCGGTGCGGGAGATCCGTTTGCGGGAGTATAAGATGAAAACGCCGCGCACGCCGATTCTGGCGCTCACGGCGCATGCTTTGAGAGATGAAGCGGAGCGTTCATTGGCGGTGGGGTGCGACGATCATCTGACCAAGCCGATCCGCAAACAGACCTTGATGGCGGCCATTGCGCAGTATGCGGTGGCGGTGGAGGAGTCCCCCGCCGCATCGGCGGATCCAGAGCAGGCGGACGCCTAGGCGCGGCGCCTGCGCGTGTGGAGAAAAGCTCACGCCAACGCCAACAATTGCATCTGCGCGTCAGAGCCGGTAAAGAGGGGGCGCGCGTCGTTCTCTCCCACCCCCGCGCTCGGGCCGCTCATGACCTCTCGTCACTACTGGACCCTGGCCGCCTACTATGGCTGCTTCTTCGCCGTGTTAGGGATCTGGCTGCCCTACTGGCCGCTCTATCTGGAG
This sequence comes from Magnetofaba australis IT-1, assembly GCF_002109495.1. NCBI lineage: Bacteria > Pseudomonadati > Pseudomonadota > Magnetococcia > Magnetococcales > Magnetococcaceae > Magnetofaba > Magnetofaba australis. The sequence goes on from NZ_LVJN01000015.1 coordinate 225,191, forward strand.
TCGGTGGGGATTAGCCACGAATCCATCGGCGTGCTCACCGCCCTGACCATGGGGCTGCGCATGCTGGGCACGCCGTTCTGGGGCCATCTGGCCGACCGCCGCGGCCGCGCCCTGGTGATCATCTCCACCGCCTTCGCCTCGGCCTTCGCCTTCAGTCTCTACTTCTGGGGAACCCAGCTTTACTGGTTGATTGCGGTCACCGCCTTCTATGGCTTTGTGCACGCCGCCGCCATGCCGCTGGTGGACGCCACCGCCATGGAGACCAGCCTCAAAACCGGTGGCGACTATGGTCGCGTGCGGGTGTGGGGCTCCATCGGCTTTATCGTCTGCTCGGTGGCGCTGGGGGCGTTGGTGGATTGGCGCGGGGTGGCCATCATCCTGCCGGTGATCCTGGGGCTGCTCATCGTCGACGCCTTTCTCACCACCCGCATGCCGCGTCCGGCGCACACCGCGCCGCATGCGGACGCCGAGGCGCCGACCTCGCTGCTGCGTGATCCGGCGGCGCGCTGGTTCTACGCCGGGGCGATGCTGATGCAGTTCTCCCATGCGGGCTACTACGGCTTCTACTCCATCCATCTGGAGGCCAACGGCTACAGCCGCACGCTGATCGGCGCGCTGTGGGCGCTGGGGGTGATCGCCGAAGTCGCGGTGCTGGCCAACTCCAACTGGATACTCAAACGCTTCGGCGTCTCCCGCGTGCTGCTGCTGTCGCTGATTCTGGCCTCGCTGCGCTGGAGCGTCATCGGCGCCACCCTGTGGCTGCCGCTGCTGCTGGCGGCGCAGCTGCTGCACGCCTTCACCTTCGGCTCGTTCCACGTCGCTTCGGTGCGCCGTTGCCACGATCTGGCCGCCCCCGAGCAGCGCGGTTCGGCGCAGGCGTGGTATTCGGCCTTTTCCTTCGGGGTTGGCGGCAGCGGTGGGCTGCTGATGTCCGGCTTTCTGTATGGCGCGGTGGGTTCGGCGGCGCTGTTCGCCATCATGAGTCTGGCCGCCGCCCTGGGGGTGATCGCCTCGCTGCGCGCCGCCGCCCTGTTCGCGCGCCGCGCGCCGGTTTCAGATCATTAGGCTTCAGATTATAAGAGTCGCTTGAAAGCAGGTTGACACAAATCCAAGGCGCTCAATGTTTGCGTGACGTTGCCTCGGCTTGCGCTGACTATTGGCCGCCGACTGGTCGGCGGCGGGGTGATTCGGGCCATCCATGGCCCTCACCCTTCGGGCTCGCTGCGCGAGTCCGATTCGGCAATCCTGCCGAATCGTCTGGGGGCCGCGCCCCCAGCGGGGTGTGGGGCGGAGCCCCACGGTGTGGTCGTTGGGAGCTCGAGGGCAAAGCCCTCGATATCTTGCAGCGCCCATATGTTCACTTTTGAGTGCTAGCGACGACAGGTTTCGGATCATGGATGGGCTTCGCGGCGCGGTAAGCGTATACTGAGCGGGTTCAAACCGTTCAGGAGTCTTTGCCGTGAATGATGCATCCCCCTCCCGTCCCGGCCTGCCCCATGGCGTGCTGGATTGCCAGACCCCGGTCTCGCGTCAGAACGTCAAGCGCATGGCGTGGCTGGCCAAGAGCCTGCACGGCCTGCTCACGCTACCCGCCTACCGCGAGCGGGTGGAGCCCACGATCCACCCCACCGCACAATTCGATCCGGGGCACTTTTCGGTGATGATGGGGTTCGATTTCCACATCACCGACGATGGCCCGCGCCTGATCGAGGTCAACACCAATGCCGGCGGCGGACTGTTCGCCTATCAGACCACCCGACCCTACGTCACCGGGGCCGATTTCGTCGGCCAGTATGCGCCGCCCACCCATCACCAGAAGCAGCTGCTGGACGCCTTCCTCACCGAGTGGGGGCTGTTTGCCCGCCACAACGGCGTCGAACGTCCGTTGCGGCGACTGGTGATCATGGATGACAACCCGACCGGGCAGTATCTCTATCCGGAGATGCGCGCCTTTGAACGCTTCTTCAACCACTGGGATGTGGCCGCCACGGTGTGCGCCCCAGAAGAGCTGGAGATGGACGAATCCGGCGTGCGCTTGAACGGCGAAGCGGTAGACTTTGTCTATAACAGGCATTGCGACTTCTACTTCGACACCCCCGCTATGGCGGGGTTGAAGGCGGCTTATCTGGCCGGGCGGGTGTGCGTGAGCCCCAATCCGCGCATGTATGGCATGTTGGCCGACAAGCGGCGACTGGTGGGGTTGAGCGATCCGCACTGGTTGATGGAGATCGGGCTGGGCGAGGCGCGGGCGCGGCGTCTGGCTGAGTTGATTCCCCAGGTGCGCGCGCTGGACAGTTTCACTCCTGAAGCGTTCTGGGAAGAGCGGAAACAGTGGGTGCTCAAACCCGCCGCCTCCCACGGCTCGCGCGGGGTGGTGCTGGGCACGGCGCTGCGCCGCAACCGCTTTGCCGAGACCGACCCCGCCGAGACCCTGGTTCAGCGTCTGGCGCCGCCCTCCCAGGTGCAGTGTGACGAAACGGCGAAACCGCTGAAAGCCGACTTCCGCCTGTTCGCCTATCAGGATCGACTGCTCGGCGCGGCGGCGCGTCTGTATCGCGGTCAGGTGACAAATTTCAAAGACCCTGACAGCGGTTACGCAGCGGTAACCATTGCATGACGTTGATCCGGATCAATTGCTGATTGGCGGCGTCGGTGTTAGGCTTTTAGATTGGCGTTGATCGCCATGGCTCAGACTCTTGATGCGTCTTTTGTGACGCATGTTCGGCGTGGGGGCGTCGCTTTTGACAAGATCTGAGACATTTGCGTTTTTCATATGTTATTGAGAGATCGGCGCGCGCGCCCTGCGCGCTGGCCTGTATCGGATTGAGATAAGCCATGTGGGACGTTTTTCGACAAAGCGTGAAATCTTGCGCAGGGATGCCGCAGCAGATGGGGCGTGGGTGATGTTTAAAGCCGACGCCGATCGCATGGCCAGCACGCTCGAGCAGACCCCATTCCGTTTGGATGACCCGACGCAGGCGTTCCTGGACTCCAGCCAGCGTGAGATCGCGCGCGCGGAGCAGACCGATCCCAGTTTTGATCGCGGCCTTTATGACGCCGCCGTGCGGCTGGTGCTCGAGCGTTTGGACGAGGATGATGACGAGGCGTTCTCGTTATGATCATCCTGCGGCTTGAGGCGGAGAATCTCTATCGATTCAGGCGCTTGGCGCTGATCGATCCGCCGCGCGCCGGACTGATCGCGATTTTTGGACCCAATGAGTCGGGCAAATCCTCGCTGTTGTCGGCCATCTGTCTGGCTCTGTTTGGCCGCACCGCCGATATCGAACCCCATGAACTGGCGCAGACCGTACGCTGGGGGGCGCCCAACGCCTCCTTGAGTTTGACCTTTAGCGTCGGGAATGACGACGTCTACCAGATCACCCGCTACTTCAATGCCGAAGGCGACCATCGCGCGCAGTTGACCCGGTCCGACTCCGGGCAGGTGATCGCCCAGGGCGCGCGGGCGGTTGATCGCCGGGTCAACGAACTGATCGGCTTTACCTTCCGCCAGTACCACGACGCCTTGTATCTATCCCAACGTCGCGACGACGCCGATTCGGCCCACGCCGACACCCTCAAGGCGCTGTCGGGAATTGACCGTCTGGAGCGGGTGTCGCTGGCGCTCTCCGATGAGTTGATCGAGATGGCCGGGCAGGCGCAGACCCTGGCGGAAGAGAATCGCAAGCTGGCGCAGCGTCTGGATGAGATGGACCTGCGCGAAGGACGGCTCGACGAGCTGGGCGGACGTCTCACCGAGGCGCAGGCGCGGCAACTGGAGGAGGCGCGCCACATTCGCGACTGGCGCGCGCTGCTGCAGGAGATGGATCGGGTAATCGAGCGGCTGGAGGAGCCCAAAATCGCCAAACTCGGCCCGAGCGCGGAGTACAAACGCTGGGAGCAGGAGCTGACGCGGCTGCGCAAGGGGCTGGATGAGACCGCTCTGTTGCTGCAAAAAGAGGATTTGGAGAGCCTGCTGGAGCCAGAGTCCATCGAGGTGGCGGTGGATGCGCTGCGTCAATGGAGCGCGCAGGTAACGGCGGCGCTGGAGCCGTTGGCGATGCTGATGGCGGAGATGACCCGCTTTGCCGATCGCTGGTCGCACTGGCTGGGGGAGGGCGGTCGCGGCTCTCAGGACGATCCGCTGGCGGCGCGCACCTTCGAAGTGGAGGCCAGTCGCCATCGACAGCAGCGCGAGCGCACACTGCGTCTGCGCGGGCGCTATGCGCTGGGCGTTCTGTTGGCGCTGGGCGCGCTGGCGTTGGCGGCGGCGGCCGGTCCGGGCGCGCCGCTGGAGCATGACGCCCAGACCGCTGCGGGGTTCTGGACCCGTCTGGGCGAGTGGACCATGGGCGCACAGGGAAGTTTTGCTTGGCGCGTGCTGTTCCATGGCGGTTGGATGGTGGCGCTGGTGGCGCTGGGCGGTGCGGTGTCAGCGACTCTGCGCGCCAAGGAGTCGGGGCGGCGGTTGCGCGATCTGGAGCGTCAGGCGCGTTTTGGCCGTGAACAGGCGCGGCGCATCCGCGCTTGGTTCGAGGAGCCTACCCTGGCGCGTCTGCCGGAGTTGGCCACCCTCAGCGATGCGCCGTGGTGCGAGGATCTGAACCACTGGCTGCACGATGCGGGCAAGCGTTTGGCGCTGGCTCCCAGTTGGAAGAAAACTGTCTCTCAATATAAGAGGTTACACGACTCTTTGCGCGATGGTATGCTGTTGTTGCGGCAGGATTTGGACGAGAATCTGTCAGAAGCGTTCACGGAGCGCGAACGTTTTGCCGATGAACAACAGAGTCTGGAAGAGGCGATTCACGTCGAGCGCGAGCGCCGCAAGAGCGGCCGCGAGATGTCCGAGCGGTTGGAGATCGCCCGTGAGCGCCAGCAGAAGGCGGCGCAGGGCGTGAAAGTGCGCGAGTTGGGCCTGCGCATGCTCGATGTGACGCAAAAGGAGATGGCTGCGCGTTTTAATGAGGAGCTGCGTCGCGCTGTGGGCGAGTTGGCGCCGCTGTTTACCCGCGGGCGCTATCAACATGTGCGTTTTGATGAGGATCTGCGCTTGCAGGCCTTCTCGGCGGAGAAGAATGGCTTTTCCGGTTTGGAGAAGCTCTCCACCGGCGCGCGGCGGCAACTGCTGCTGGCGGCGCGCGCGGCGCTGGCCCAGGCCATGGCGGCGCGCTCGCAAAGTGGCAAGCAGTTTCTGGCGTTGGATGAACCATTCGCCTTTTTCGACGATGAGCGCATCCGCGACGCCCTGGGAGGATTGCGCGGCGCGCATTTGTCGCTGCCGCAGATCTGGATCGCGGGGCAGTCGTTTCCCAAGGGGGCCGAAGAGTTGTTTGCGCTGCGCATCAGTTGCAGCGCCGACCGAGATAAGTTGATCGTGACATCCGAGGGGGGGGAGCCGCCCGAGGCGTCTGAGTCAGAATAGAGATGTGAAGAGGCGCTGACAGACAGCGATAGCGCGCGGCCCGCCGCAGACAGGCGGTTTGTTGTGCGCAATCGTGGTATCCTGGCTGTCTGAGCAGAAAAAAAGAGTTGATAATCAGCCTCTCAGAGCGCATTGGCAGGGGGATTATGATGAACTGGACGCACACGGCTGGACGCATTGGGCGCAGCGGTTTCCCTCTGCTGATGGTGGGCGCTGTGCTGCTGTTGAGCGCGCCCCATATCGCCAACGCCGCGCCTGCCGCCATTCGCCTCAAAGGCTCGGAAATTCTGTTTGAAGTGGCGCTGTTGTGGTCGCGCGCCTATCAGGTCTCGGTGGCCAACAACAGCGGCGTGAGTGTGGAGGTGCAGGGCGGCGGCTCCGGCAATGGCATCGCTGCGTTGATCAATGGCCATGTGGAGGTCGCCAGCACCAGCCGCCCCATGAAAAGTCGCGAAATCAGCCTCACCAATCGTCGTCTGCACCGCTCGCCGGTGGGCTATATCGTCGGTTGGGATGCGCTGTCGGTGATCGTGCACCCGGACAATCCATTGACCGGCATCTCCCTGGCGCAGCTGGAGGAGATTTTTGGCAAGGAGGGGCGGCAGATTCACTGGAGCGATCTGGGGGTGGAGGCGCCCGGTTGCGAAGGCGGGCGCGTGCGTCCGGTGACGCGCAAGAACACCGCTGGCGAATTTGTCTTCTTCCGCCGCAGCCTGTTTGAGAACAAACGCCATATGCGGCGTGACCTGCGTTACTTCAAAACCCCCGAAGAGGTGGTCAGCAGCGTCGCCAACGACCCCTGCGCCATTGGTTATGCGGGCATGGCCCACGCCACCTCGCGGGTCAAACGGTTGTGCCTGGACCCCTGGCGCGGCGAGCAGTTCGCCGCCCGTGAAAGCGAAACCGGCGCCGCCCTGCAGGACACCAACGCCCGCGCCGCTACGCGCAAGGCCGACGCGGACCGCTGTATCTCCCCCACGGCGGACAATCTGCGGCGCCAGACCTATCCGCTGGTGCGCCCGCTCTACATGTACATGCTCAGTGACCCGGAACCGGCGGTCAGCGAGTTCATCGCCTGGGCGCGCGGCCCCGAGGGGCAGAGTATCCTGGAGCGTTATGGGCTGATTCCCATCGGTCATGGCGGCGCGCCGATCCCGGCCAACGGCGCAGAGCGTTCAGCCAACGACGACTAGAGGCGCTGACGCGCTTCCTATTTTCCCGGCGGGTGCGCGGGCATGTTGTGGCTCCTCTATGCGCTGCTCACGGCGCTGATCCATGCGGTCAAGGATCTGCTCTCCAAGCGCTTGACGCGCCAGGTCAACCCCTGGCTGCTGGCGTGGGCGCAGGAGCTGTTTGCGTTTCTCTTCATGCTGCCGCTGTTGGCGTGGATTCCCATGCCGCCGATTGGGCCGCTGTTCTGGCCCGCTGCGGTGGCCAGCGGTCTGCTGCTGTCGGCGGCGCTGGGCTTCTACGCCCGCGCTCTGCGTGACGCCGACCTGTCGTTGGCGGCGCCGATTCTGGCGTTTACGCCGCTGTTCATGCTGCTCACCAGCCCGCTGCTCATCGGCGAGGCGCCGACGCTGCTGGGGGCGGGGGGCATCGTGTTGATCGTGGCGGGCTCCTATCTGCTGAATATCGACCAGCGCCATCTGGGCCGGTGGGCGCCGTTGCAGGCGTTATGGACCCAGCCGGGCGCGCGCAGCATGCTGATTACGGCGTTTCTGTTCAGCTTTACCGCCAATATCGACCGTATTGGCATGCAAAACGGTTCGGCGCTGGCGTGGATGGTGGCGGTCACCGGCGTCACCGCTGCGCTGATGACGCCGCTGGCGTGGCTGCTGGCGCGGGACGATCTGGGGCAGGTGCGGCGCAATCTGCCCGCGCTGATTCGCCAGGGCGGATTGATGGCGGCGGTGATCCTGTTCCATATGCTGGCCATCGAAGCGGGGCTGGTCCCCTATGTGATCGCGGTCAAGCGCACCAGCGCGCTGATGGCGGTGGCGCTGGGGGCGTGGCTGTTGGGCGAGAGCGGATTGCGGCGGCGCTTTGGCGGCGCGTTGATCATGTTCGCCGGGTTGTTGTTGATTGTGTTAGGGTGAAGCGCTCAAGGCGGCGAGGGGCGATTTTCATTGCCTTTGAAAAATCCTTTTTGCTACCTTTTGGCGTTCACAAAGAACTGCGCGCAGTGGCGCTCAGGCCGTTTTATGGCGTCCAAGACAGTTCATCGGGCTTGTTTTTCAACGGGTTCGACGCTCCAGCGCGGCTGGAGAAACGATTTTCCTATAATGTTTTGACTGGATGGAGGGAAGCATGGCGGATCTTTTCGGCGACGAGTGGATGAAAAAATTCCAGGAAGAGTGGAACAAGGAGTCCGAGCTGTCCGACGCTCTGGCGAAAATCAATTTTAATTCCAACATCGGCTATGGCATCGATGGCGAAGACACGCCCCGTGGCGTGCTGGTGGTGGAAAACGGCAAGGCCACCATCGGCTGCGCCTACGACGGTCAGGAATTGAACTGGGATCTGCGCGCTTCCGAAGACAACTGGAACAAGTGGATCGCCAAAGGTCTGGGCATGATGGGTCTGGGCATGGCCTACACCTCGCGTAAGCTCAAGTTCCAGGTCGGCGACTACGGCGCCATGATCAAGGATCCGCGTATGGCCGGTCCCTTCATCAAGAGCTTCACGGTGATGGGTCGCGTCTAATCGCGACGGCGGTTTCGGCTGTGGGCGGGGCGATTTCGGCCCCGCCCTTCGGCCAGAGTGGTGCAGTGCTTAAGCGTTTTTTTGAGCGATTTTTTGAGAAAAAACAGGCGTCTTTGCTAAAGTCCACGGGCCTGGGCGCCGAAACAATGCTCGAAGTCATGGTTTCGCCACCGTCACGGGTGAGCGAATCCGGCTTGCAACGGGGAGGTCACAACCACCCCCCGTCGCTTCACCGACCTGGAAAACCAGGCGGCTATAATATGCAGAGCGGACAGATAAGTTCGCCGAGACTTTCTTTAAGCCGGGAGCCCGATACGTCCAGTCGCAGAACGCAGGATGCGTCTGTCTGGCACTAGTTGAGGGATAGTTCCATGTCGAACATGCGTCTTTCCATGACCATGGGGGCTCTGCTGGCGGGAAGCCTGGCGTTGCCTCCCGCCGCTATGGCGCAACCAATGGCCGCACAGCAGTACATCACCGTGCGCTCCGAGCCCATTGGCGCCAGCACCAAGCTGGGCGGCACTGTGGAGCCGCTCAAGGAGGTCTCGTTCGCCGCCCAGGCGCCGGGACGGATCTCCTTCATCGCCGGTGTGGAGGGGGACTACCACCCCAAAGACACCGTGCTGGTCTCCCTCAACGATGACAGCCTCAAAGCCAAGTGGCGCGCCGCCTATGCGGAGTTCGTCAACGCCGAGGCCGGCGTCGGCGACGCCAAGGTGCAATACACCCGCGAGATCTACTCCGGCTCGGCGATGGAGTCCGAGAACACCGGCATGGCGATCCCCAAGATGTTCGATCGCTACATGACCCGGCCCTTCTCCGACATGATCGGCGCCGACAATCCCAAAGTCGCCCGCTGGGCCAACGTGCGCTCCCAAGGCGCCCGCATCCAGCAGGCCCAGGCGCGGTTGGAACAGGCCCGCGCTGCGCTGCAGGAGTTGCGCGCCTCATTACGCGACACCAAGTCCATCGCCCCGTTTGACGGTGTGATCGTGCGCAAGCACATCGAGGTGGGCGACACCGTGCAGCCGGGCATGCCCCTGCTGGAGTTCGCCGACACCCGCAATCTACAGATCAAAGTGGACGTGCCGGCGCGTCTGATGCCGGGCGTCAAGCAGGGCATGTCGATCCCCGCCAAGCTGGATGTGGGCGACGCCCAGATCGAGACCCGCGTGGCGCAGATCTTCCCCATGGCCGACCCCCAGCGCCACACCGTGACGGTGAAGCTGGCGGTGCCGCCCAACGTGCCGGGCGGTCCGGGCATGTACGCCGAAGTCTCCATTCCCGACGTCACCAGCCCGGTGGAACAACTGCCGGTGATCCCCAAAACCGCGGTATTGTGGCGCGGCTCCCTGCCGGCGGTGACGGTGCTCGGCTCCAGCGGTCAACCGGAGTTGCGCATGATTCGCCTGGGCGGCTTCGTCAACAACAACGCCGTGAGCGTGCTCTCCGGCCTGTCGCCGGGGGATCGCATCCTGGCCAACGCCGTGGCCGCCCCCACCGGAGTGTGGAATCCGGCGGCGCAAGCGGCGCAGTAACAGACCCTCGTTGTCGCGCGCCATGCGAAGCCCCGTTGCTTCGCATGGCGTTTCGCGTGTCGCGCGCGGCCTGGGCGCAGCGCGAGGCGGCAACGGCTTCTTGAAGTCACAACAAGTTGGAACAACGGCATGAATGCTGACAAAGCGGACCATTCCAAGCACGAAGCGGGCTCTTCCGGGAAAGAGCGCAACCTCGGCATCGCCGGCGGTATGGCCAAAGCGTTTATCCATTCGCCGCTCTCGCCGCTGTTCCTGGCGGCCTGCCTGGCCATGGGCATTATGGGCTTGGTCCTGACCCCGCGTCAGGAGGATCCCCAGATCTCGGTGCCCATGGTGGACATCATGGTGCAGTTCGAAGGCGCCTCCTCCAACGAGGTGGCGCTAAAGGTGGCTGAGCCCCTCGAGCGCATCATGAGCGAGATGACTGGCGTGAAGCACGTCTACTCGGCCTCCAAGCGCGGCATGGCGCTGGTGACCGTGCAGTTCGTGGTGGGCGAGGATCTCGAAGAGTCCCTGGTCAAGCTGTATGACCGCCTGCAGTCCAACATGGACAAGATTCCTCCCGGAGTCTCCAAGCCTTTGGTCAAACCCAAGGCGGTGGACGACACCCCGGTGGTGACCCTCACCTTGTGGTCCGATGGTTTGGATGACGCCTCTTTGCGCATCCTCTCCATGGATGTGTTGCAGCAGCTCAAAGAGGTGCCCAAGACCAGCCAGGGCTTCGTGGTGGGCGGCCGCAGCGAACAGGTGCGCGTGGAGGTGTTCCCCGAGCGTCTGGCCGGTTACGGCGTCACCCTGGATCAGATCGCCCAGACCATCAGCGCCGCCAACAGCGAAAAGGGCATCGGCAGCGTGGAGTCCGGCAACACCGGCTTCCAGGTCTACACCGGCGCCTTCCTGCAAAGCGCGGAAGATATCAAACGTCTGGTGGTGGGCTCCCGCGGCGGCATTCCCGTCTATGTGAGCGATGTGGCGCGGGTCTTCTCCGGCCCTGAAGAGACCAAGCAGATGGTCACCTACACCACCGGCCGCGCGTTGCAGGATCAGCAGATCGCCAAAGCCCATGGCGCGCCGGCGGTGACTATCGCCGTGGCCAAGAAGAAGGGCTCCAACGGCGTCTCCGTGGCCAATGAGATCCTCGCCAAGGTCGAGGAGATGAAGGGCTCGCTGATCCCTGACAACGTGCATGTTGAAGTGACCCGTAACTACGGCGCCACCGCCAACGAGAAGGTCAACGAGCTGCTGTTCAAACTCTTCGTCGCCACCATGGCGGTGACCTTCCTGGTGTGGTTCTCGCTGGGATTGCGTCCGGCCATCGTCACCCTGGTGGTGATCCCGGTGGTGATCCTGATGACGGTGTTTGCCGCGCTGTTGATGGGCTTCACCATCGACCGGGTGTCGCTGTTTGCGTTGATCTTCTCCATCGGCATTCTGGTGGACGACGCCATCGTGGTGGTGGAGAACATCTATCGCCGCTGGCTGCTGGATGGCTCCTCCGACGAGGGCATCTCGGTGGACGCCGTGCGTGAGGTGGGCAACCCCACCATCCTGGCCACCTTTACCGTGATCGCCGCGCTGCTGCCCATGGGCTTCGTCTCCGGCATGATGGGCCCCTATATGGCCCCCATCCCGGCGCTGGGCTCGGTGGCGATGCTGTTCTCCCTGTTCGCCGCCTTCATCTTCACCCCCTGGCTGGCGCAGAAGATCAAACCCTCCATGATGAACCTGGAGCGCTACGAGCGTAAAGAGCACGCCCAGGTGCAGAAGCTCGACCGCTTCTACCACAAGCTGCTGCCGCCGCTCATCGATAGCAAAGTCCGGGGCTTCACCTTCCTGGGTGGTTTGGTGGCAGTCTTCTTCGCTTGCTGCGCGCTGTTCTACACCACCAGCGTGACGGTGAAGATTCTGCCGTTGGACAATAAGCCCGAGTTCAACGTGGTGATCAATATGCCCGAGGGCACCGCGCTGCCCAAGACCGCCAACGTGGCTCAGCAGATCACCCGCGCCATCTACGACAATGTGGCTGAAGTGACCGCGATGCAGACCTATACCGGCACCGCCTCGCCGTTCAACTTCAACGGTCTGGTGCGCCACTACTACATGCGCAGCGAGTCGTGGCAGGCGGATATCCAAGTTCAGCTCAAGCACAAGAGCGAGCGCGAGCGCACCAGCCACGACATCGCCGTGGCGGTGCGGAAGCTGATCACCCCCATGGCGCAGCAGATGGGCGCCAAGGTGCAGGTGGTGGAGATGCCTCCGGGGCCGCCGGTGCTGCAGTCGGTGGTGGCCGAAGTGACCGGTCCCACCGCCGAGTCGCGGCGTCAGTTGGCCAAAGACATGACCGCCATGTTCGAGCGCTCCGAGTCCATCGTCGATGTGGATAACTATCTGGAGGAGCCCTACGACATCTGGCGCTTCGAGGTGGATACCGAAAAGGCGGTGCGTCGCGGCATCTCCGTGGATGACATCAACCGCAACCTGGGCATGGCCATGGGCGGTTTCAAACTGGGCGACATCAAACGCGGCCTGGTGCTGGAGCCTACCTACATCGTGCTGCAGGTGCCGCTGGAGAAGCGTTCCCAGATCACCAGCCTGGGCGATCTGCCCATCGCCTCCCAAAGCGGCGTGATGACCCCGCTGCGTGAGCTGGGCCGCTTTGTGCGCGACCGTCAGGATCCGGTGATCTACCACAAGGATCTGCGTCCGGTGGAGTATGTCACCGGCGAGGTGACCGGGCGTCTGGACGCCCCCATCTACGGCATGTTCGATGTGGAGGAGATGCTGGCCAGCTACACCGCCCCCGATGGCGTGAAGATCGCCGGCGAGTATCTGGGGCCGCCGGAAACCTACTCGGTCTCCGGCTTCGAGTGGACCGGCGAGTGGACCGTCACCTATGAGACCTTCCGCGACATGGGCATCGCCTTTGGCGTGGCGCTGATCCTCATCTACATGCTGGTGGTGTGGGAGTTCGGCAACTTCACGCTGCCCGCCATCATCATGGCGCCGATTCCGCTGACCCTGGTGGGGATCATCCCCGGCCACTGGTTGATGGACGCCAAATTCACCGCCACCTCGATGATTGGCTTTATCGCCCTGGCGGGGATCATCGTGCGCAACTCGATTCTGCTGGTGGACTTCTCCCAGCAGGAGATTCTGGCGGGCTCCTCGGTGCGTGAGGCGGTGATGCGCGCGTGCAAAGCGAGGACGCGTCCCATCATGATCACCGCGCTGGCGCTGGTGGCCGGTTCGTCGGTGATTCTGTCGGACTTCATCTTCCAAGGCATGGCCATCTCCCTGCTGGCGGGGGCGTTGATCTCCACCCTGCTGACGCTGGTGGTGATTCCGCTGGGCTGCATCAGCGCCGAATCCGCCTTCAAGAAGCCCAAGCCGTGTGATCAGCATGCGGCGAAGGTGAGCGAAGACGAAGAGGCGGAGCTTCTGGAGACTGTGGATTCCGCCGAAGAGGAGGCCGAGCAGGCGCTGGCCGACGCGGAGATGGAGAGCTACGCTTCATTGGAAACAGCGGATGTGGCCCCGCAAGCGGCGGCCAAGCCGGAAGCCAAGGCTGCGTCGACGCCGGAGCCGGTGGAAGCCAAGCCGAAGCCTGCAGCGAAAGTGGAGACCAAGCCCGAACTGGAACCAGAGCCTGTCGTTGAGCCAGAGCCGGTGGTTGAGTCGGAACCGGAATCGGAGCCCGAGGCCAAGCCTGCGCCGGAGGTGAAAGCGGCGCCCGCGCCCAAGAAGGCCGCGCCCGCCAAGAAGCCGACTGTGGCCAAGAAAGCGGCGCCGCGTAAGCGACCGGCGCGCAAACCGACGGCCAAAGCCGTTGCCGGGCAGGAGCCCAGCGATCCGGCCGTGCCGGAGCCGGTGAAGCCGGAGTCTGATGCGGCCAAGGGTGCGGACAAGCCCGCCTCGGGGCGCGGCAAGTCGCGTCGCGGCATCCGCTTGAAAACCCGCTCCCGCTCCCGTTTGCCCAGCGCGCGATAAAAGGACCAGGAGGGTCGGCAATGGTGATGCGTAACAAACGATGGAAACGCGCGGCGACGGCTGTGAGCTTCGGCGCATTGTGGCTCGGCGCGCTGGGTTCGGCGCAGGCGCAGGGGAGTTCGGCCTGGCCCTATAACGCCGATTGGTCCAATGTTTGGAATGGCGGCGAGCAGAACCGCGCGCGCTCTGGCGGCGGCTACAATAGCGGCGGCCAATACGGCGGCGCGCAGTATGGCGGCGGTCAATATGGCGGCGGCTACGCCGCGCCGCGTGGTTCGTATGGCGGCGCGCCCTACTCTGGCGGACAGGCGCCCGCCGCTTATGGCGACCCGGGCGGTTGGCAAGCGCCCAGCCCCTATCCCGAGCCGCCCTCGTTTGGCTATTACCCCGGTCAGCCCCGCCCAGGACAGGGCTATGGCGGCTATGCGCCCGGTTACGCCAACGCCCCGCAGCAACAGCCTGCAGGGCGTGACTATCAGCCCAACTACGCGCCGCCCGCCGCCGGGCAGTATGGCGGCGGTATGGGGCCCGCGAATAGGGGGCAGCAGGGCATGGGTCAGCAGGGCATGGGTCAGGGCGGCATGAACGCTTATGGCGGCGTACGCGGCGGCGGTCAGTTTGACGCCCAAAGCGGCGCCCAGGGCGGCGAGGGTTTCCATCCCACCGCCGAACCGCCGCGTTTTGGCTTCTATCCCAATGAACACCCGGCGGCGCGCGCCGCCAATGGTCGTGGCGGCTGGCAAGGGCAGTCATCGCAGCCGCCGCAAGCCAAACCGGCGACCCCCAACGCCGCAGGTTGGTTCCTGTGGCCGCAAGGTTATGAGCCGCCCCAAGACGACGCCCCCAGCGGCGCGCGGGATATGGGCCGGACAGGACAGTGACCCCAATGCGAGGAGAGCGCCAGATGCCAGACGGATTCCGATGCCTGATCGGCGCTGCGCTGTCGCTCGGTCTGTGTGCAGCCAGCGCGGCGCAGGCGCAAGGCCTCACCTATGACGCCTGGAACGCCGGCCCCGTCAACGCGGCGCCCAAGCATCAACCCGGTGTGCCGATGGGCTATGGCAACGCCCCGGGCGTCGCCCCTTCCGCTGGAGTGGCGGCGGCCCCCATCGGCAACCCTTGGCGCTGGGCGGGCGGCGGCTATCGTCCCCAGACAGCGCCCTCCATGACGCAACCGGGCGCAACCTATTCCACTCCGAACGCGCCGAGCAGCAACGCGCCGTTTCAATTCCGGCCGTGGGGCAATGTACCGTTCCGCCAGGGGGTAGCGCTGACAACAGAGCCTGCGCAAATCTCGCCCAACCGCGTCAATCCCTGGTCTAAACCCACTTCTCCCACCCCTTATAGCGGCGGTTGGGGGCAAACAACGCCCTATCAGAGCGCGCCATATCAGAATAACGGCAGTGGTTGGAGCGGCAATGGCTATATGCCGGGCGGCTATGGTCAATCGGCCCAGCCGGTCAATCCCTGGAGCCTGGAAGGCGGCCCCGCGGGCGCGGCGCCTGCGCGCCACTGGTGAAGCCCATGAGCGGGCGATTGCTTGCTGCGTGGTGGGGCGTTCTGATGAGTCTGTGGTTGGCGCTGGGGTCATCGGTGCTGGCGCAGGAGCCGCTTGCGGCCAAGCCCGCCAAAGCGACGGCTTTTTCTGCCCTGGTCGAGCGCGAAATGGCGACAGCTCAGGGCGAGAAACGCAAGCAGTTGGGGCGGCTCTATGTGGGACCGTTGGGGATTCGCACCGAAGCGTTTCGGGGTTCTGAAAAGGTGGTGGTGATCCATCGTCGCGATTTGCGTTCGGTGTGGATGCTGTTCCCGGCGCGCAAGGTCTATTGGAGTCAGCCGCTACAGGCGGATGCGTTTCCGCCGCTGCCGGATGATCCGCGCAGTCCGTGTCAGACTGACTTGGCTTTAAGTTGCCAGTTGGAGGGGACGCAGAGTTTGGATGGGCGCGAAACCGAACGTTGGCGGGTGAATCGGGTGGCGCAGCAGAAGGTGGAGCCGTTAGCCCAGCTCTGGGTGGATCGCGCGCTGGGCGTGGTGATCGCCGAACGTTACGCCGATGGCGCGCAGATGCGGATGCGGCGCATTGCTGAAGGGTTGCCGCCGCCCGCGTTATTCGAACTACCGTCCGGTTATACGCAAGAGGCTATGCCATCCAGTCGGTCCCAACAACCAGCGGGTTCTTCCCAAAAAACGGGCGTCAGACCATGAGATTATTCGGGTCATCAATATTTTTTGGTTGCTCATGTTCCCGTTTTCACTTATCAGGGTTTCATGATATTCGCGCGATTCATGGGGCTTGGCTGCGTCTGAACGGTCATGGCGCTACGCTGATGTTCGCTGTAGCTGTGGGTTTCGGCGCGGCGGTTCAAGAGAGTCACGGCGCTGGCATGGGCATGATGCCGGATATGGATCCGTCCAGTCAGGCGGAGCGATTCATGGATTACCCCGACCGTATGGCGCCCTCCGGTGATCGTTTTGGACGTCAGTTCGGTCGCTTCATGCGCAATTTCCAAGAGGGGTTCGACGGCGACGGCAATCCCCAGCGCAGCGCCTCGGGATATACGCGTAACGCGCCCGCTTATGCGGATCGCTATAACGCGCCGCGTCGGGATGGGTATGGCGGTCAGGGCGGGTATGCCGAGCCCTATGGCGGTCAAGGCGGCTATTCCGGCGCCTATGGCGGCTATGAAAATCGTGGTTATGCGCCGCAATCCGGCCAATGGAGCCAGCAGGGCGGACGCAATGCGCCCATGGGACGCGATTACGGCGCCGAGAGCTATGGCGCAGCGCGCGGCGGCTATGTCCCGGAGAGCGGCGGGCGTGGTGGTTACGCTCCCAACCAGCAGGGCTATGGCGCGCCAAATTATAGCGCGCAGCCAAATTATGATGGACGTTTTGGTTATGCTCCGGGCTATGATGACCGATACGGTGCTAACCCTGAACGCTGGAACGGCCAGGGCGATGGTTATGCGGCGCAGCGTCGACGCAACACGGTAGACCCCTGGTATTGGGATGCGCCCACCCAATGGGATCTGGCGCACCAAGGCGCCGACCCCTACTGGGGGCCGCGCGGTTGGGGCGACCCGGGATTTAGTTGGGGCAACGGCGATCGCTGGTTTGAGCCCAATCGCCGTGGCGGCGATCCGCTTGGCTGGCCCCGCTTCGGTTTCTCTCCGGCGTGGACGGATATTCCGCCGCTGGAGGGCGAACCGCGCGAAGGGCTGGACGGCTTTGGCCGCAATGAGGAGTCCTGGGGCCGTTGGCGGCGCGGGGAGCTCCCCTTCGGCGAATGGAACATGAACAGCTCGCCGTGGAACAATTGGGGCTGGCGTGAGCCTTGGCGACAGGATTGGCCCTGGAGCTGGTGAGTGCAGACTCTGGGAGATGAGCGCGCAAGCGCTGAGACTGCAGCCCGATTTGCGCGGCTGCAAGAGCATGACGGACAAGCAACAGGAGCTTTGAGCATGAAGAAGCGCGGCAGTGCGTTGATTTTGGCGGCGGTGATGGGTTTGTCGGTGGCTGCGGCCTCTGCCGACGCCGAAGCGTGGTGGGGCGGTCCCTGGAACGGTCCCGGTTGGGGCGGTGGTCCCTGGAGCGGTCCCGGTTGGGGCAATGGCAACGGCTGGGGTGACGGCTGGGGCAACGGCAACGGCTGGGGCGACCTCAAATTCAACGTCTACGCCGATGTCGATTGGCGCAGTTGGGCCAATGGCTGGGGCAACGGTCTGGGCAACAACGGCTGGTATCCCGGCGGTTGGGGCGGTCCCGGCTGGGGCGGCCCGGGTTGGGGCGGCCCCTGGGGCGGCGCGCCCTGGAATGGTTTTGGTCCGGGTGGGTGGTAAGTATTGACAGAACGCCATCCGTTCGTGTTAGGTTGGTTTCATCTTCGCCTTTTCTTAAGGTAATCAACAAATTGGAGTTGCGTACTATGAAAAGCTTGCGTGTTCTCGCGATTGCCGCCCTGCTGGGTGGCGTGGCCATGGTCACCTCTTCCGACGCCGACGCTTGGTGGGGTTGGGGTCCGGGTTCGGGTTGGGGCAACAACAACGGTTGGGGCAACGGTGTTGGCAACGGCTCCGGTTCCGGCAACTTCGGCTTCAACATGTCCGGCTCCGGCTCCGGCTACGGCAACGGCTACAACGGCTACAACGGCTACAACGGCTACAACGGCTACGGCTACCCCGGTTACGGCTACGGCTATCCCGGCGCCTGGGGCGCTCCTTACGGCGCTCCCGCGCCCTACGGCTACCCCGTGGCCCCTGTGGCCCCGGCTGCTCCCGCCGCCCCCGCCAAATAATCTGGCGAATCGGGCTGCGGCGGTCTGAACCCGGCTCCCCGGGCGCAGACCAGCCAATCCAAAAAGGGGGCTTCGGCCCCCTTTTTTTTCTGCGCTGCGGTCGCGTGCAGTCGCCGCCGCGCATTGCATTGCCCGGCAATATTTCGTACAAACAATAGATACTATTTTTTGTATTGTTTTAACCATCCTAGCGGATGCCGCCTTGCCTGTTTTTCCGCTCCGGCGGGCGAAGTTTTCCACCCGTCCAGCGCGATGGACGCTGCTCAGACGAAGTGTGTAGATGATCAGATGATCACCGTTATCGGAAATCTCAAAGGCGGCTGCGGCAAAAGCACCATCGCCTTCAATCTGGCGGTGTGGCTGGCCCGCGCCAAACGTCGCGTGGCGGCGTTCGATCTGGATCCTCAGGCCACCTTGAGCGATGTGGTGGAGGTGCGCCGCGAAGAGGGCGCCGAGCCGGACATCACCGTCTATCGTCCCGATCGCGATCCGGGCAAGGTCTTCAAGGAGCACGCCGACGACGACATCCTGGTGGATGTGGGCGCCTCCAATCTGTGGGCCATGCGTCAGGCCATCGCCCAGGCGCAGCGCATTGTGGTGCCGGTGCCGCCCAGTCAGGCCGACGTGTGGTCGACGCAACGCTTTTTGAATATCATCAACGAAACCACGCTGCAGCGGGAGACCCCGCCGGAAGTGATGCTGTTCGTCAATCGCGCCGATACCCATCCGGCTCTGAAGGAGTCGGAGGAGACCGAAGAGGCGCTGAAAATGCTGCCTGGGGTGCGTGTGATTGAGGCGCGCATCGGTCAGCGCACCGCCTATCGCCGCAGTTTCAGCGAGGGCTTGGGGGTGTTTGAGATGGCCCCCGCCAGTAAAGCGGCCAAGGAGTTCGTGCAGTTGGCCAGCCTGCTCTACCCGGAGACCGCGCCGAAGAAGCGCGCGGCGCCCAAGAGGCAGAGCGCCAAGGCAGGGGGGAAATCCGCTCAAGCGGTCGCGAAAGGCGGACCGTCTGGGCAAGCAAAGACCAGCAAAAAGAAAAATCATAATAAAATTTTGGTCTGATTTGGCGCGATGCGCCGCGTAAAAAGGATCCTCTATGAGCGATCAAGGCAAGCAGACGGACCCCAACTCCACCGAAGCGCCCCAAACCGACGAGGACGCCGCCAAGGCGTCTGAATCCGGCGGTCGGCGCGGCATCCCTTCGGTCTTTCCCATTGGTCAGCACTCCGAGTGCGTCAACTGCTCGGCCACCGTGCTCGATCAGTTCGCCAAGAGCTTCGACAAGAGCGCGCGGCGGTGGGAGTTGATCGTCTATCCGTCGCTGTCGGCCTTTATCGTGCTGGCCATCTACGGCTTCTTCCTGATTTTCAGTCTGACCCAGGACATGCGGCGTATGGCCACGGCCATAGACCCCAAGATGGGCATGAACATGGGCTCGCTGTCGGCTAACATCAAGAGCCTGTCGGACAACATGGAGCTGATGTCCACGCGCTTGGAGTACATCAGCGACAACATGGAGACCATGAGCGTGGACATGCAGTCCATCGCCGAGAACGTCGAGAGCATGTCCGAGAACGTGGGCGCCATGAATGGCAGCGTGCAGCAGATGAACACCACCATGGTGAGCATCTCCGGCAAGCTGGATACGCTGCCGGGCATCTCGCAGAACATGGCGGCGATGAATCAGGCCATGCATGTGATGACCGGGGCGATGTCGCGCATGCAGTATGATGTGGGCGGCGCGGCGCGGCCAATGAGCTTGATGAACCGCTGGATGCCCTGGGGCAACTAACCCCGCTGGCGCATAGAGTTTGAAATAGCAAACGGGCCGGGAGAGTGATCTCCCGGCCCGTTTGCTATTGTCAGTTGAAATTAGAATCGGACGGTTTGGATATTGGTCATGAAAGATATCGAGGGCTCTGCCCTCGAGCTCCCAAGTTCAAAAGCCAAACCTTGGGGCTCCGCCCCAAACCCCGCTGGGGGCGCGGCCCCCAGACCCCGCCGCCGACCAGTCGGCGGCCAATAGTCAGCGCAAGCTCAATCTACGTCACGCAAACATTGGCTGTTCTGTGCAGTTTTGGTTTCGCAAGGGGATAGCTCAATTCGGGAATTGCGCCCCCTCTTTGACGCCGTGTTGGGTGGTGGCGTCATAGCGGTCGCTCACTTGGTTGGTCTTGTCGATGAACGCCTTTGCCGTGGCGTTCACCTGTCGCTTGAGCTCAGCGCAATCGGATGCGGGGGGCAGCTCCAGCAGCTTTTTGTGCATCGCCTGGGTGGCGATGCGTCCCAGACGCACATGGTTGAGTTCATGGCGCATGAGCGCATCAAAAAAACGCCGCCACATCTGCTGCGTCTGTTCGCTTGCGGATTGCGCATTCACCCACTGCGGCATGGTGATAGTGGCGCGGTAGTCGATGTCGACGCGGGTGATGCGGCAGCGACCATCTTTGGCGCCGCCATCATCCTTATAATGCCAATGGGCCTGCCATTTGGTGATGGCGTCGTTGTCGTCCCCGGTGACGGCGCGGCGCTTGGCGCTCAACGACTGTTGAATCTGCTCCGGGGTCACTCCTTGCACCGCATAGAAGTGGATCTGTTCGTCATAGGTCACCTCTGCCGCCGCCGCCATGGGACGCAGCCACATCGTTAGCAGCAACGCCAGCAGCGCGGGGTTTCGCTGTAACCGCATGCTTCTCTCTCCCAAACAGCTCTGTTGATCGCCCGGAGGTTTCTCACGCCTCGTCAGCGGCGGGGTGGGCGCCGAGCAGGCGATCGCGCAGCCCCATCACCAGGGAGAATAGGGCCGGAACCAAAATCAGGGTAAATAGGGTGGCCAGCAGCAAGCCGCCCAGAATCACGCTGCCCATGCCGCGATAGAGTTCGGAACCGGCTCCGGGGAAGGCCACCAGCGGCAGCAGACCGAACACCGAGGTGAAGGTGGAGAGAAAGATCGGCCGCACGCGAATGCGCACCGACTCCACCACCGCCTGCTGGTGCTTCATCCCCTCATGATGGATGAAGTTGAGCGACTGGTGCACGATGAGAATAGCGTTGTTGACCACGATGCCCACCAGCGCCACAAAGCCCAGCATGGTGAGCACATCCAGCGGTTGCTGCACAAACAGATTGAGGGTTTTCAGCCCCAGCAGGCCGCCGAACGCCGCCAGCGGCACGGTGATGATGATAACGAAGGGATAGAGGAACGATTCGAACAGCGCCGCCATGAGCAGGAAGGTGATGGCCAGCGCCAGCAGGAACTGGCCGCTCATGGCCTCCTTGGCCAGGGCCAACTGGTCGGCGCCTTCGCTCAGACGCAGGGTGACGCCGTCGGGCAACCCCTTGTCGATGGCGGGCTGCATCACCTGCTCGCGCACGATGTTGATGGCGCTCTCCATGGCCAGCTCATCGGGCGGTGAGATGCGCAGGGAGACGGTGCGTTCGCGCTCCACCCGGCGGATGGAGGTGGGGCCGGAATCCAACACCACGTCGGTGACCGCGCCCACCGGGATGATGTCGCCGCGCGGGGTGGCGATGGGCAGATTGCCCAGATCCTGGGTGCGCTGCGCCAACAGCGGATCGCCGCGCAGGGTCAGATCCACCGAGCGGCCATTGCGCACGAACTGATCCACCTGCACGCCATCGGCGTAGGCGTCCACCGCCTGCCCCACGTCCTGGGCGGAGAGGCTGTTTTCGGCGGCGCGCAGGCGGTTGGGGATCAGATGCAGCTCCGGGCTGCCCAGGGAGAGACCCGGCACCGGGCGCGCCTGCACATCGGGAATCGCCTGTTTGACCGCGCCGAACAGACCGGCGGCCACCGCCATGCTGGTCTCCAGATCGCGCCCGCTCACATCCAGCTCAATGGAGCGCCCGCGCCCGCTGCCGCGTTCAAACAGGCTCGACTGTTTGACCACGCCGAACAGCCCCGGCAGCTCCTGAATCGGCTTTTTGATCACCGGCAGCAGCTCCTTGACCCGCGCCGGATCCTCCGCCGCCCCGCCCATGAACACGCGGTCGCCGCGCGAACCGAAGAAGAAGTGCTTCATCGACGGTAGGCCGGTTTCGGGCTTGGCGAACCAGTAGGGGCGCATGTGCTCCTCCACCTTCTGCGCCAGACGGGTCATCTCGTCGATGTTGTAGCCCGGCGGCGGCACCAGCAGGCCGAAGATCAGGTTGCGGTTGCCCGAGGGCAGATATTCGGCAGGCGGCACGTTGACCAGTGTGAGCCAGGTGGGCGCGCCGATAAAGCCGATGATCACCGCCAGACGCGCGCCGGTGTTGCGGTTGATGCGCGCCACCAGATTGGCGATGGCGTCGGCCATGGGACGGCGTTGCGGCGAGTCATCGGTTTCAATGCTCACTTGCCGACCCAGGCGCACCGCCAGGGTGGGGATCACCGTGGTGGAGACCACCAGGGAGAACAGCACCGCCGCGCACAGCGCCACGGCGATATCGCCAAACAGTTGCGCCGCCTGGATATCCAACCACGCCACCGGCAGGAACACCGCCACGGTGGTGGCGGTGGCGATGAAGATCGCCCCCCACACCTCGCTGACCCCCTTCACCGCCGCCTCAAAGCGCGCCAGACCGGCCTGACGCAGGCGCACGATGTTCTCCAGGGTGACGATGGCCGGGTCCACCACCATGCCCACGGCGAAGGCCAGACCGGCCAGGGAGATGACGTTGATGGTGCGTCC
Organism: Magnetofaba australis IT-1; assembly: GCF_002109495.1. Lineage (NCBI taxonomy): Bacteria > Pseudomonadati > Pseudomonadota > Magnetococcia > Magnetococcales > Magnetococcaceae > Magnetofaba > Magnetofaba australis. The sequence continues at coordinate 247,832 of NZ_LVJN01000015.1, forward strand.
GGCAGCGGCCATGATGAGGAACGCGCCGATCAGCGAAATGGGGATCGCCAACGCGATGATCACCGTGGCCGAGGCGCTGCGCAGAAACAGCAGCAGCACCGCCATGGCCAGCGCGCCGCCGATGAACAGGTTCTGCCGCACCAACGCCAGGGCGTCGTAGATGTAGTCGGTCTCGTCGTACTTGACCTCAATGCGCAGGTTGTTCTTGGCCAGCACCCCCGTATTGAGCCGCTCGACCATTTTGTGCACGTCGGCCATCACCTCCAGCACATTGGCGCCCTGTTCGCGCACGCAGTTGATGGCCATGGCCGACCGCCCCATGCCGCGCACATGCACGGAAGGATCCTGCAGCGCCCAGTCGACGTCGGCCAAGTCGCCCAGAGTCACCGGGCCGCCGTCGCCGCTGGCCACCACCACCGCGCGCGCCTTCTCCGGCGTATCGATGCGCCCCAGGGTGCGCACGGTGTAGCTGCGTTTGCCCTCATCCACCTTGCCGGCGGAGATGTCGGCGCTCTCGCGGCGCAGCACACTGACCAGATCGTTCAAGGTGAGTTTGCGCGCCGCCAGTTGCGCCGGGTCCACGGTGATGCGCAGTTCGGTGTCGCGGCCGCCGTAGACGTTGACCGTGGCCACCCCGGGAATGCGCTCAAACAGCGGTTGAATGTGCTCCTCCACCAGCTCCAGATAGCCGTCCACCGAGCTGAGGTCATCGGGATCGGCGCGTTGCAGCAGCATCCAGGTGATGGGGCGGTCCTCGGAGTCGGCGGTGCGCAGGGTGGGGCGTTCAGCCTCGGTGGGGTAGTTCTTGACCCGCTGCAACTCGTTGGAGACCTGCACCAGGGCGGCGTCCATGTCCGTGCCCACGCGGAAGGTGAGCGCCAGGCGGGCGCGACCGTAGGAGGAGGTGGACTCCATATTCTCCAGACCGGAGAGCGCCTTGAGCGCCTCCTCCTGGGGGATGGTCAGTTCGCTCTCGACCTCGCCGGGGGCGGCGCCGGGCCACTGGGTGGTGACCGTCAACTGCGGTTTGCGCACGTCGGGGGTGAGCTGAATGGGGATGTTGCTCAGCGCCAGCAGGCCGAACATCAGCACCAACAGCACGCCCACCGTCACCGCCACCGGGCGGTGGGCTGCGGCGTTGACGAGGTTCATGGTTTGACTTCCTCGGCGGCGTCGGCCTCCAGCGGGGCGGGATTGACCGTCTGCCCCGGGCGCAGGCGCTCATTGCCGCGCACCACCACCGTTTCGCCAATGGCGAGTCCCTCCAATGCTTGGAAATATCCCCCCACCGAACGGCCCAAGGCGACCGCTTTGGGCTGCACCGTATTGTCTGCGCCCACCACGAACACCGAGGCTTTGCCGCCTTTGCGAATGATGGCGTCTTTGGGGACCAAAATCCCCTCGGCGGCGCCGACGGTGAAGGTGATCAAAGCCTCCTGACCGGCCACGGCGGGGGCGCCCTCGGGCAGCTTCCACCAGGTCATGCGGTTGCGGCTCACCGGGTCGCTGCTGGGCGGGGCGGCGCGCAGGGTGATGGGCCAGCGTTTGCCGTCGCCGGAGAAGGTGAGCTGCGCCGTTGCGCCCGGTTGCAGGCCGCGCGCCATGGCTTCAGGCATGGCCGCGCGCGCCTCCAGGTCGTTGGGATCGAGCAGCTGAGCCACGGCGTCGCCCTGGTCGATCCACGCCCCGGGCTGCGCCAGACGCTGGGTGACCACGGCGTCATAGGGGGCGGTGATGGTGAGCCAGTTGAGCGCGTCGCGGGCCAAGGCCAATTCGGCGTCGGCGCGCTTGAGCAGGGCTTGGCGAATGGCCAGTTCCGCCTCGCTTTCGATGAGGCGGGAGGCGGAGATGGTCTTGCGCGCAATCAGCTCCCGATCGCGTTTGAGGTCCGAGCGCGCTTTCTCCAGGCGCGCGTTAGCCTCTTCGCGTTCGGCCAGTTTGATGGCGAATTGGCGACGCGCTTCCGCATCATCCAGGCTGGCCAGGGTTTGGCCGCGCGCCACGCGGTCGCCTGCGCGCACCGCCACGCTGTCCACCAGGCCGGCCACCCGCGCGGCGGCTGCGCCCTGACGCACGGCCAGGATGGTGGCGCTGACCTTGACGGCGTCGCCGCCCTGTTGCGCGATGGTGGCTTGGGTGCGCACCGGCGGCGGCGGGGCCTCCTTCTTCTCCTTGGCCCCGGCTGGGGGAGCAAGCAGCATGGCCAGCAGAGCCATGATTGTGGCGATGGCGGGAGCGGGGAGAGTGCGGCGCGTCATGGCCGGGAGTCCTTAATCAGGTGCGGTCGGAGTCAAATTGGCGCACGGTCCAAGGGGCGTGCGCGAATCTCAACAGGTGGAAAAGGCGGACATTTATGGCCGCCTTTTCCGGGGTCTGGGGGCCGCGCCCCCAGCGGGGCGTGGGGCGGCGCCCCACGGTTTGGTCTTTGCTTTTGGGAGCTCGAGGGCGCAGCCCTCGATATCTTTCATTTTCCCCATAACCAATTCATGCTCAAATCCACTCCGCCTTGGGGCGATCGCTCAAGTGACCATACGGCGGCTCGGTGGTGAGGCGATCATCCTCCAGCCCGCCGCCCACGGTGAAGTGGTAGAGACTCTGCATCCGGGTTCCTTCGAGAGTTAATATCTCATGCAACAGATCGTCCAGGAAACAGCCGATGCCGGTGCCATTGACCCCTTCGGCCTCGGCGCCCAGATAGAGCGCCTGGCCCAGCATGCCCGCCTCCCAATACATCTGACGATATCCGTGCGGACCCCCATGTGAACCAGGCTCCAAGCCGCTATCGAACTCCGCCAGCATGCCCAGGCTGAAGGCGCTGTCCGAGGCGATATCCTGCGAGCAGGAGATGACCTTGGCGTGTTCGCGCAGATCCCCCGCCGCCAGCAGGTAGAGGTTGAGTGACTCGGGGCAGGTGTCCGGTTTCACCCAGGCGAAGGTTTCGCGCATGCTCTCGCGCAGAGCCATCTCGCCGGATTCACTGCGCGGCAGGGCGTAGAGCCCGGCGGGCAAGCCGCGCACCCGATGCACAAACAGCATGGGGTGCAGGCGCAGCGGCCAGCTCTGGGCGTCCCACGGGGCGATGCCCGGGCGCGGGACCAGACGGTCGAGGATGCGATAGAAGGCGTCGCGATCGATGGAGACGTTGGCGTCAAAGGATTGCGCGCTGCGGCGATTGCGAATCAGATCCGCCGCCTTCTGCGTGGTGGGCGTCGCCTCCATGGGCGGCGGCTCGGTGGGCGGGGCGATATAGCTCTCGGTGACGCCTTTGAAGGTGGCGCGGGAGACCGCTGCGACAATGGGCCACTCATGGCTGTGGCGACCGCTCAATTTGTTGGGGTCGCCCTGCCAGCGCGTCCCCGCTGCGGCGCCCGCCAGATCGGCGATGCGTTCGGGGCTGGGCGGGTGGGGATCCAGATCAGGATCATCAGCCAGATCGTCGGCGTCGCGGGTGTCAATCCATAGCAGCAGGTCCGGCGCCTCAACCTCCACTTCGGCGGCGGCGGGGGGCAGGGATTGATCCAGCCCCAACAGTTGCAGGGTGTCGCCGTCAGCCGGTTCGCTCAGGGCGAGCACGCGCCACCCCAGGGCGGCGGCGGCGTAACGCACGCCTGCAATGGCGTGTCCCACGTCCAACTGGCAGTAGCGGTAAGCGCGCTCGCCATACTTCCACTCCTCGCGCCAGTGGATGCTGGAGAGTCCCAATAGGAAAGTCCCCTCGGGCAGGCAGGCGGCGGCCTCCTCGGGGTCCAGCTCGGCGCGCTGCTCCAGAGTGTGGTTGAGGGCGTTGTAGTGATACACGCCGCTGTGGGGCAGGGGGGCGCCGTGAGTCGGTTCGCCGCCCATCACCAGATACCCCTCGGTGGGGTGCAGATTGCCCGAGGAGGGGTTGCAGCGCAGCGCCCAGCGCTGGCCGCTGATGGATTTCCACGCCGCCAGCCCCAACGAGAGTTCAAACAGCGCCGCCAAGGTGTTCATGGTCAGCGGGCGCGGCTCCACGCCGTCGGCGCGATCCAGATCAGCGAAGGGGACGCGCAAGCCGTCGGCGGCCAGCGGCAGAATCACCGCCGGAGCGCCGTGAAAATCACGGAACGGGTCGGGCTGGGTGGCCCAGTCCATGCCGCCGGGGCCGGGGGCGAACTCCTGGGGCCGATGCTTGACGCGGTTGTGATAGAAACGGATCAGCTCTTCGGGCTGTTGCGGAAAACCGGTGTCGGACATGATCTCTCCCGTTGGGCGGGATGGGGTGAGCGAGGCGCAGCGGAGATCCAGCATGCCTGGGATTGCGCAGGGAGGCAAGTCGCGCCCGCATTTCTGAGTATAAGTATAACAGTTATATAATATTCAAATACTTTTTGATGTATTCTCGTTAATCTGCTATCAAATTACTCATGATGATAATTTGAATTCTATATGAACGCTCTGTTCTGAAAAAAGGGGATGGATTTATGGTTATTGTAGTCAGTAATCGCAATGTGGAGCGCGAAGGCAATGACGGTTGGTTTGGCGAGGAGTTGGGGGAGAGTAATGGGCATAATCTGCGCGTTGGCGTGATTAATGGAGACGCCGACTCGTGGAGCATGCAGCTGCTACCCGATAGCTCGGACCCCGCCAGTTCGCCCAGTCGCTCCCTGTTTGAAGGGTCGCAAACCGCGATTCAGAACGCCCAGGTCAAACTGGCGGGCGGGGAGTCTCTCACGGCTGGAGAGCGGGCGCTGTTTCGCTGGGTCTTCTTCGCACATGGCTTCAACACCTCGTTTGAAGAGTCGGTGAAGACCTGTCTGAAGATGGCCAAACGCTACACAGTCAACGTGATTTTGTTCTCCTGGCCCTCCAACCCCGGTCCGCAATTCCTACTGGCCAAGTACGCCGAGTACAAGAAGGCGGCGCTCAACGCGCGCCTGTCTTCGCTGGCGTTCGACCGCGCCCTGACCACCCTGGGGCTCTACTGGCGCACCCTGCGCCAGGCGGGCTGCGAGGCGGATATCAGCATGATGACCTACAGCCAGGGCAACTATCTGCTTGAGCAGTACATCCGCTCCAACCACCACGACGCCGACGAGACCAATATCTTCAAGAACATCGTGCTGTGTTCGGCGGATGTGGACTATGACCGCCACGGGGATTGGGTCCCGCTGCTGACGCCGCGCGGGCAGGTCTATGTCACCATCAACGAGTATGACTCCGTGCTCAATATCTCCGACAAGGTGAATCCCAAGCGTTTGGGGCAGATGTCCCGCTGCGCCGGGCAGAGCGAGGCGGCGATCTACGTGGACTTCACCGATACGCCGAAAGTGGGGGCGACCCATCGCATGTATGAGACGGCGGCCAAGAAACATACCGGCGTCAAAGCGTTCTTCCAGGCGGCGTTGACTGGCAAACCGGCGCATCGGGTCAAGGGGCTGCAGCGCAACGCCGGGCAGTGCGTGTGGCAACCGGAGGATCGCGATCAGTGGTTGTTAGAGGATGATGAGCGCGGTTGAGGCGCGGATGCGGGTGCGCGCGCGTCGACGCTGGAATGACAGCGGCGTCGACGTGCGCGCCGGTCAGCGTTTGACATTCGCGGTGGAGCGGGTGTTGGATCCGTGGTTCGACCGCACGATCCCCATCGCCGACCCCATGCAGGGGGCGCCGAGCGCCAATCTGGCCATGCGCTTAACGGAGGGGCTGCGACCGCTCCCCGCTGCGGGCTGGTGCGCCCTGGCGGGGAGCATTGGTCGTCATCGCAGTGCGGCGTTTGCGCTGGGGCAAACACAAGCGATCGTGGCGCGCCACAGTGGGCGTTTATGGATCTTCGCCAACGATCTGAGGCTCTGCTATGGCAACAATCGCGGGTTGCTCACCCTGCGCATCGCCATGGCCGAGCCGCCGTAATCACTGTTGCAGATAGGCCAACCCGGGGGTCAGGCGAATGCGGGTGTTCTTGGGCTGCTTGTCATAACGACGCAGTACGCCGCCGGTCTCGCGGGCCTGGGTCAGGTCGTTCATGCCACGCTCACGCAGCATGGTGAGCCAGGAGGTTTGCAGCTGGGCCGACGGGGCGGAGCGTTTGAACATGTGTGTAACTCCCGGTCCGTTAAAGAGGCGCGCCGACGCGGACCGATGTCGCCGGAACGCTTCACTACTGAGCAGGTTCCGGGCCAAAGACGATTGAGTCGACAATTTCCACCATAATCTGCGTTTTGGCTGATAAATGGACCAAATAACGCCGGGAATTTGTCGGAATTATGGTAAGTTGCGCCCAGTGCGCGGAAATAACGTCAAGAAATCCGCCATTGTGTGGCGCGCGGCGAGATTGGCCATGCTCAGCGCGGTTCATCGCGCTTGCTTTTTCATGTAAGAACTGTAATTCTTACATGAAAAAGGAGGGGCGTCATGTTAAGGAAAGTCACGCAGCAAGGAAACTCCGTGGGGGTGTCTCTACCCGCCGAGGTGCGTCGTCAGTACGACATTGAGGTGGGGGATCAGGTGGATATCTCCGCCACCAAAGAGGGGATTCTGCTGACCAAGGCGGATGCCGAATACAGCGAATGCATGGCGCTGTTTCACGAGTCCGTGGGGCGCTATGGCAACGCCTTCCGCCGTTTGGCGAAATGATTCAGTGGGTCGATCGCGCGGACATTGTGCAACGCATGCACGCGTTGTTGTTGGAACGCGATGGCGGCGCGCCCGGCTTGCGCTCTGAGGAGAGCCTGAAGGCCGCCCTGGCGCGCCCCCACAATTTGTATGAATACGCCCAAGCAGACCTTTTTCATCTGGCCGCCGCCTACCTGTTTGCTCTGACCAAGACGCACCATCCCTTCATTGATGGCAATAAACGCATCGGATTTGCCGTGGCGCTGGTGTTTCTGGCGCGCAATGGCTGGAATCTGGACGTTACCGAGCGCGACGCCGAGCAGGCGGTGCTGCGCGTGGCCAGTGGCGAAATGGATGAAGAGGCGCTGGCGACGTGGATTCAGGCAGGCTGCGTAGAGCGTTCGGAAACAGCCTAGTTGCGCCGTCCCCACGCCGCCACGGTGGGCAGCGGTAGCGTCCACAGGCGCGGATTGCGCAGCGCGTGGCGATACTCTTCCACATTCTCCAGATTACAGTAGCCGGTGGCGGCGTAGGCGGCGCTCAGGTGGTCGGCGGAGAGCGCCATCACCTCCGCTTGCGGCGCGCCGCCGGGGACGATGGGGGCGTGATTCTCCACCACCAGGGAATCGGGCGTGAGGGCGCGCAGCAGATTGGGCAGGCGTTGTCCGAAGGCGGGGTCCAGCCCTTTGCTTTCGAACAGCGCGCAGATGGCGTCGTGCACGCGGTTGATGTGATGCGCCACCGGCGCCGGGGCGTCGATGGCGCGGCACTGGGTGAAGTCGGGCTCCTCAAGCAACAGCCAGCCGCCGGGTTTGAGCCACTGGGCGCAGCGTTGGGCCAGCGCCGCGCCGTCGGCTTGGTGAATCAGCACGTAGCGCAGATGGATCAGGTCATAGCCTGGATCGTCCGCAGGCGGCGACCACTGCAGGGCGTCTTGGGCGATGATGCGAATGGGTTCAGGGGTGAAGTCGCGCAGGTAGCGGACATCGCGTTCGATGGCGTCCACGGCGCCGGATTCGCCCACCTGCTCGGCCAGGGGGGCGAGCAGGGTTCCGGCGCCGGGGCCGATCTCCAGCACGCGCCAGCCTTTGGCGAGGCCGATGCGGGCCATGCGCGCCAGGGTGAGGGGGTCGGCGCAGGCGGCCAGGGCGAGGAGGCGGGCGTACTCCTGGGCCTCGGCGGCGTCATGAAAGAGATAGGATTGCGACATAGCAAAAATCTCTTGTGGTCACAAATATACAGAGGGCCAAGCACGGAGTCCGAGTGTGCGCCCACAGTAAAACTAACAAGGGTCCAGGGAAATCGGGATTTGTCCCCATTGGCCTGGCGGGTTGAGGGCGGCGCCCTCATGGGTCCAGGGCAAAGCCCTGGTCGGGGTCTGGGGCGAAGCCCCAGTCTCTTCTCTCTTCTCCCCGACATGCGCCAAATGAGGGCGGCGCCCTGGTCGGGGTCTGGAGCGAAGCCCCAGTCTCTTTCATCGTCCCCCCGCATGACCACTAAAGAGATTAATGCAGCCGCTCTCCACTGGGGGAGAAGGCCAGCAGCGCCATGTTGATCTGCTTGTGCAGCAGCCGCGCGGCGGGGGAGGCCTCCAACGCTGACAGATGCAGCGGTTCGATGTAGACCACCCACGCCCGATGCCCCGCCTGGGCGATGCGCTCCAGCCGCTCCCGCAGCAGCGGCATCAGCGGCTCGGTGAGGGTGTTGAACAGATAGACCACCACATCGCCTTCGGGCCAGGGGGCGCTCAGGGCGTCGCCCTCGACGATGGCGATATCGCCGCAGGCCCGCTTCTCCTGAGGATAACGGGCCAGATTCTCCCGCGCGATCTGCGCCAGGGTGGGCTCCAACTCAATGCCCACCATCTGCGCAAACGGACGCTCGGCAGCCACCAGCAGCCCCAACCCCTTGCCGCAGCCCAGATCCACAAAGCGGGTCTGTTGCGGCTCCAGCGGCAGGCGGTTCAATCCATCGCGCAGCAGATCCGGCGGGCACGGCTCATAGGGGTTGCCCCCCGCCGCCTGCGCCAGACGCGCGCCAGGTCCGCCCGGGGCGTGGCTGCCGATGAGATCCAAGCCATAGGGGCGCTCATAGTCGCGATGCACGGCGTGGAACAGCAGCGGCATGTAGGCGCTGGCCACCATCAGGGTGTCGGCCAGCCCCGCCTTCTCCTCGGCGCTGCGCGCCGGATCGCCCAGCGGCTCCAGCGCCTCGATGACAAAATCGCGCTTTTCGTTCAGACGCGAAAGCACCCCGCGGGCGATCATCAGGCGCGCGCCATCCACCGCTTGCGCCTCGGCGGCGGGCAGCAGGCTCAGACAGCGCCGTCCCCACAGGGGGATCATCGCTCGCTCCAGCCAGTGCAGGGAGATGTCGTCCAGATCCGGTCCAAAGGCGGCCAACTGCTCTTGGCGAAACTGCGCAAACGGTTCCTGCGCGAGGCTGGCGATGAAGGCGTTGCGTGCGGACATGACGAACTCCAGAGAGGTAAAGTATCAAACTAATAGCATGGTTGGCCCCGCACGCCAAGCCAAAATTCCTGGACCCGCACCAATCCAAGGGCCATGCTGCGGTGTCTCCCTCCCTTGATACAGTTCGGACTCGACATGAATCAAACCGTCAACGTCACCTTGGAACAGGCCTTTGAACAGGCGTGCGACTGGCACGAACAGGGCGAGCGCGATCGCGCCGAAGCGCTCTATCGGCAGATTCTCGCGGTGGCGCCCAACCACCCGCAGACGCTGCATAATCTGGCGATTCTGCTGCAGGGCGCCAAGCGCATCGAAGAGGCCTCCGGACTGTTGATGCAAGCCATTGAAGCGCACCCAAACTACGCCGAAGCGTATATGGTGCTGGGCAATATTCTCACCGATCTGGAACGTTACGCCGAGGCCGAGACCCTCTACCGCCACGCTTTGAGCCTCAATCCGAGGTTGACCAGCGCAACGGTGAATCTGAGTGCGGCGCTGCGCCGCGCCGGACGCGGCAAAGAGGCGGAGCTTGCGGTGAATGAAGCGCTGGAGCATGACCCCAACAATCCGCTGCTGCACGCCCAACTCGGCATGGCGCTGCGCGTCCAGGGGCGCGTGCAGGAGGCGGAGTCGGCGCTGCGCGGCGCATTGGCCATGAACCCGGAGGATGATGAGGCGCGCCACACCTTGGGCATGCTGTTGCAGGCGCGCGGGGCGTATGAGGAGGCCGAACGCTGCTACCGGCAGGTGATTGCGGCGCGGCCCGCCATGGCGGAGAGCTACAACGCTCTGGGTTGCCTGTTGCGTGAGACCGGACGCCAGGAGGCGGCGGTGGAGGCGCTGCGGGAGGCGCTGCGGATCAATCCCGAACTGGTGGCGGGATATAACAATCTGGCCAACGCCTACACCGACCAGGGGCGCGTAACCGAGGCCTTGGCGACCTATCGCGAAGGGCTGGCGCGCAAACCAGACCAGGCGGAGCTGCACGCCAATCTGGCCTTCTCCATGCACTATGCGCCGGAGCTGGGGCCTAAGGCGCTGTTTGCTGAACTGCGCGACTGGTGCGCCCGTTTCGCCGATCCCCTCACCCCGGCGCAGAACCCCTGCCACAACGATCCCGACCCCGAGCGCATTCTGAACGTCGGCTATGTCTCGGCGGACTTGAAACAGCACCCGTTGGGCTTTTTCACTCTGCCGATTTTGCAAAATCACGATGGCAACGCGGTGCGGGTGACGGTCTACTCCAACTTGACCCAGCCCGACTGGCTCACCGAGCGCGCCCGCGCGGCGGTGGATGCGTGGGTCGACTGCGCGGCGTGGTCCGACAACCAACTGCTCGAGCGCATTCGCGACGACCGCATCGACGTGCTGGTGGATCTCTCCGGCCACACCCGGGGCAATCGCCTGCGGGTGTTTGCCCAGCGCGCCGCGCCGGTGCAGATTCTCGGCGGCGGCTGTTTTTCCAGCACCGGCCTGCAGGCCATGGATGCAGTGGTGGGCGATCCGCACCAGTTCCCCGCTGGCTGCGAGGATCAGTTCTCCGAGCGGATTCTGCGCATGCCCATGGACAATGTGATCTACGCGCCGCCCGACTACATGCCCGCAGTCGCGCCGCCGCCGTGTCTGCAGAACGGTCACATCATCTTCGGCTGCTTCAACAACCCGGCCAAGATCAATGAACGGGTGTTCGACCTGTGGGCGCGCATCCTCCAGCGTCTGCCCGGCGCGCGCCTGCTGCTCAAGGCCAAACCGCTGGGGGATGCGCCCAATCGCGCCCGCTTTGTGGAGGCGTTCGCCAAGCGTGGCGTCGAGCCCGAACGGTTGCTTCTGGAAGGGGGCGCGCCCCACGCCGATTTTCTCGCCAGCTACAACCGCATGGATATCGCCCTGGACCCGTTCCCCTATTCGGGCGGGCTGACCACCATTGAGGCGTTGTGGATGGGGGTTCCGGTGGTGGCGCTGGACGCCGGACGGTTGGCCGGACGCCACAGCGTGGCGCACCTGCACGCCGCTGGACTGCCGGAGCTGGTGGCGGCGGGGCCGGAGGCGTATGTGGAGACTGCGCTGGCGCTGGCCGCCGAGCCCGATGAGCTTAAGCGTATGCGCGAACAGATGCGGCCCGCGCTGTTGCACGGGCCGCTGAGTGATCACGCCGGTTATACGGTGATTCTGGAGCAGATGATGCGGCGGCTGTGGCGCGACTGGTGCGCCGCGCGCCGCGCGCAGAGTTGAGGCAATCCTACAGCGGGAAGTCGTCGATCATCTGACCGGCGCAGCGCTCCTTGGCGAACTGGTAGAACGCCTCCACCGCTTTGGAGCGGAATTTCTGCTTCTGGTGCACGAAGTGGATGGTGCGGGTGATGCTCACCCCGGCGATGCGGCGGGGAATCAGCGAACCCAGTTTGATCTCCTTGCGCAGGCTGGCCGAGGAGACCATGCCCACGCCGATGCCGCCCTCCACCGCGCCTTTCACCGCCTCGGTGCTGCCCAGCTCCAACACGATGTCCAGGTGGTCATAGTTGAGGCCCGCCTTGCCCAGGTGTTCGGTGATCACCGCGCGGGTGCCGGAGCCCTCTTCACGGCTGACAAAGGGGTATTCCTTGAGTTTCTGCACCGGAATCTCATCGAACTCCAGCAGGGGATGGTCCACCGGGCAGATCACCAGCAGCTCATCTTCGGTGCACGGTTCGCGGTGGATGTTCTTGTTCTTGACCGGCCCCTCCACCATGCCCACGTCGATGGTGGCGTCCTCCAGCTTGCGGATGACGGTGCGGGTGTTGTCGATGGTCATCTGCACCTGCACGTCATTGAAGCGCTCATGGTAGTCCGACAGAATGCGCGGCAGCAGATATTCGCCAATGGTGGTGGAGGCGCCCACTTTGACCACCCCCCGGGTCACTCCGGTCATCTCGCTGATGGCCTTTTCGGTCTCCCGATAGAGCTCCAGGATGCGCTCGGCGTAGTCGAACACCACCACCCCCGCTTCGGTCAGGGAGATGCGGTTGTGGTGCCGGTCGAACAGGCGGGTGTCGAAGTGCTCCTCCAGCTGACGGATCTGGAATGTGACCGCCGGCTGCGTGAGGTAGAGCTCCTCAGCGGCGCGGGTAAAAGAGAGGTGTTTGGCTACGGCGTGAAACACGCGCAACCGAGTATCGGAAAAGCTCATCCAACTCCCCCTGAACGCTTGAGGCGGGACCGTGTCGTTCAGGTGAATCCCGGACGACGCCGCAAGATGACATACATAAAAAAATTAAATACCCTGTATTGAGGAAAAAATCCACCCCTGGCGTTCACCGAATGTTTAAAACAACGAACAGTTTGCCCATGAATCAATTGCCCACAGCCAAACCGCACATCTCCAGCGCCGCCCAATTGGCCCCCTATGTGGGGCGTTATCGCGCCATGCTCACAGGCGTCGATGCGAGCCTGGAGGCGCGCTTGAACCAGCCCAAAGCGCGCGCGCCAGAGCCCTTTGGCCACATTGTGGCCGAGTATGATGCGGTGCTGCTGGACGCCTATGGGGTGCTGACCCATGGCGTTCAGGCGATCCCCGGCGCGCCGCAGCGGGTATCGGCGCTGCGGCGGGCGGGCAAACAGGTGCGCGTGCTCTCCAATAACGCCAACCAGGCTCCCACCACGGTGCTGGCGGGATTGCGGCGGCAGGGGTTTGATTTCACCGCTGAGGAGCTGATCACCTCCGGCATGGCGGTGCGTCCGTTTCTGCAACAGAGCGCGCATCAGCAGCAGACGCAGTTATGGATCGGCATCGAGGAGGGGCGTACGGCCTACGCCCCCGCCGCCATCGATTCCGCCGAGGGCGCGGCGTCGGTGCTGATGTGCAGTGACAAAAGCTTCTTCGGCGGTCCGCAGCAGCAGCAGGCCGAGGCGCTGCTGGCGCGGGCGCCGCAAGCGCCGATTCTGCTGGCCAATCCCGATCTGGTGGTGGTCACCGTCGAGGGCGGCTTCTATCCGGTCTCCGGCTATACCGCCGCGCTGCTCTCGGAGGCCTACGGCGCGCCGCTGGTGGGCATCGGCAAACCCTTTGCCCCGGCGTTTGACTTGGCGCTCTCCACTTTGCGGGGCGTGGCGCGCAATCGCGTGTTGATGGTGGGCGATTCACTGGAGACCGATATCCTGGGCGCGCGCGCTGCGGGCATCGACTGCTGTTTGACCCTCAGCGGGGTGGCGGGGTTGATCGCCCGCACGCTGCCCGGCGGCTGGGCCGAGCTGTGCGATCAACGTAGCGTATGGCCGGATCATGTGACGCCGGATATCGGCGCCGACGCGGCGGCATAGGGTTTGAGCCGCGCGCGGAATTTCGATAGTGTCAGTTGCAAGCGCAAGCGCAAGCGCAAGCGCGCAGAGCGTGAGTCCGTTGCTCTGAACGTATAGGGACGCGTCGAGGCGTGTGGTCCAAGAGGTCCAGGAGGCTGGCCTCCTGGCGGGTCACGGGCAGAGCCCGTGCGGGTCGAGGGCGGAGCCCTCGTGGGGTCTGGGGCAAAGCCCCAGTATCTTTTATCTTCAAAAGCAGTTTCTGAAGGGATCATGCAAATGAGTACTCCGCAACCGAGCATTCTCGCCCCCGTTCCCGCCCACAGCCGCTATGTGACAGTCGACCTGCCGCCGCGCCTGGCGCCGCAGGATGTGCTGGCGCGCATCGCCAAAATGGAGCTGCCGGAGACGGTGGTGCTGGGGCTGGGGGCCGGATTCATCCAGCGTTTGGGCAAGGAGATCCCCGGTTTGCGGCCGTTTCCCGCGCTGACTGGCCCGGCTGGGTCGATCCCCGCCACCGGCGGCGACGTGTGGGTTTGGTTGCAGGGGGAGGATCGCGGCGAGTTGGTGCATCAGAGCAACGCCATCGTGGCGCAGCTAGGCCATGGTCTGACGCCCACGGCGGTGGTGGATGGGTTTCAGCATGGCGACAGTCAGGATTTGACCGGCTACGAAGACGGCACGGAGAATCCCGAAGGGGAGAAGGCGCAGGCGGCGGCCATCGTCAGCGGCGCCGGGGCCGGTTTGGACGGCTCCAGCTTTGTCGCGGTGCAGCAGTGGAAGCACGATCTGCGGCTGTTCAAGAGCCACCCCCAGGATGAGCAGGACAATATGATCGGGCGACGTCTGGCCGATAATGAGGAGTTTGATGAAGCGCCGGAGTCGGCCCACGTCAAGCGCACCGCCCAGGAGAGCTTCACCCCTGAGGCGTTTATTCTGCGCCGTTCCATGCCCTGGACCGATGGCATGGACGCCGGGCTGATGTTCGTCGCCTTTGGCCGCTCCTTCGACGCCTATGAAGCGATTTTGCGCCGTATGCTGGGGCTGGAGGATGGCGTTGCCGACGCCCTGTTCCGCTTCACCCGCCCCCTCACCGGGGCGTTCTACTGGTGCCCGCCGCGCAAAGGTTCGGGGCTGGATCTTTCCGCTCTGGGTTTGTGATGACGCCGCAGGAGCCGCGTTGATTTGAATCTTGATGGGATTCGTCCGTATAAGCGGATTGACAGCGTATAAGGAAGCAAGCCGATGTTTCAGGTGATCGTCGCCCATAGTGAGCGGATTGATACCCAAGATGCGCTGAGCGATCTGCTGGCGCAGTGCCAGAGTCAACTGGGCGGCCGCGCGCCGGGGGCGGCGCTGCTGTTCTCCGCGCTGAAGCTGGATTTTCCCACCCTGCTGGCGGGGCTGGAGGCGCAGTGGCCGGGACTGCCGCTGATCGGCTGCACCACCGATGGCGAATTGAGCTCCCGCAAGGGGTTCGCCGAGGATTCGGTGACGCTGACCCTGTTTGTCTCCGACCAGGTGCGCTTCGCCAGCGGGGTGGGGCGCGACCTCAGCGCCAACCCCCAGGCGGCCTGCCAGCAGGCGCTGGATGAGGCGGGCTTTGCCGCCGATGGCGAGGTCAAACTCTGCATCGTCACCCCGGAGAGCCTCACCACCAGCGCCCACGGGGTGCTGGAGAATCTCAAACAGCTGATGGGCGGCGAGATTCCGGTGGTGGGCGGCACCGCTGGCGACTACTGGCAATTTACCGGCACCCAGCAGTTCCACCGCACGCAGGCGCTGAGCAACAGCGCGCCGGTGCTGCTGCTCAGCGGACCGCTGACCGTCTCCTGCGGCGTGGCCAGCGGCTGGAAGCCCATCGGCCAACCAGGGGTGGTCACCCGCGCTACCGCCAACCTGGTGCACGAGATCGACCACCAGCCGGCCATCGCCTACTACCGCCGCTTTTTGGGCAAACACGCCCAGCCCACCGGCGACCGTCCGCTGGCGCTGCTGGATGCGAGCGGTCAGGTGGTGGGGCTGAGCGCGCCGCCGGGAAGCGTGGACGAGGATGGCGGCGTGGCCTATTTGGGCGACATACCCACCGGCACGCAGGTGCAACTGACCGTCGCCGACCGCGATGACATCCTCGACGGCAGCCGCGCCTCCATTCAAGCCGCGCGCGCCAATCTGCCAGCGGGGGCGCGCATCGATGCGGGGCTGTTCTTCTCCTGCTCCGGGCGCAAATTCCTGCTGGGCTCCCGCGTGGCCGAAGAGGAGAGCGCCATCCGTCAGGAGCTGCCGGAGATCCCCTTCACCGGCTTCTACGGCTATGGCGAAATCGGTCCTTTGGGGGCCGATGACACCGAGTCCTCGCGCTTTCACAATGAGAGTTTCGTCACCGTGCTGCTCAGTTGCGCCGATGCCGAGTCGGCCGTTGCGCAGAGCGACGTCGCGCCTGCGCAGGCGCCCGAAGAGGAGGAGCCGCTGGCCCGTCGCGTGGCGATTCTGGAGAGCAAGCTGGCGCGCTCGGAGCGCCACCGGCTGCTGCTGGAGCAGCTCAAGGATCAGACCGATGCGCTGCATCAGAACGTGATCGGCGAGTTGGAGGAGACCAACCGCATCATTCTGGAGAGCATCCGCTACGCCAGCCGCATTCAGCGCGCCATTCTGCCGGATCCGGCCTTCTTCCATCAGACCTTCGCCGACCATCTGATTCTGTGGGAGCCGCGCGATCTGGTGGGCGGCGACATCTACTGGCATCGCCCCTGGGGCGACGGCCACCTGATGGTGCTGGGAGACTGCACCGGTCACGGCATCCCCGGCGCCTTCATGACCCTCATCACCAACGGCGCGCTGGATCGCGCCATCAAGGAGGTGGCGCCGGGCCAGACCCAGCGCCTGATGGCGGACATGCACCGCATTGTGCAGCGGGTGCTCAAGCAGGATCTGGCGCAGGGGGAGTCCGATGACGGCATGGAGCTGGGCATGCTCTATCTGCAGCCGAGCAGCCGCCGCATCATCTTCAGCGGCGCGCGCTTTCCGGTGTTTATCCTCAGCGGCGGCGAGGTCAAGGAGATCAAAGGGGACAAACGGGGCATCGGCTATCGGGGCATTCCCTACGATCAAGCCTTCACCGCCCATGAACTCTCCGTCGCCGAAGGCAGCGCCTTGTATCTGACCAGCGATGGGTTGATCGACCAGATCGGCGGTGAAAAAAACCGCTCATTCGGCAAAAAACGGTTTACCCAGTTGTTGCTCGATATAGCGGATCTGCCCATGGCGCAGCAGAAGGTTCGTTTGCAGGAGGCGCTTGCCGCCTGGCAGGGACCCAATACCCGCCGCGACGACGTCTCGGTGATTGGTTTTAAAATGTAGAGTGAAGGAGAATGCCGGTCTATTTTGAGGGAGGTTCTAGTAAAGCACTGATTTTAATTTAGTTTATTATGGTCTCTAAGATATTATTTATTGTGCTTGCCACTATGGGTGTCTAATATTTTCACAAGACTGTCAAAGTCGCGTATTGCTTTTTCGAGGCTCTGTTTCAGGTGCTGAGAGTTTTCGCTATCTGGCTTTTGGTCTTTCTGTTGAAGGCTTTCCTCCTGCTCTGCATCTTTTTCTTGTAGTTGAGTGAGGTATTTTTGTAGTGCAAGTGTATACATTTTGTGCTTTTCAGTTCTTTCTGATTCAATTGTTCGTTCTGTTGAAGATTCGATATAGGGAACAACCATAACTTTTTCATTGTTGATTTTATTGATGAAGTGTTTGCAGAAGTCCTCAATATTTTTATAATCTTTCGGCTTCCATGTGTGCGCGCTTTTTGCCTCAATTTCTCTTTCAGAGCGAACGGCTAAATCATCAGTATCAAAAGTATCCAAATAAAAAATAGGGTATGGTAACCCACCCAATACTCCCTTCAACTCTTCTTTCCCTTGGTAATTTATTGCCCTGTGTTCGTCTTCATAGATATCATTTCCTCTCCAGTTGTTTTCATCAGTAAATCTTCTGTCTTTTTCTATAAACTGTATGACGCAAGAGAGAATGTAGGCGAGTTCTACAGAAATAGGCATTTTGTCAGGTGATGACAGCTTTCCAAGTCGGAAACCAGTGTCGAAGCTTGGACCAAAAAAATCCAAAGACAGGGCTTTTGTGTTGTCTTCTGCTTTTAAGTAGAATTGAGATAACAATTTTGTGTGGTCCGCTACCAAGTCATCTAAAGAATCATGTTGCTTGTGATTCCCTTGTGAAAGATCCTGTGCTGAAATAGGTAGTACAACCTCAGTGTTGACAATTGGAAATCCTGCTGTCCAGGCGGTTGCCTTGACATCAAGTAATGCGTAGTTTTCCTTGATCTCTTTCCTAAAGCGTTTGACAGCTTTTATCCAGGAGTTGATGCACCAGAGTGTTTGCCTGCTGTCGGTGATTGTTTTGTAGTAGATTAGTTCATCGCCCAAGCCTTTCCAGAACTTTGGAGAGTCTCCAGGGTCGATTCCAAGTTGGTTCATTTTTTCTGAATACCGGTTCCACTCAATTTTGAAAAGATGGGGGAATGATGTGTAGAAAGAGAGAAGAGCATGTCTCCAGCTATGAGTATCATATATAAGCTCTTTATCTTCATGTCTATTGTGTGATTGACCTATAGCTTGTTTTAGAGAAGTTGATCCTGCGAGGTCAATACTTAGAAATAATTTAAGGGATGAGTCTGGTGTGTAAATTGCCTTTTCGGTTGGCATGGTGTGCCACACCTTTATAGAATATCGTCTTGGTTTTTCAGTGTCTCAATTCGTATTCTTGCCGCGTCAAAGGAGACGCCGAAATCATCCGCCAGTAATGAAATATCGCTATGTTTTCTAAAATGTTCAGTGACAGCATCATGGGGCATCAGGAGCCCTGCGGCAAACCAGTTGGCTTCCCACTCTACACGCCCAGTCCCAACGCGAGCAGCTTGCATGTGTTGACCGTTATGCTCTTGCAGCCAGTAATGCAAAAAAAGATGGCCAAGCTCATGGGCAATTGTGAATCTATCACGGGATTTCCCCGTAAATTGCGATAAATATATAGTAAAATCGTTATGATTTCTTATGTCAATTGAACCGTCCTGGGTATGTTCCAATGCATCAAATCCAAGATATTCAATCTCGCCACCTAGTCGCTGAACAAGGGGGAATAGGTCAGAGCCAGGGGTGTAGTTTAATTCTTGAGCCACATGTTCGGCAAATTGCATCACCTCCGCTTTTCTCATGTAGCAAGGATCTGGCTCGATAATGCCGCCCTGATACGGATCATCGTCCTGTTGCTGGATTATGAACTGGTTGCAAGTTTGAGGATTTTATAAGCCATTGCATTACTGAGTGAAATTACGAATCCTTGATTGGGAAGCGGTGCTCAATCAAGGAGGCCAAGGATGGCGGACAAATCGAATAATACTCAGCAATACAAACAGATACCTGTTCAACTGACGGAGCAGGAATTTACTGAATTCATCTTACCCCACCTGTCTCTGCCCAAACGTGGTCCCAAGTGCAAGATCGGCTACCATCAAGCGTTCAACCTGATTCTCAAGGTGCTCTACACCGGCATGCAGTGGAAGGAGCTTCCCATCCCCAAGGAGCCTTCTGGCAAGCCTGGGATCCATTACACAGGGATCTATAAACTGTTTGCTCGTTGGGCCGATGACGCCTCATTGGCCAATGCCTTCATTGCCTCAGTCAAACACTTGGATGAACACAAAAAACTGGATCTCTCGGTGCTTCATGGCGATGGCTCCAACACCGTAGCCAAAAAGGGGGCGATGGCATCGGCTATTCGGGCCATAAACACCAACGCGGGGAGAAAGTCGTCGCCATCTGTGAAAGCAACGGCTACATCCTCGCTCCGTTCTCGGTCGCGCCAGTCAACCAGCACGACACCACGCTCCTCAAAGATAGTCTCGAGTGGCTTGCCCTGATTTGTCAGACACTTGGCCTGTCCTTGATTGGCTCTGTGCTAAACTTGGATCCAGGGTTCGACTCCAAGGCTAACCGCCGCGCCATCTTCAATCGACGCATGAAACCTAACATTAAGCCGGTCAAACGCGCTCGCAAGAATCCAAAACGTGGACGAAAGCGTCATTTCGATGAGGCGACCTACGCCTTACGCCAGCGAGTAGAGCGAACCTTCGCCTGGGAGGACAAATTCAAACGCTTGCTGATCCGTTTCGAGCATATCCAATGGCGACACCTGGGCTTCAAACTGATGGCCTACACATTGATCAATATCCGAGACTTTTGTCAGCACTGAAACTTGCAACCAGTTCTATGTGCTGATGCGGAACGTCGTCCTGATATTGAACGTCGTCTTGCATGAGATGAGTCTCCCCTACGGCCTTTGAATATTAATGAATATGCGAGAATAATGATAGTCGGTGAGATGTCAATCTATATTAATTTAAGTCATTGTTATCTATCGCATGTGGTTTGCAGGCGCTCGGCGTCGGCGTCATTCAGGGCGCGGCCGCGCCACGGGATCAGTCCCGGGGCATGGCGGCGGTACTCGGCGTAGGCGGCGCCGTAGAGGTCGATCAGGCGCCTCTCCTCAAAGCGGCTGCCCGCCAGCAGATAGGCGGTGGCGAACAGGTTGGTCCACAGCGTCGCCGCATCCATGGGGCGCGCCCATAGAATCATCAAGCCCGCCGTGTAGATGGGGTGGCGCACATAACGATGCAGCCCGCCCAGATGCAGCGGCTCGATGCGGATGGGCTCGCCGGTGCGATGCAAACGCCACTGCTTGAGTCCGGCGAACAGCGGCAGGTCGTAACTGCGCAGCGCCAAGAGCATCAGCACGAATCCCGCTCCGCTCACGCTCCACATGAGCCAGCGCGCCGCCCCCTGGGGGTCGAACAGGCGCGGCGAACCCAACGCCCAATGGCCATAGGCCAGCACCCCGGCGATGGCGATGGCCGACACGCCGTTGTAGATCAGCCGTTCGGCCCAGCCCAATCCCCCCAATAGCGCCGTCCAGCGCTGTTTGAAGCGGCGCGAGGCCATTAGCGAATGCAGTCCGGCGAAGGCCAGCCATAGCCCGGCGTAGATCAACACGGAAGTCAGCGGGATTTGCGTCATGAATGCGCCTTCATTATAGTCTCTATAATCGTTTGATGAATAAGCGTTGGGGGAAGCTTAAAGAGACTGGGGCTCCGCCCCAGACCCCGCCAGGGCGTTGCCCTGGACCCAGCCGGGCTCTGCCCGGCGCCCGCGAGGGCGCTGCCCTCGACCCGCCAGGAGGGACGCCCTCCTGGACCTCGGTTAGTTGGCGGCATCGGCGCATCGTCTTCAGATTCGTGCGTGGCCGTCGCTTATCGCCAGTTTATTGCTTGATGCTTGCAGGAGCCTGTCATGTCCGAATTCCGCTACGTAGAGGTGCTCAACCCCGGCGCCGATGAGACCGAATACCGCAGCCTTGGACAGGAGGGGGTGAGCGTCGTTCCCTTCGAAGGCGGCGACATGCTCAAGATCGACCCCGAGGTCCTCACCCAACTGGCCGCCGAGGCGGTGGGCGACTGCTCGCACCTGTTCCGCCCCAGCCACCTGCAACAACTGCGCAATATTCTGGACGACCCGGAAGCGTCGGACAATGATCGCTATGTGGCTCTGGAGCTGCTCAAGAACGCCTGCATCTCCGCCGGGCGCGTGCTGCCCAGCTGCCAGGACACCGGCACCGCCACCGTGGTGGCGAAAAAAGGCCAGCGCGTGTGGACCGGCGGCGGTGATCAGGCCGCGCTCTCCAAAGGGATCTTCAAAACCTACTCCGAGACCAACCTGCGCTACTCCCAGGTGGCCCCGCTGAACCTGTTCGACGAGAAGAACACCGGCTCCAACCTGCCTGCCCAGGTGGATGTGGAGGCGGTGGATGGCGACGCCTATAAGTTCCTCTTCATCCTCAAGGGCGGCGGCTCGGCCAACAAGACCTTCCTCTATCAGCAGACCAAGGCGCTGCTGAACAAGGACGCCTTCCTCAAGTTCGTGCGCGAGCAGGTTCCCACCCTGGGCACCGCCGCTTGTCCGCCCTACCACCTGGCCATCGCCGTGGGCGGCACCTCGCCGGAGATGTGCCTGAAGACCGCCAAACTGGCCTCGGCGCGCTATCTGGATAATCTGCCCAGCGAATCCGATGGCGACGGGCGCGGCGTGCGCTGTCCCGAGTGGGAGGCCGAAGTCCTCAAAATCTGTCAGGAGACCGGTTTGGGCGCCCAGTTCGGCGGCAAGTACTTCGCCCACGACGTGCGCGTTATCCGTCTGCCGCGCCACGGCGCTTCGTGTCCGGTGGCCATCGCCGTCTCCTGCTCGGCGGACCGTCAGATCAAGGCCAAAATCGATCGCAACGGGGTGTGGCTGGAGCGGCTGGAGACCGATCCGGCCAAGTTCCTGCCGGAATCCGCCCATGGCCAGGAGTTGGGCGGGGAGGTGGTCAATGTAGACCTCAACCAGCCCATGAGCGAGATCCGTGCGGCGCTCTCTAAACTGCCCATCAAGACCCGCGTGATGCTCTCCGGCCCGCTGGTGGTGGCGCGGGACATCGCCCACGCCAAGATTCAGGAGCGCCTCAACGCAGGCGAGGGGATGCCGCAATACTTCAAGGACCATCCGGTCTACTACGCCGGTCCGGCCAAGACCCCAGCCGGCATGCCCTCGGGCTCCTTCGGCCCCACCACCGCCGGGCGCATGGACAGCTATGTGAACGCCTTCCAGGCCGAGGGCGGCTCCATGGTGATGCTGGCCAAAGGCAACCGCAGTCAGCAGGTCACCGACGCCTGCAAACAGCATGGCGGCTTCTATCTGGGCTCCATCGGCGGCGCGGCGGCGCAACTGGCCCAGGAGAGCATCCGCAAGGTGGAGGTGATCGACTACCCCGAGCTGGGCATGGAGGCGGTCTATCGCATCGAGGTGGAGAACTTCCCCGCCTTTATCATCGTCGATGACAAGGGCAACGACTTCTTCGCCAAATAGTCCGCCGCAACTCGCCAAGAGATTCCCAAGAATAAAAAAATCCCCATGTAAATATGGGGATTTTTTTATGATTTCACGCTGGAATTATTTCGTTGCCCCGGTCATTATCGCAGTGGGGGAATTCTACACTGACATAGGGCGGAATGATGCGGAAGCAGGTCAAACGGGGGAGCGCCGCGCTGATGGCGTTGGCGGCAATGGGTCTGACGTGCGTGGCGTGGGCCAAACCGGATTGGAGCTATGAGGGGGAGCAGCGCCCGGCCAACTGGGCGGAGTTGAATCCCGATTACGCCTTGTGCCGGGATGGTCTGGCGCAGAGCCCGGTGGACTTGGCCGGGGCGACGGATATCGGTCGTGTGCTGGTGGGGTTGGACTACCGCACCGCACCGTTGACTTTGCGCCGCGCCAATCACGCGCTGGAGCTGGTCCCGGCCAATGGCGGTCGCATCTTCCTGGGCCATGAGAGCTATCCGCTCAAGTTCATCCGTTTCCACACTCCCAGTGAACACACTTACAACGGGGAACGTTTCCCGTTGGAGATGCAGTTTTTCCATGAGGATCTGCACCAACGCCGGGTGGTTCTATCGGTATTCTATATCGTCGGTAGTGAGAGTTTGCCGCTGGCGCGTTTGGCTCCGCATTTGCCTGATACCTTTGCTTCGGAAAAGCGCATGCCGCTGCCCCACAACATTCGCACGCTCATTCCCTTTGAGCCGCAGATGTTCCGATATAATGGCTCCGACACTGTACCGCCGTGTGCTGAGGGGGTGCAGTGGCTCATTGCGCAGCAGCCGATGACTCTGGAGGCGGGGCAGTTGGCGCAATTTCAGATGCTCATGGGCAACAATGCGCGTCCGGTGCAGCCGTTGGGGCAGCGTATGCTCATCACGCCGAATATGAACCCGTAATCCGGCAAGGGGCGGGCGGGCAGGCAGGCAAGGACAAATTGGCCGCCGACTGGTCGGCGGCGGGGGCTGGGGGCCGCTGCCCCCAGCGGGGTGTGGGGCGGCGCCCCACGGTGTGGCCGTGGCAGTGTCTTTTGCCGTTTCCCCATTGAACAAAGCGCGAGCCAGTAGGAAGTTGGATAAATAGCGCGGTACGTCGAGCCAGCAAGGAGGCCGTCGGGGAAACGGCAGGTGAGCAGGCCCGAAGGGCCGTCGTCCGCAGGACGGCGAACTGCTCTAAAACTCCACGCCAGGGAAAGTGAAGAAGTGTTTGCGGGGAATAGTTTGGTTAAGTGACCGCCCCTGGAGTTCCCCCTGCAGGCCGCGCGCGACGATTTTCCCAAACAGCTCATCGCAGCCAAAAAACGCTTTTTGGAGATTTTGAGCTAGGTGTTGGGTCCCGGATGATTCCTGACCTGTTTATGGAATAAGTGCGGATGAGTTAATTGCCAAGCTTTCAGAGTGGCGACTGGCGTTTTGTGATTCAAGGCTTTTTGCGGGATCTGCTGATTGTAGAGCCACGCATATCGAGTCAGTGTTGCAGCCAGATCTTGGCGTGAATCAAAGCGTGTGGTGGTCAGGATATCGGCAATGCGGCCATTGAAACGTTTGACCATGCCGTTGGTCTGAGGCGTACGCGGTTTGATGAGCCGGTGTTCGATACCATGGCGCGCGCATTCCACATCAAACAGATGCTTGCCAGTAGGCTGGCGCTCGCCCTCGGCGCTGAAGCGATCCGTGAAGCATTTGTCGTTGTCGGACAGCAACTTGACGATCTTAAAAGGAACTTTGGCCGTCAGGCGTTTGAGGAATCCAGTCGCGGTCTTGGCGGACTTGTCCGGGCACAACTCCAGATAGACCCAGCGGCTGGCGCGGTCGATGGCCACGAACAGATAGCGCCGTGAGGATTCATCAGGCATTTGAGGCAGGTATTTGTAGTCGACGTGAATATAGCCAGGCTCGTAGTCCTTGAAGGTTTTGACCGGCTTCTTTTCGCCTTCCGGTTGAGGGATCAGATCGCGTAGACGGGAGACCTTGTGGCGACGTAGACAGCGGTCCAGACCGGAGCGGCTGACATCGGAATTGACGAACTCGCGCATCACAATCAGTAGGTCGTCCAGGGGCAAAAGGAACGTCCGGCGCAACTCCACCGCCACAATTTCCTGCTCAGGCGTCAACGTCGTGGGCAGATGATGTGGCGTATGGGAATGGTCTTGGGTATCGTTACGTCCCTTCCAGCGTCGAATGGTGTCCACAGTAACGCCAAACTGTGCCGCCAGATGGCTATTGGGCAGGGTAGACTCCTGAATCTGTTTGCGGATCTTCGGCGTCGTGGTGGCGTTGGCGTGCAGACGGATTTCCATCAGATTCCTCCTGTTGCGCTTCCTCTGGCCAGTTGGACCAAATAGGCTCTGGCCTGGAATAGAGGATAGCTCAACACGTTTATGGAATCATCCGGGATTTTACAGCTAGGCGCATTAAGCCCTGCGGCGTTAGGCAGGACGCTTGAGAGTGGCGGCGTCCGAAGCGACACCCGCCACTGCATCCGCCACCCGCGAGGCGATGCGCTTTACGTACATGCTCAGCCCCAACAGCTTCAGCAGCAGGCCAAACACGATCCCCAACAACAGCAGAATCAGGCCTGTGGGGGTAAACAGCACATGGGGCAGGATGAATACGCGCAGCAGATCGGTGCGCACCCGCTCGGCCTGCGTCCTCTGCTCATCTGTGAGCCCCGCCATGATTTCGGACTCCCTTTCCGACTCCTCACGCCCGATGCCGCGCAGCATACGCCAGTTGAAGGCGATAAACAGCAGTGGTACAAACAGAGCGCGGGTGCTACTCATGCGGATCATGCCGTTGGCCACGCGGCGCAACTGCTGATGCAGCGGATGGCCCAGCGGCACGAACTCGCCGCGCGCGCAACTCAAAAACAGCGCATTGCGGATATCGAACAGTTGTTGACGGGAGACGTCGGTGATCAACTCCGGCAGGTATTTAAACAGCATGAGTAGCAGAAAAGCGCCACACAAAACCATCGCAATCGCATCAAACATCGAAACCTCCGGGCGGTGTGGTTCCAATTTCCGTGAGCCCGCTACTGGAGCGGTCAGGATCCTGTATCGCCTCTAGCTCTGTAATATGTCGACTCTTTTCCCGGATGCAGGTTTGCAGCTCCTGACGATAGCGCAAGCCAAACAGCAACCCCAGCACTCCTGCCAACACGCCTGCAAAAACCCAGCCGGGGCTGACGCCCACCGTCATCTGCTGCACCTGGACCGCGCCATTAAATGATGGAATCATCTGCGCATCGATTAGCTTGTCCATCACCGCCATGGCAATGAAATAGAGCCCCACCATGAACACAAGCGTCGCGCCAAGCCGATTGGTGACGCTCACAGACGCTTTGAGCCATTGACCTCGCTTTATAAACTCATAGTCCCGCGCGTTCAGTTTTGGCTTGGGACGCGGCTTCTTTGTCGCCATTATAATATCTATATAATATCATATTGACGGAATTTGGTCCAGAGTAGTTCACACTTGTGAACCAATCCAAGGGACAAACCTGGCCAACAATTACTTTTGTATATTTTTATTATGACTGCGCAGAGCGCAGCCCAGAGCCACGGCAGAGAGTTCCAGATAGACCGCTGGGCCATCGGCCTTGAGTTTGCGCAGAAACACCTGTCGAGTAGTGTCTGAGCGAGAAGTCCCTCTTGGCTGGCTACGCGCCGCTGGGACGGGAATTACGGGGGCGGTCACTGAATTAAACCCCGCGCGCACACACTTTTCGGCGTTCCCAGGCTCCAGCCTCTACTGCAGTTCGCCGTCCTGCGGACGACGGCCCTGCGGGCCTGCTCACCGCCGTTTCCCCAACAGCCTCCTTGCAAGCTCGTGGCTTCGTGCTTCTTCTCCAGCTTCCTACTGGAGCCGCCTCTGTTCAATGGGGAAACGGCCAAAGCCACTGCCAAAGACAAACCGTGGGCGCTGCCCACACCCGCTGGGGGCAGCGGCCCCCAGGCCCCGCCGCCGACCAGTCGGCGGCCAATTAGATAACGCGAGCCCGCACTCTTTCCCGCACACACCTTTACTCTGTGCCTGTCACTACCCCACAAAAGAAAAGCCCCCGGGGGAAATTCCCGGGGGCTTTGTCGCGCCTGATCCTCGGAGAGGGGTCGTCAGATCAGTGAATGCGCGCCCAGATGCGGCGCTTGACCGCATACAGCATGGCAGTCAGCACCACCAAGTAGAGAACCACCTTCACGCCAGCTTCCTTACGCTCAGTCTGCTTGGGCTCGGAAGCCCAGGCCAAGAACGCCGTGACGTCTTCAGACAGCTGCGGCAGAGTCGCCTCGGTGCCGTCAGCATACTCCACCGCGTCCGCCATCAGCGGCTGCGGCATGGCGAAGAAGTTGCCGGGGAAGTATTTGCTGAAGTTGTCGCCGTTGGCGATGCGCGCCACCGCTTGGCGAATCTTCTCTTTGCCTTCAGCGCCATGAGCGCTCATGTGCAGCACGTGAGCCAGCTCTTCGGCTTCAGCGTCGGTGATTTCGCCATCTTCGTTGGCTTCTTCCACCTTAGCCGCTTCCTCTTCGTTCAGATAACCGGTGAGGATGCCGTAGACATAGTTCTCATAGCCCTTGCGCGCCTTGGTCATCAACGACAGGTCGGGCGGCACGGTGCCGTAGGACTCTTTGGCGTCTTCCGGCGCCAATTCGGTGATCATGAAGTCCTTTTTGTTCTTACCCGCAGTTTCGGCCAGCGCGTTGACGTCAGCCTCGGAGAGGCCCACGGAACGCAGATGGTCGAACTTGATGTACTTGATGCTGTGGCAGCCCAAGCACACCTCGGTGGCCACCTGCGCGCCGCGCTTGATCTGCGCAACGTCGAAGCGACCAAAGGCGCCTTTGTGGCCCCACTCCATTTCAGGAAGGGCAACCCCTTCGCTGGCGGCGGCCCATTGCGGGGCGCCAAAACCCATACCGACCATCAGAGCCGACAGGGCAATCGCTTTTTTCAGTTTCATGATGCGAATCCTCCGTCTATTACAGGCTCTGGGGCACGGGTTTGGGTTTTTCAATATTGAACGCCGTCACAAACCACAGCAGGAAGAAGTAGCTGAAGTAGATGGCGGTGGCGGTGCGGCCAATGACCACGATGGGCAGACCCATCACCACGGCGTTGGCCGGATTGTAGCCGACCCAGCCCAGCACGAAGCAGTCGATCAGGAAGATCCAGAACAGACCAGCCGACAGCGGACGGTAACGGAACGAACGCACCGGCGAACGGTCCAACCAGGGAAGCACAAAGAGGATGGCGATCGCGCCGCCCATGGCCACCACGCCAGCCAACTTGGACATGGAGCCCAGGAAGTCGATGGAGCGCAGGATGGCGTAGAAGGGCAGGAAGTACCACTCCGGCACAATGTGCGGAGGCGTCTTCATGGGGTTGGCCTCGATGTAGTTATCGGGCTCCAGGAAGAAGTTGGGCGAGAAGAACAGGAAGCTGCAGAAGATGATCAGCAGCACGCCCATGCCGTACAGGTCCTTGATGGTGAAGTAAGGATGGAACGGAATGGTGTCTTTCTCTTCCAGGTCGATGCCGTCCGGGTTGTTGGAGTGCACCGCATGCAGCGCCCACACGTGCAAGCCAACCACGCCAACGATGACGAAGGGCAGCAGGAAGTGCAGCGAGAAGAAGCGGTTCAGGGTCGGATCGCCGACGGTGAAGCCGCCCCACACCCACACCAGCAGCGGATCGCCGATGACGGGAATCGCGCCGATGAGGTTGGTGATCACCGCCGCTCCCCAGAAGGACATCTGGCCCCAAGGCAGCACGTAGCCCATGAAGGCGGTGGCCATGAGCAGGAAGAAGATGATCACGCCGAACCACCACAGAATCTCACGCGGGCTGCGGTGCGAACCGAAGTACATGCCGCGCAGGATGTGGACGTAGACGGTGATGAAGAAGAACGTGGCGCCGTTGGCGTGCATGTAGCGCAGCAGCCAGCCCCAGTTCACGTCGCGCATGATGTGCTCGACGGAGTCGAACGCCAGCATGGCGTCGGGCTTGTAGTGCATGGCCAGGAAGATGCCGGTCAGCAACTGAATGATCAGCATCGTCAACGCCAGCGAACCGAAGTTCCACCAGTAGTTCAGGTTTTTGGGCGTCGGGTATTCCAGCGCCTGGGAGCGCATCACCTCGGTTACCGGCAGACGATCGTCCACCCACCCCATAATGGATTTAAACACGGGTCAACCTCCTTATTTCTTGTATGGCTGGCCCGCGGCTTAGGCCACAGCCTTGCCGATTACCAGAGTGCTGTCGTCTTTGAATTCGTAGTAGGGCACCTCGAGGTTGCGGGGAGCCGGGCCCTTACGAATGCGACCGGAAGTGTCGTAGTGGGAACCGTGGCAGGGGCACAGGAAGCCGCCGAAGTCACTGGTGCCCACCGGCTGCGGCACACAGCCCAGGTGGGTGCAGATGGCCAGCACCACCAACCACTCGTCCTGTTTGACGCGGTCGGCGTCGTTCTGCGGGTCGGGCAGATCGGCCTTGTCAGACTCTTTAGCCAGGGCGATCTGCTCGGCGTTGCGATGCAGAATGAACACCGGCTTACCCTGCCAGGGGACGGTGATCATTTGGCCTTCGGCGATGGAGCTAACGTCCACCTCAGTGGTGGCGGCCGCCAGCACGTTGGCGGCGGGGCTCCAGGAGTCGATGAAGGGCCAGGCGGCCAGACCCACGCCCACCACGCCTACGGCGCTGGTGGCGGTGATCAGGAAATCCCGGCGGTTCTCTTCAGCATGCTCGTTAACCATCGGTTCTCTTGCCTCCGAAAGTGTCGAGGAGTCGCGGTCGCCGACATGGCGGCCTGTGGGACGACTTGTAAGGCGGCTCCCCAACCTATGGGTGATGCCTCCCATTTTTGCTGCGCGTTCAGTCTCTTGGTTGAACTTTGCAGCGTATCAGCACATACTAATAATTTAATAAAATCAGCGTAACATCGCACATGAAAGCCGCCTCGTCAAGCCTCATTTGGGAACGGACGGCGGCTTCGGGGCGTGGGGAGCAGCGGCATGCAAGAGGGGTCTGACGGAGCGCGATTGGTCGGTGGTCCACCCGGCAACGGGGTGTTGAAAGTGGCGCTGCTGCGCCCGGAGATTCCGCCCAATA
Organism: Magnetofaba australis IT-1; assembly: GCF_002109495.1. NCBI lineage: Bacteria > Pseudomonadati > Pseudomonadota > Magnetococcia > Magnetococcales > Magnetococcaceae > Magnetofaba > Magnetofaba australis. The sequence continues at coordinate 277,235 of NZ_LVJN01000015.1, forward strand.
CGGGCAACATCATGCGCTTGTGCGCAGCCACTGGGTGTGAATTGCACTTGATCGGGCCGTTGGGCTTTCGTCTGGATGAGGCGTCGCTCAAGCGTGCGGGGATGGATTATCGGCATTGGGCGCAGGTTTTTCGCTATGCCGACTGGGATGCGTTTTGCGCATCCGAGGCGGGCCAGGGACGCATTATTCCGGTGAGCACGCGCGGCGCACAGCGGCTGGATCAACTGACCATTGCGCAGGGAGATCTGTTTCTGTTCGGCGCGGAGGGCAGTGGTTTGCCCGCCGAGATTCTGGCTCAGGCGCCGCAGGTGGCGCGCATCCCCATGACGGCCCAGGCGCGCAGCTTGAACCTGGCCAACAGCGTCGCCATCGTCCTGTATGGGGCGCTGGCGACGCTGGGGTATCCAGGGTTGGAATAGGTTCTTAGAAGCCCACCGCCAGTTCGGGACCGTGGGCCACCTCCTCCTCGGTGAGGTTGAGATTGTCGTTCTCAAAGGTGGTCATGCGGGCGTTGTAGCGCACTTCCAGATAGCGGTCGTTGTTGAATGTGTGGCGATAGCCCAGATGGCCCTCAATGACGCGCACGTCGGCGTTGCCGCGATCCTCGGTGACGCCGTTGACCTCCAGTTCGTTCTCATGGGTGCGACCCAGCGCCAGCGATACCCCGGCCAGCGCCAGATCCCTCTTGTCGGCGGTGATGGGCGCATTCACCTGCGCCCCCAGTTGGCCCAACACGGCGCCCTGGCGTGCTTGTAGATTGACCCCATCCAGGTCGTTCTTGTTGTCCAGGCGCAGATAGCGCACCCCGTACAGCAGATGCACCGCGCCGGTGGCGTCCAGCCGTGAGCGGCCCTGCAGGGCCAGATCGATGCGTTTGCGGGTGGCGTCGCCATCAAAGCCGGTGACGCCGAAGCTGCTGCTCTCCGGGCGCGTGACGCGCTCGTAGAGGGCCGACATCACCACCCCATGGCGGCCCCAGGATTTGGGTTGTAGGGCGATATCCACGCCGCCGGCGAGAGCGCGTTTGCTCTTTTTGTGGACGCGCGCGCCATTCTGCTCGTCATAGCTTTTGACCGCCGGGTAGGCGATGCGCGGGGTGATGGTGATGGCCACGGCGTTGACGGTGATGGCGTCGGCGCTGTGGGGCAGGGCGAGGCCGACAGCGAAGGCGGCGGCCAGGGCGAGAGGACGAATCATGACGGTGACTCCAGTTTCTGTTTGCCGCGTCCGGGTGGTGGGCGCAGCGAGCGATTCTGGAGTTCTTTTCGGCGTTCGAGCGCCGCGCAATGAGCAAAAAAAGCCCCGGACCAAGCGGTCCGGGGCTCGTTCGCAATAAGCGAATTTCGCTTATTGGGAATAACTTAGCCGCCGTTGGCGACCATGTGGTTGAGCAGGTCCAGCACGCGGTTGGAGTAGCCCCACTCGTTGTCGTACCAGGACATCACTTTGACCTGATTGTCGATCACTTTGGTGCAGCCGGCGTCGACAATGGAGGAGCGCGCATCGCCCAGCAGGTCGATGGAGACCAAGGGCTCTTCGGTGTAGCCCAGGAAGCGCGACTGCGCAGCTTTCAGCGCGGCGTTGACCGACTCCACGCTGGCGGGCTTGTTGACCACCATCACGGCGTCGACGATAGAGACGTCGGGGGTGGGCACGCGCACCGACAGGCCGTCGAATTTGCCCTGCAGTTCCGGCAGCACCAGACCGATGGCCGCAGCGGCGCCGGTCTTGGTGGGGATCATGGAGACGGCGGCGGCGCGAGCGCGACGCAGGTCTTTATGGGGTTGGTCCAGCATCACCTGGTCGTTGGTGTAGGCGTGCACGGTGGTCATCAGGCCGCGCTCAATGCCGAAGGCCTCGTGGATCACCTTGGCGAAGGGCGCCAGGCAGTTGGTGGTGCAGGAGGCGTTGGAGACCACTTTGTCGGTGGCGGGGTCGAAGTCGCCTTCGTTGACGCCCATCACCATGGTCTTGATGCCGGGGCCGGCGGGGGCGGAGATGATCACGCGCTTGACGCTGCCCTGCAGGTGTTTGCTGGCGGCTTCCATTTTGGTGAAGAAGCCGGTGGACTCGATCACATAGTCCACATCCACCGAGCTCCAGGGGATGTTGGCCGGATCGCGCTCACAGAAGATCTTCAACTCGCGGCCATCCACGGTCATGCCGCTCTCCGTGGGGGTCACGTCCAGGCCCAGACGACCCGCCACCGAGTCGTACTTGAGCAGATGGGCCAGGGTTTTGTTGTCGGTCAGGTCATTGACGGCGACAATTTCAATGTCTTTAAAAGCCGGGTCCTGCATCTGCGCCCGGAAGATGTTGCGCCCGATGCGGCCAAAACCGTTAATCCCCACGCGAATCGCCATATACCTGCTCCTGTATTCAGTCATAGGTGAAAAATCCGGCCTGTGGCGCCGCTCCCCTTGGAGCGCGCTGCAAGCTCAGGTAGATTACCTTAACCCTATGCCGGGCCGAATGACAACGACAACGCGGTGGCCGATGCATTCTTCGTCAAACCGTCACGTTGACAGGGCCGCTTCGTCACAAGACTCCCGTTTTCCATGGTTTAGATTTATGCCCCGCATCACGATAAAGGAGACCGTCCCGTTCAGTCCGGAGCAGATGTACGCCCTGGTGGTGGACGTGGACAACTACCCGCAATTTCTCAACTGGTGTGTGGCTGCGCGCATTCTGGAGCAACGTGACGACGCCTTTGAGGCGGAGTTGACGGTGGCTTTTAAAGGGGTGCGCGAGAAGTTTCGCACGCTGGATAAAATCATCCCCAATGAGAGTGTTGAGATCTCTCTGCTGTCGGGGCCGTTCCGGCATCTGAACAGCCATTGGAAGTTCACCCCGATGATGGGCGGCAAGCACGCCCGCATCGACTTCTCCATCGACTTTCTGTTCAAGAACCCGGTGCTGAACTTGACTCTGGGGCCGGTGTTTTCGCATATCTCCAAGCAGATGGTGCAGGACTACCGCAAGCGGGCACAACAGGTGTACGGCTCGGCCAACTGACGCGCTTTCGCGCACACCCTTTTTCCCTTTATGACCTCACGCCAAGCGAAGCGGCAGCTTCGGAAAGGATAACGGGCGCTGTTTATGAAACTTCACATGGTGAAACTAGCCGCCATCGGCCTGCTGTGCGCGGCTCTGTTGGCGCCGGGCGGCGCGCGCGCCGAAGATCCCAGCGACGCGGTGGCGCGGGTGGGCGATTGGACTCTGACCCTGGGCGAGGTGGACAAGACCATTCGCGGCAAGCTGTATGAGTTGGAGAAGCAGAAATTCCGCGCGCGCATCAATGTGATTCAATCGATGATGGGCGAGCATCTGCTTAAGGAAGAGGCCAAAAAACAGGGGTTGAGCACCGACGCGTTGTGGAAGCAGGAGGTCACCGACAAGGCCCCCGCCATCAGCGATGATGAGGTGAAAGCGTTCCTCGACGCCAATGGCGCGCGTCTGCCCAACGGCGGCAAGGGGATGGAGGATAAGGTGCGCGCCTTCCTGAGCGATCAGGTGGCGGAGCAGGCGTCGGTCATCTATATGCGTCAATTGATGAGCAAATCCGGCGGGCAGGTGCGTCTGCAGGAGCCGGAGGAGCCCCGTTACGACATCATCGGCCCTCTGACTGAGGCCAAAGGCGCCAAGTCGCCCAAAGTCTACATCGTCGAATTCTCCGACTTTGAGTGCCCGTTCTGCCGTCGCGTGCAGCCGGCGCTGAATAAGTTGCTGGAGGAGTATGGCGACCGCGTGCAGCTGATCTTCCGTCACTTCCCGCTGTCGGGCCACAAGGCGGCGCCCAAGGCTTCCGAGGCGGCGCTGTGCGCAGCGGAGCAGGGCAAGTTCTGGGAGTACCACGACAAACTGTTCGGCATGGAAAAGAGCCTCACCGAGGAGAGCTACACCGCCTACGCCAAGGAGATGAAGCTGGATATGGGCAAGTTTGACAGCTGCCTGAACTCCGGCAAGAAAGCGCAGCGCGTGGCCGACGATGCGGCCGAGGGCGAGCGTTTGGGCATCACCGGCACACCGGCCTTCTTCATCAATGGTCGCAAACTCTCCGGCGCGCAGCCTTATGGCGAGTTCAAGCGCATTGTGGAGGAGGAGTTGGCGGCGGAAGAGAAGTAACCTTTCGCCACAGGATTGAAAAAAAACGGCTCGATGCCAATGCATCGAGCCGTTTTTTTTGGCTCTGTACAACGCCAGCGCAAGGCGTTGCGCTATAGCAAGTCTAACCGAAAATCGGACATGTTCGGTTTTTGGATAATGAAAGATATCGAGGGCTATGCCCTCGAGCTCCCAACCACCAAATCGTGATTCAGGCCATCCTTGGCCCTCACCCTTCGGGCTCGCTACGCGAGTCCGATTTGGCAATCCTGCCAAATCGTGGGGCGCCGCCTCACACCCTGCTGGGGTCGCGGACCCCAGACCCCGCCGCCGACCAGTCGGCGGCCAATCAGTCAGCGCGAGTTTCACCTGCGTCACGCAAACATTGGACGTTCTGTGCAGTTTTGGTTTTGACCCACTATAAGGCGGCGATTATTCGCCGCTCTTCAGTAGCCGCTCCACACCCTTTTCGATGCGGTCGTGACCTTCATCCTCGGAGAACCAGTCGGCGCTGCCCTTCTTGTGGTCGAAGCGGTGATACACCAGCACCTCTTTGCCGATGGAGGCTACCACCGCCACCGGCTGCTTGGCGAATTCCGCCTCGCGCTGGCGATAGGCTTTCCACGCCGTCAGCGCTTCGTCCTCGCGGGTGGTGTTGACCTCTTCAAGCACATGGATGCCGTCGTTGTCATAACGCTTCAGATAGACCCGGATCTCCATAACCTTCTCCTTGCACGCGGCGGTCGCGTCGCCAATGGCGCAACCCCATGACGGAAAACTCATTATGGCGTTTAGAGTAGCACGGCAGGGCAGGATGGCGCCAAGCGTAACGCACGCTCTCTCCTTGTGAACGATGGACAGGCTGGCGGGCTGAGGAGCAGCCAAGCAATCCAGGCGGATTTCTGTCGTAGGAAGAGGGGGTTACTCAGTTAGTTCTGTCATCGGGAGGTTGGATTGGTCGGAATCGGTCGTGATAGCGCCAGCTTGTAAGGCGTATTTTAAATTTTCGGGAGACAGCTTAGCACTCGTGATGTTGGTTGCTCTCAGAAGTGCTCCAGAGAGGTTGGCCTTAGTGAGGTCGGCTTCAGAGAGGTCGGCTCCAGAGAGGTCGGCTCCAGAGAGGTCGGCTCCAGAGAGGTCGGCTCCAGAGAGGTCGGCTCCAGAGAGGTCGGCTTCAGAGAGGTCGGCTCCAGAGAGGTCGGCTCCAGAGAGGTCGGCTCTCAAGAGTTTGGCTCCAGAGAGTTTGGCTGCAGAGAGTTTGGCTCCAGAGAGGTAGGCTCCAGAGAGGTAGGCTTCAGAGAGGTTGGCTCTCAAGAGTTTGGCTCCAGTGAGGCCGACTCCAAAGAGGTCGGCTCCAGAGAGGTCGGCTTCAGAGAGGTTGGCTCCAGAGAGGTCGGCTCCAGAGAGGTCGGCTCCAGAGAGGTCGGCTTCAGAGAGGTTGGCTCCAGAGAGGTAAGCTTTAGAGAGGTTGGCTTCAGAGAGGTTGGCTCCGGAGAGGTTGGCTTCAGAGAGGTCGGCTCTCAAGAGTTTGGCTTCAGAGAGTTTGGCTTTAGAGAGTTTGGCTACATAGAGTTTGGCTTCAATGAGGTTGGCTTCAATGAGGTTGGCTCCAGAGAGTTTGGCTCCAGAGAGGTGGGCTCCAGAGAGGTCGGCTCCAGCGAGGTTGGCTCCTGATAAATTAGCGCCTGTTAAGTCACTCCCCTGCAAATCAGCGTTTTGGAGGTTTGAGGCAAGAAAGTGTGCTCCTATTAATTGTGCGTTTTGTAGGTTCGCTGATTCCCAATTTGTATCTGTCAGAGTGACGGCCCAGAGATGATCATTGAACATAAGCGTATTTTTGCGCAGTGAGCGTCCTGTGCCTGCAACGTATTTCAGTGTTTCCCGTGCTATGTCCATTCCACTGAGATCAACGCATTGAAATTGCGTCATGCGCTCCTTGGTCCTATTCCGCGATCCGACTGCATTGCTGTCATAAAGCATCCCCAGGAAAAACGTCTTGGTCAGTTCGCTCCACGCAATGACAGGCCGTTCAGAAGGCGGCAGCGCCAGGAAAGCTTCGAGAAAGAAAAACTCCAGAAAGCTGCGATGGGCGAATTTGTAGTTGCCGTGGGCGTCCCGGTTGAGTAATGGACGCGCCCCCAGTACGCGCCCTTGTTCCAGCACGCGCCCTTGTTCCAGCACGCCCCCTTGTACGCGAATGTTCCAGCGCTCGGCCAGGGGCTCAATTTCAGCAAAAGGAATGCGCTCCTGTTTCCGTCTCGCGCGGTTGAGCATGATGTCCATGGCCACGGCATGGGAGAAGCGCCGCAGGCCCTCTTTGTCCGGGGCAATATAACCCGCCTCGCGCACCAGCCAGGCATCAACCATTCTTGCGTAAATTTGCGCCAAACTGCGCAAGGGCTCTTGAGAGCGCACCAGCTTCTCAACATGGCTAAGAAGCATGGGGCGCGCCGTCAAGTCTGGCGCCTTCTTAATAATACGTCGCGCCGCGTTTCGCTCCTGACGGCGCCAGAAGGGATAGCGTCGGCGTAAGAAGGCTTCCACCTGGGATTCGGTGAAGGGGGAGATGTACAGCCGATTGAAGCGTAAGATGGCGGAAACGCCCGCTTTGCGAACGCCCAGGCGGGTGACGCCGGTTTCATCCGGGATCTCTCTGTCCGAGGTGAAAAAGTGGCTGCGGCAGGTGATGACCACGTGGCGAAACCCCTGCACCCGCTCCATCACTTCGCCAAGCCGTGATTGATGATCCTCATAGGCCGTGGCGTCTTCGTCAAAGGCGTCCAAAAGCAGAACTGTGTCTGATGGCTTTTGCACAGCGTCAATGTCTTCAAACAGGCGGGCGTAGTTGAACGGCAGCACCATGATGGGAAAGGGGGGGAACAACCGCAACATGTTGCGCGCGGCATAGTTGAGCATGAAGGCGGATTTGCCCATGCCCGAGTCCGCCAGCAGCAGGGTGAAGCGGCTGCCGGTTTCTTTATTGAGAATCTGATCCATATGTTGAAACAGGGGGGTCCGCACCCCGGCGGACTCCGCCATCTCCTCTTCCACGGCGGAGGGGTCGCTCTCCTGGGCGTCGGGTGGAATATAGATGTGCGTGGCGTTTTCAAAATCCTCCAGGGTATAGCGCTCGGCGCCTACGCGTTTTTTCAAGCGCTGGTAGCGCATGACGCCATGCAGGTGGTGCAGCGTCATGCGCGCCCAACTGGCAAAACCCATAAGAATGGGGATCACAGCGATGGCAAGCCCATACACCGCCACGGAGTCCGTGTAGTCCCCCTGCCAGGTGAGGGCGTTCCAGGTCCACTCCAGGGGCGGGAGTTGTGTGGGCGGCGTGGGCTGGGTCATGGCGGGAATCTAAAGAGAAGGTTGAGGCGAAAGAGCGCCTGATGAATACCGGGGGTTACGGGAAAAGAGGAGTCCCGTTATGCTATCCACCGTAGCGTAACGTCTGAAGTCATTAAACAGAAAAGAGGTCGCCGCTTACTTTGCGGCGGCGGCTTGGGCGATGGGATCGCCCACCTTGCGCGGCACGCCGTCGGGACGTTGCGCCATCAGCTCCACCAAGCGCCAGTTGATGGCGACCTCTTGATCCTTGCGTCGGTCCAACGCCTTGGAGATCGCCTGATTGGCCAGATTGAGCAGACCGCCTTTGCTCTCGTCGGAGCCCGCGCCATCGACCAATGGTGGATGCGCCTCCAGATAGAGTTCGCCGGAGCCTGACCAGCCCGCTTTGACCGGCTCGTCGACGATGCGCACTCGCTCGCCGATCTGCGCGCGTTCGTACAGACGCGGAATGTCCTCGGGGTACATACGGATACAACCGTGGCTGACGCGCCGCCCGATGCCGAACGGCTTGTTGGTGCCATGAATCAGGTAGCCGCTGATGGTCAGATAGATGGCGTGGGAGCCCAGTGGGTTGTCCGGTCCGGGGGGCACGCGCTTGGGCAGGCCGCGATCCTCCGCCAGAATGGAGGCGGGCGGATACCAGGAGGGGTCGGACTGTTTGCGGCGCACCTTGCCCTGGGTGATGGGGGTGTCATAGCCCTCGCGGCCAATGCCCACCGGATAGGTCTGCAGGCGCTTGTCCTTGCGGCGATGGAACAGGCGCATCTCCGGCAGGTTGATGACGATGCCGGGGCGCTTGTCGGCCACAATCGCCTGCGGCGCGACGAACAGCAGCGGCAGATGCACCACGCTCTTTTTGGACGGAACCCAGGGGTCGAGTCCCGGGTTGGCCAGGGTGATTTCGTTGTAGCCCAGATTATAGGTGCGCGCCAGCATCAGCAGGGTTTCGTGGCCCTGCACGCGATAGAGGTAACTGCCTGCGCCGATGATCTCGCCGCGCCCTTGGGCGGCCAGGGATTGTGCGCTGACGCGTTGCGGCGCGGCGCTGGGGCGACGTCCCTGGATCACCGACTCCAGGCGCGGCTCCAGTTGCAGCGTGACGCCGGGGCGCGGTTGGCCGTCGGGACGCGGCGTCCACGGCGAGGCGGGATCGCGCGCGGCGGCGGGCTGCGCCAGTAGCAGTGTCGCCAGGAGCGCGACGATGCGAAGTTTCATAGCCTGCACGCGTCCTTTACCCCATGGGGAGCAGGCGGCGCAGCAGGTGCAGCGCGGTCTGGCTGGCTTGATAGCGCACGCTTTCGCGCCCGCCGCGATAGAGACCATGGTGTGACAGCGCATCGCCCTGACGGCTCACCGCCGCCAGGAACACCGTGCCCACCGGTTTTTGCGGCGTGCCGCCATCAGGGCCGGCGATGCCGGTGATGGCGACGGCGTAATCCACATCATTCTGGCGCTGGGCGCCGCGGGCCAGCGCCATGGCCACTTCCGGGCTCACCGCGCCGCAGCGCTCCACCAATGGCGCCACGCCTTCCACATAAAAGCCTTTGGCCTCGTTGCTATACAGGGTCAGACCCGCCTTGAAGTAGCCGCTGGAGCCGGGAATGGCGGTCAGACGCGCGCTCACCAGTCCGGCGGTGCACGACTCCACCGTGGCCACGGTTTTGCCCAGCTCGCGCAGTCGCGCGCCCACCAGCTCTTCCAGGCTGGCGGGCTCTTCGCTATACAGCGCGATGCCCAGGCTCTCGCGCATGGCCTGCTCCAGTTCGTCGCCCACGTGGGGGCGAATCACCAGCGCCGCATCGCCGTTGGGCAGCGGACGCGGCGCGCAGCATGTGCCGGTCAACTCCTGCGCCGCCGGACCCAGTTGCCCCATCACCGCATCGGGGGCGCCGCCGCACTCCACCAGCCAGCAGGCCGGTTCGCGCCGCGATCGCTCGGTGGGGGGGAACTCTAACTGTTCATCCTGGAAGATGCGAATGGAGCGCAGCAGGTCTTCATGCGCTTCCCATACGGTGGCGTCGAAATAGGCGGTCATATGGCCTTTGCGGTTGGCGGCGAAGCCCCGCGTGCGACCATAGGCGTCGTGCAGCGGACGCGCGCCCACCACGCGCAGCTGGCCGGTGTCGTCGGGGCTGTCCAGCCCCAGCGACAGCCCCAGGCTCGACAGCACCGAACGGCGCAGGCGTCCGCCGCCCATGCCGTTGGCCTGAATCAGAATCAGCGGATATTCGTCGGAGATGGATGCAGGGTCGAAAGGGGCGTCGGGCTCCAGCTCGAAGGTGTCGATCTCCGAGAAACCCAACCGCAGCAGCAGCAGATCCAATTCGGGTCGCCCCGACGGGGCGCGCACGCCCTCAAATTCGCTCCAACGCGGCGTCGCCAGCAGACACTTCATCGGCCTCTCCCCTCCCTTGATTGCCATATCCCAATGCGGCGCCCGGCGCCATTACGGCAGAATGTTGAGCAGGCGCAGTCCCCACAAGGTCAACGCCGCCAGCGCGCCCGCCGCCAGATCGTCCAACATCACGCCCCAGCCGCCGTGCACATGCCGGTCCAGCCATCCCACCGGACCAGGCTTGAGAATGTCGAACAGACGAAACAGCGCAAACCCCAGCGCCAGATTCAGCGCCGAGAGCGGCGCAAACAGCAGGGTCAGCAGCATGCCGGCGGCCTCGTCGATGACCACCTCTTTGGGGTCGTCGCGCCCCAGCGCTTCGCAGGCGCGCTGCGCCGCCCATACGCCCACGGCGGAGACCACGACGGTGATCAGCGCATGCCAGCGCGGGCCCAGCGTCAGCGCCAGCCACACCAGCGGCAGCGCGGCCAGGGTCCCCACGGTGCCGGGCGCTTTGGGCGCAAGCCCGGAGCCGCCCCAGGTGGCCAGCCACATGGCCGGGCCGTGAAAGGGAAAATCCCGCATGAGCAATCTGTTCAATGTTTACTGAATTGGGCGCGCGTAGGGCGCAATTGGGAAGGAATTGTACGGTTTTGCGGAGAGTGGGACAAGGCGGCGCAAAACGCCGCCTTGTGCGCAGTGGATCAGGGCTTGAGGGTCAGGCGGCGCGACTCGTCGGCCTTGGGGCGACGCCCTTCGATGAGGTCGCCGGTGACGCCGTAGTGGATATCCTCGGCCAGGTCGGTGAGGTGGTCGCCAATGCGCTCCATGTCGCGGGCGATGCAGATCATGTGCGCGGCGGCGTTGGCTTGGCGCGGTTCGCTGATGTTGGCGGCAAAGCGCAGCAGAATCTCAAACGCATTGGTGTAAAGACGATCGACCTCGGCGTCTTCGCGCCACACTTTGCGCGCGGATTCGGGGTCGGCGTCATTGAGGGCGTGGCCCAGGGCGTCAAAGGCGTCAATCAGGCGCTCGCCCACCGCAATCAATGGCGCGCGTTCAGCGTCGCTGGCGCAGGTGCAGACGATCTCGGCGCGTTTGGCGATATTCACCGACAGATCGCCGATGCGCTCCAGGTGGGGCGCGCCGCGCATGGCGGAGACGATATTGCGTAGATCCTGTCCCATGGGTTGGCGCGTGGCGATCATGCGCACCGCCTGATGGTCCACCCGCGCCTCTTCGGCGTCCACCTGATCCTCCAGCTCCAGCGCTTTGGCGACCAGGCTCAAGTCACAGGTTTTCAGCGCCTTGAGGGCGAACTCAAATTGATGATGCGTGCGTTCAAGCAGTTTGGAGACGCCTTGGCTCAGTTCCGCCAGTTCGTCGTCATAGCTCTTGACCGTGTGTTGACTACCAACCATGCCGCCCATCCTCAATGACATCGTGTGAAGCGAAAACGACCTTAGCGTCGCGTCTTTATAAAATTCGCAATGTTGCGATGTCGCCATACTGGACCTCTCGCTGTAAAGCGTTATGTGCTCGGGTCACAAAGAGTTTTCCAGAATGTCATATTGCGGCGGCGGGTGGCGGAGCCTGAGGCAGGGATTGACAAGGCTGCGCCGATTCCATAGAATCAGACGCTTTTCTGTCCAGGTTGACGACTTGGGGATCTCCCGCCGCCAAATGGGCGCTTGGGATCCGCAGTCTAAGGTGATCAATCATGCCGCAAATCTCTCTGCCCGACGGGGCTGTGAAAAGTTTTGACGAACCGGTCAACGCCGGTCAGGTCGCCGCGTCCATCGGCAAGCAGTTGGCCAAAGCCGCCGTTGCCGCGCGCGTGGATGGCAAGCTGGTGGATCTGACCACCGTGATCGACCACGACGCCCAGTTGGAATTGGTGCTGGGCGATAGCGACGCTGGCCGTGAAATTCTGCGTCACTCCACCAGTCACCTGATGGCGCAAGCGGTCAAGGAGCTGTTCCCCGACGCTCAGGTCACCATCGGCCCGGCGGTGGATAACGGCTTCTACTACGATTTCGACTACGAGCGCCCCTTCACCCCCGACGATCTGAACAAGATCGAACAGCGCATGCGTCAGATCGCCAAGCGCAATCTGAAGGTCGAGCGCCGGGTGATGGCGCGTGATGAGGCGGTGAGCTTCTTCCGCGACATGGGCGAGATCTATAAAGCGGAGATCATCGCCGGGATTCCCGATGGCGAGGAGATCTCCCTGTATAGCCAGGGCGACTTCATCGACCTGTGCAGCGGTCCCCACGTCTCCAGCACCGGCAAGCTCAAAGCCTTCAAGCTGCAGCGCGTGGCCGGGGCCTACTGGCGCGGCGACTCCAACAACAAAATGCTGCAACGCATCTATGGCACGGCGTGGCACAGCCAGGAGGCGCTGGACGCCTACCTGACCCAGTTGGCGGAGGCGGAAAAGCGCGATCACCGTCGTCTGGGCAAGGATCTGGATCTGTTCTCCCTGCAGGAGGACGCTGGCGGCGGGTTGGTGTTCTGGCACCCCATGGGCTCGCGCGTGCGCCGCATGATCGAGGAGTTCTGGAAAGAGAAGCATATCGCCGGCGGCTACGAGTTCCTCTACACCCCGCACATGGCCAATCGCGATCTGTGGGATCAGTCCGGTCACACCAGCTTCTATGCCGATGGCATGTTCCGCCCCATGGAGGTGGATGAGCAGGCGTATCAGATTCGCCCCATGAACTGCCCGTTCCACATCCTTATCTATAAGGATGCGCTGCGCTCCTACCGCGAACTGCCGTTCCGTTGGGCCGAGCTGGGCACGGTTTATCGCTATGAGATGTCCGGCGCGCTGCATGGCCTGTTCCGCGTGCGCGGCTTCACCCAGGACGACGCCCACATCTTCTGCACCGAGGACCAGATCGAAAGCGAGATTCAGCAGATTCTCGACCTGACCCTGGATATCCTCGGCGCCTACGGCTTCTCCAATTTTGAGATCAACCTCTCCACCCGTCCTGAGAAGTCGGTGGGCGAAGAGGCGATCTGGGATCGCGCCACCGAGGCGTTGCGCGCGGCCATCATTTCGCGCAATCTGCCCTACGTGGTGGATGAGGGCGGCGGCGCCTTCTACGGTCCCAAAATCGACCTGAAGATCACCGACGCCATCGGCCGCAAATGGCAGTGCTCCACCGTGCAGTTGGACTTCAATCTGCCCGAGCGCTTTGAGATGGAGTATGTCGCCGCCGATGGAACGCGCAAGCGTCCCATCATGATCCACCGCGCCCTGATGGGCTCATTGGAGCGCTTCTTCGGCATTCTGGTGGAGCACTACGCCGGGGCCTTCCCGCTGTGGCTGGCGCCGGTGCAGGCGCAGGTGATGACCATCACCGAAGCCCAGGATGAGTACGCCCAGCAGGTGCGCGACGCCTTGCGCGCAGCGGGTCTGCGAGCGGAAATGGACCTGCGCAATGAAAAAGTGGGTTATAAAATCCGCGAACATACGCTAAAAAAGGTACCTTATTTGTTGGTGGTCGGAGACCGCGAACGCGAAGAGGGCACGATCAACGTGCGCCTGCGCTCCGGTCAAAACCTCGGCTCCCTGCCGCTGTCTGCGGTGATCGCGCGTCTGAGCGAAGAGAACGACAGCCGCGCTCTGGAGCCCAAAGAGGTCTGAGCGCCAAATTTCATCACCCGTTAGGAGGATTTAGTCATAGCAAAGATCAACAGAGCAGACCGCTCCTTGCCGCAATCCACCGACACCACGCGCACCAACGAAGCGATTCGTGTGCCCGAGGTGCGGTTGATCGACGAAGAGGGCGAACAGGTGGGGGTGATTTCGACCCATCAGGCTCTCGCCCGGGCCCAGGAAGCAGGTTTGGATTTGGTGGAAGTCGCGCCGGAGGCTCGTCCCCCGGTGTGCAAGATCATGGACTACACCAAGTTCAAGTATCAAAAGGCCATTCGCGAACGGCAGGCGCGTAAGAACCAGGTGCGCATCGACACCAAAGAGGTGAAGTTCCGGCCTGGAACCGACACCCACGACTATGACGTTAAGTCGCGCGCCATCCGCAAGTTCCTGGAAGCCGGCAACAAGGTCAAATGCACCATGCGCTTCCGGGGCCGCGAAATGGCTCACCAGGAGTTGGGTTTGGCCATGCTCAAAAAGCTGGAGCAGGAGCTGGTGGAGCTGGGTAAGGTGGAGCAGTATCCCAAACTGCTTGGCCGCCAGATCACCATGGTCCTTGCGCCCGTGGCCGTGCCGACCAAAAAGAAGTAAGCTCTGCGTCCAACCAGCGCTGTGATCACGGCCCTGGACAGGGCCGCAGGGGTGTTTTGTCCCTGCGGCTTTTGTCGTTTCTGGCTGCTGGGCGTATGAGCGCGATGGTTGTGCGAGGAATTTTGGGGAGCTTTAAGATATTGGGGCTTCGCCCCAAACCCCATGAGGGCGCCGCCCTCAACCCGGCAGGGCTCTGCCCTGCACCCGCGGGGCGCCGCCCTCGACCCGCTGGGGGCGCGGCCCCCAGGCCCCGGAAAATCGGGCCATAAATGTCCCGATTTTCCACCTTTCGAGTTGTGTGCTTGTTGTGTGTTTTGTGCAGGTCATGAAGACCATGACCTGTTTGTTTTGCTTCTCAAAAGCGTGTCGCGCGCCCATTGAGAAAACGTGTAAGGAGTCAGCAATGCCCAAGATCAAGAGTCACCGGGGCGCCGCCAAGCGGTTTAAAGCCACCGGCAGCGGCAAAATCCGCCGCAACAAGGCGTTCAAAAGCCACATCCTGACCAAGAAGTCCATCAAGCGTAAGCGCGGCTTCCGTCAGAGCGGCATCGTCAGCGCTGTGGATACCGCCGCCATCAAAAAGATGCTGCCGTATCTCTAAGTCTTTCTTCGGACGGATTCCCCAGCGATGGGGCATGAAGACTGGACCGGATGGTCCTGGCAAAACCGAGCGTTCACCGATGAACGTTCCGACAATTCACTGAAACGGAATTCCCGGCGCGGACGACCTGGCACCGAGGGCAGTCCCGCCCGCCATGGAATGGGCGTTGATAAATAGGAGGCGATTATGCCACGAGTAAAACGGGGTGTGACGGCGCATGCGCGCCATAAGAAGGTCATCAAACAGGCCAAAGGCTATCGCGGACGCAACGGGACCTGTTTCCGCGTTGCCAAGCAGAAGGTTGAGAAAGGCTTGCAGTACGCCTATCGCGACCGCAAAGCCCTCAAGCGCGAGATGCGTGCGCTGTGGATTCAGCGCATCAACGCGGCTGCGCGGGAGAATGGCCTCTCCTACAGCGTTTTCATCAACGGTCTGGGCAAAGCGGGTATTGAAGTTGACCGCAAAGTTCTGGCCGAGTTGGCGGTGAGTGAGCCGGCTGATTTCGCCAAACTGGCGGAAACCGCCAAGGCCGCCCTGTAAGCAGCCATCAAAGTTCGCGCGACACGTTTTCTCAAAGCCCGCCTCTGGCGGGCTTTTTCTTTGGCCAGGCATAGGGTGGGAGTGTGTGCGGGAAAGAGGTGGAGCCTGAGATGTGTCAGGTGGCCGCCGACTGGTCGGCGGCGGGGCCTGGGGGCCGCTGCCCCCAGCGGGTGTGGGCGGCGCCCACGGTGTTGTCTTTGTCTGTTGCTGTTTCCCCATGGAACAGAGGCGGCGTCAGCACAGAGCGGGGAACAGGCTGGGAGGGAAGGGCCTGCAAGAAGGCTGTCGGGGAAACGGCAGTGAGCGATATGGCGGCGAAGCCGCCAGGAGCGAATGCAGTCGGACTCGGATCTTAGGAAGGGTAAAAAAGTGTTTGCGGACGGTGGTTCAATTAAGTGACCGTCCCCGGAATTCGCCGGAATTCGTGCGAAGTGACCGTCCCCGGAATTCGTGCGATAATTCGCCATCGTATCATTGCAATTGCCCTGCAATTACATTTTCAATTAGGTTTTGGCGAGTGAAAAGACAAAGTAATGGAAAATCTGTAAAACAAAGTCCAACGCGACCGTCCTATGAGCCTCGTCTTATAGAAATCGTGGTGCTTATTTTTGGCGCCGGACTGCAATTGTGGGTATCAATTTGGTTGAGCAGGCACTATCCGACTACAGAGCCCTGGGTGGGATGGTTAGCTGGGTAGTGGCTCCGTTTAGCTGATTTTGTATAAAACTTGCATGGATTTGGCCATCGTTCTCACATGGATAGTGGAGAAAACAGATGGCCATGATTACCGTGCATTGCCCAGAATGTGGAAGCCAAAACGTTGTAAAGAATGGAAAACAGTCCAATGGGAAGCCGCGCTTCCGCTGCGACAATCCAGACTGTAAACGCCGCTATTTCCAAACGACCTACACCCACAAAGGGCGTCAACCAGAGGTAAAACGTCAAATCCTTGAGATGACTCTTAACGGCGCTGGGATTCGTGACACCTCTCGCGTCCTGGGTGTCGGGCGCAACACCATCACCCGAGAGATAAAAAAACACCGGAATCTCACAGGTGAATCTTCCACTTCTGGCTGAACTGGCTTCCGATACGCCGGTCGACGTGGTTCGGGTTGATCAAGCAGAAGCTGATGAAATGTGGTCCTATGTCGGCAGCAAGGCCAACCCTCGATGGATTTGGCATGCCATCGAACGCCAGTCAGGCCGCGTCCTGGCATATGTCTTCGGAACTCGGAAAGATGCTGTGCTCAAAGAGCTGCGTAAACTGCTGGAGCCTTTTGGCATCGCCAACCTGTTTACCGATGATTGGGGCGCTTACCATCGCGTCCCATTGGCCCCAAATCATTTCGTGGGCAAGCGCAACACTCAGCGTATTGAGCGCAAGCATCTGACTTGGCGCACTCGCATCAAGCGACTGGCCAGAAAGACCATCTGCTTCTCCAAATGCGAGGTGATGCACGACACGGTCATTGGCCTGTTTATCAACCGCTACGAGTTTGGTCTGGAAATATAGTGATCAGCTAAACGGAGCCACTACCCCGAAGACATATGCCAGGACGCGGCCTGACTGGCGTTCGATGGCATGCCAAATCCATCGAGGGTTGGCCTTGCTGTCGACATAGGACCACATTTCATCAGCTTCTGCTTGATCAACCCGAACCACGTCGACCGGCGTATCGGAAGCCAGTTCAGCCAGAAGTGGAAGATTCACCTGTGAGATTCCGGTGTTTTTTTATCTCTCGGGTGATGGTGTTGCGCCCGACACCCAGGACGCGAGAGGTGTCACGAATCCCAGCGCCGTTAAGAGTCATCTCAAGGATTTGACGTTTTACCTCTGGTTGACGCCCTTTGTGGGTGTAGGTCGTTTGGAAATAGCGGCGTTTACAGTCTGGATTGTCGCAGCGGAAGCGCGGCTTCCCATTGGACTGTTTGCCATTCTTTACAACGTTTTGGCTTCCACATTCTGGGCAATGCACGGTAATCATGGCCATCTGTTTTCTCCACTATCCATGTGAGAACGATGGCCAAATCCACGCAAGTTTTATACAAAATCAGCTAAACGGAGCCACTACCCAAGCGCCGTCATGGCATGGGGCGATTGACTTTGCCCCGTCACCGACGCAAACGGCAGCGGCGGCTTGTAGGCTTGGTGCGGACTCACGCCCAGATTGGATTGCGCCCCGGGGAACCCTGGCGCCATGCCCGGCTGAACCGCGCCGGGCCGCACGATGGAGTCATAGTCCGGCACATGGTAGCCGCCGGAGTCCAACTGCGTCTTGGCGGCGGCGGGGTGCAGCCCCGGGGTGAAAGTCGAGGCCCCACCTGTTGCAGAAAACCGCCCATGCGGTCCAGCGCCTCGGTCCCGGCCATGGGCGGCGCGGTCCCCAGATCGTGCAGATTGCTGGGGATCATGCTGGGATCCCACGGCGCGCCGGTCTCCTCATCCAAGCCGAAGGTCTTGCTGATCAAACTGCGATTCTGCGCATCCTGCTGCGCCCACTGGGTCTGACGCTGGGCCAGATCGTTCAGCGTGGGGGTGTGCCAGTTGCCGGTGAACCACTCCTCACGCGCCTTGGAGCCTGCGCTCATGCGGTCGTGGGGCGTGGTTCCATAGCTGTTCTCGTTGGCCATGAGATCGTCGCGGCGCAGGTCGATATATTTCTCCCGGTTCTCCGGGTTGACCACGTCGCTCACTGAAAACGGCGCGCGAGGCCGGGGCTGGCCCAGATAGCTCACCGCCTGATCCATGGTGTTGCGCGCCAGCCGATTGGCCATGGGCTCCACCAGGTAGGGGTCCGGCTCATCGTCCGGCGCGCGATAGCCCGGCGCGGCCATGGGGTCATTCTCCATGCGCTCGGAGATCTAGTCGTCGGGGCCATTCATGGCGGCGCCGTTGTCATAGTCCCATTGCCAGCGGCGCTCGGCCTCCATGCGGTTTTCATCGTCCCAAAGGTTTGTTTTTTCATCGTTGGCGACGCCCCAAGTGTCGAAGGGGTTTTCAAAAGAGAAGTAATCGCCCAGTGCGGTATCCCATATGCCCATGCGTGCGCTCCTTGTGATGTGTGCGAGGGAGAGTGGAAAGGGTTTGGGATAGAAATATCATATCAATACTTACAAATCAATATTTATATGATATTTACTGCGATGCAGCAGGCACATGAACGCGTGCAACGGAACTGGGCGTATGGGCCGTTCAATGGGCGGACTGCGCCAACCCCGGCGTTTTGCCATCCGATGCGTTATACTCGCCATTCAGCACATCGTTGGGGAGCGAACACTTTATTCACGTTGCCTTGATTTCAGGACGGCGCCTTATGGCATTGATTCCGCGTATGACTTTTAAGCCCTGGCAGTTGATTCTGCTGGTCAGCCTGTTTATCGCCATCACCGGTAACGCCGCCTTTTTCCATGGCGTGCTGGAGATCTATCCTTGGTCCGAACACAGCGGCTTTTTGATCTCGGTGGGGGTGGTGTTCACCCTGCTGGTGATGCTGCTGGCCTCGCTGTTCGGCTTGCTGCTGAGTATCAAATTCACTCTGAGCCTGTTTCTGATCATCGCTGCGGTGACCGGCTATTATGCCGACGCCCTGGGCGTCATCGTCGACAAGGAGATGATCAACAACGCCCTGCAGACCAACGCCGCCGAGGCCGCCGACGTCATCACCGGCGGTATGATCATGCGGCTATTGCTGCTGGGGGTGTTGCCGACCATTTTCGTGTGGCGGGTGCGTTTGAGCCCGCAGACGTTGTGGAGTCGTTTGAAGCGCATGCTCGTCACCATTGGCGTGACGGTGGCGGTGGCGGGGGCTTCGTTCTGGATGTTCTCGGCGCAGTACTACAGCGCTGGGCGCGAACACAAAAACCTGCGCTATCGGGCCATTCCCATCTATCCGCTCTACTCGGCCATTCGCATGGCCACCAAGTCCCTCAAGTCGCCGCCGCCCAAATTTAAAGTTCTCACTGAACATGCCATCACCCCGGTGGGCGATGAAGATCGTGAACTGGTGATTGTCGTAGTGGGCGAGACGGTGCGCGCCGATCACTTCTCACTGATGGGGTACAAGCGGGAGACCACCCCGTTGCTGGCCAAGGAGCCGAATGTGGTGGCGTTCCAGAACATCACCTCTTGTGGCACCTCCACGGCGGTGTCGGTGCCGTGCATGTTCTCTTTCTCCGACCGCGAGGATTACAGTTCGTCGGAAAAACATACCCAGAACGCCATTGACGTGCTGGCCAAGGCGGGGGTGAACGTCTTGTGGCTGGACAACAACTCCTCCTCCAAAGGGGTGGCTGACCGGGTGGAGTATTACGACTATCGCACCGCCGCCACCAATACGGTGTGCGACGACGTGGAGTGTCGCGACATCGGCATGCTCAAGCCGCTACAGAAGTACATCGACAGCCACAAGGGCGACATCCTTATTGTGCTGCACCAGATGGGCAATCATGGCCCCGCCTATTACAAACGCTATCCGGCGGAGTTTGAGCGCTTCAAACCGGCGTGTCAGACAGCGGAGTTGGCGGATTGCAGCGCTGAGGAGATATCCAACGCTTATGACAACGCCATCCTCTACACCGATTACTTCCTCTCTGAGGTGATAGCTCTGCTCAAGCGCAACTCGGATGAGTTTGAGACTGTGATGCTGTATATGGGCGACCATGGTGAATCGCTGGGGGAGGGCGGCGTGTATCTGCATGGCCTGCCTTATATGTTTGCGCCGGAGGCGCAGACCCATGTGCCGTTGATCTTCTGGAATGGGGAGTCATCGGACTTTGATATTGAGGCGTTCCGCCAGCACAAGGATGCGCCCAGCTCCCACGACAGTCTGGCGCCGTTCCTGATGCAGGCGTTTGAGATTGAGTCGGATTTGGTGAGTAAGCTGCGCAGTCCTTCGTATGTGCCGGATAGCGCCATGAAGCCGGAGCCGGAGCATCATGGCAAGTGAGGTGGAGTCAGCACGGAGTAAAACGGGCCGCCGACTGGTCGGCGGCGGGGTCTGGGGGCCGCTGCCCCCAGCGGGTGTGGGCGGCGCCCACGGTGTGGCAGTGGTCTTTATCAGTAGTGTTTGGCCGTTTCCCCGCTGAACAAGGGTGGCGCCAGTAGGGGGCGTATTGAGACGCTTGGTACGCCGAACCAGTTTAGAGGTAAACGGGGAAACGGCAGGTGAGCAGGCCCAAAGGGGCCGTCGTCCGCAGGACGGCGAACTGCTCTAAAACTTGAAGACTGGGAAAGTGTAAAAGTGTTTGTGGGAAAGAGTGCGGGCTAGCGTTATCTAATGGGCCGCCGACTGGTCGGCGGCGGGGTCTGGGGGCCGCTGCCCCCAGCGGGTGTGGGCGGAGCCCACGGTGTGGCAGTGGTAGTAGCCGTTTCCCCATAGAACAAAGACGGCGCCAGCAGGGGGCGTATTGAGAAGCTCGGCACGCCGAGCCAGCAAGGAGGTCGTTGGGGAAACGGCAGGTGAGCAGGCCCGAAGGGCCGTCGTCCGCAGGACGGCGAACTGCTCTAAAACTCTACGCCAGGGAAAGTCAAAAGTGTTTGGGTGAAACATTCCACAGGAATTCTCCCAGGACGCACCAAATCAATTCAGAGCAGACCCCTGGAATTTCCAGGGCATTTTGTCCAGACACAGAAAATGACTTATGTTAGAATGCCCCCTGTGCTGACTATTCGCATGTCAAGCGGCTGGGTTTCATTCGTTTGGCGCGTGATAATCAGAAAGAGAGCCGAGACTCGATTGAATTGTCTCTGCTTAGGCAAATGAATGTGTTGATTGTCATAGGAGAATTGCATGAAGAGGGCGCTCATTTGCGGAGCTGTTGTTCTGAATATCGCCAGTTTTTCCGAAGCTGAGGCAGCCTCTGCGCAAAGGGAGCAATTGGAAAAGGTGAGGGAGGCGCGCAGAGCATTGGCCATATGCCGCGCCCAATATGAGATTCCAAGAATTCTTGCTGTTAAAGTAGCGTATAAAGACAAAATAGAAGCACAAAAGAAACTTGCTGAGATGAAGGAGGCTGTACAAAACGGGGCCAAAGAAGCATGCGCGAGCCATAACAAGAAATTGCAGATGGAGGCGACCAAGGGGATCATGCAAGGGCTATCCGTTGAAGAAATGGTGAAAGGATCGGAAGAAGAGGGTTTGAAAATCTACAAGCAATTCATGAAAATCATGCTAGATAAAATAAAAGAGAAACAATGATATAATCTATTGTCTTACATGTTGGGTCCCGGATGATTCCTGACCTGTTTATGGAATAAGTGCGGATGAGTTAATTGCCAAGCTTTCAGAGTGGCGACTGGCGTTTTGTGATTCAAGGCTTTTTGCGGGATCTGCTGATTGTAGAGCCACGCATATCGAGTCAGTGTTGCAGCCAGATCTTGGCGTGAATCAAAGCGTGTGGTGGTCAGGATATCGGCAATGCGGCCATTGAAACGTTCGACCATGCCGTTGGTCTGAGGCGTACGCGGTTTGATGAGCCGGTGTTCGATACCATGGCGCGCGCATTCCACATCAAACAGATGCTTGCCAGTAGGCTGGCGCTCGCCCTCGGCGCTGAAGCGATCCGTGAAGCATTTGTCGTTGTCGGACAGCAACTTGACGATCTTAAAAGGAACTTTGGCCGTCAGGCGTTTGAGGAATCCAGTCGCGGTCTTGGCGGACTTGTCCGGGCACAACTCCAGATAGACCCAGCGGCTGGCGCGGTCGATGGCCACGAACAGATAGCGCCGTGAGGATTCATCAGGCATTTGAGGCAGGTATTTGTAGTCGACGTGAATATAGCCAGGCTCGTAGTCCTTGAAGGTTTTGACCGGCTTCTTTTCGCCTTCCGGTTGAGGGATCAGATCGCGTAGACGGGAGACCTTGTGGCGACGTAGACAGCGGTCCAGACCGGAGCGGCTGACATCGGAATTGACGAACTCGCGCATCACAATCAGTAGGTCGTCCAGGGGCAAAAGGAACGTCCGGCGCAACTCCACCGCCACAATTTCCTGCTCAGGCGTCAACGTCGTGGGCAGATGATGTGGCGTATGGGAATGGTCTTGGGTATCGTTACGTCCCTTCCAGCGTCGAATGGTGTCCACAGTAACGCCAAACTGTGCCGCCAGATGGCTATTGGGCAGGGTAGACTCCTGAATCTGTTTGCGGATCTTCGGCGTCGTGGTGGCGTTGGCGTGCAGACGGATTTCCATCAGATTCCTCCTGTTGCGCTTCCTCTGGCCAGTTGGACCAAATAGGCTCTGGCCTGGAATAGAGGATAGCTCAACACGTTTATGGAATCATCCGGGATTTTACACTTACAAAGAGAGGCTCTCGTGGGTCCGCGCCAATCGCATAAGCAGAAGGGGTTCAAATGGATTATGGGAATATGCGCACAACTGAGATGCTTTGCTGTTAGCTGATAGAATACCTGCGACCTCTTCCCCCACACATACATGTCAACTTTCTCTTGCTTCGAGTTTTACTGCAGTTCGCCGTCCTGCGGACGACGGCCCTGCGGGCCTGCTCACCTGCCGTTTCCCCGACGGCCTCCTTGCGGGCTCTCCGTTTCGCGTTCCTCTCCCAACTTCTACTGGTCCGTACTCTCTTTACACGGGGAAACGGCAATTGCTACAGCCAAGGCCACACCGTGGGCGCCGCCCACACCCGCTGGGGGCAGCGGCCCCCAGACCCCGCCGCCGACCAGTCGGCGGCCCATTACATACCGCTGGCTCGGCCTCTTTCCCGCACACACATGTCAACTTTCTCTTGCTTCGAGTTTTAGAGCAGCTCGCCGTCCTGCGGACGACGGCCCCTGCGGGGCCTGCTCACCTGCCGTTTCCCCGACGGCCTCCTTGCTGGCTCACCCCTCCCAGCTTACTCCCCACTCTGTGCTGGCGCCGCCTCTGTTCAGTGGGGAAACGGCAACGGCCACTGCCACACCTTGGGGCTCCGCCCCAAACCCCGCTGGGGGCAGCGGCCCCCAGACCCCGCCGCCGACCAGTCGGCGGCCACCTTACACACCTCTCGCTCGGCCTCTTTGCCGCACACACTTTTGCCTCTTACCCGGGCTGGTCCAGCCGTTTGCCGATAATCTCGCCCACCCGCAGCGCATTGGCGTAAATAGTCCACGTATACGGCACGCTGCCCCCCGTCGGCATGAAACTCCCATCGGTCACATACAGATTCTCCACCTCATGCGCCCGACACTCCGCGTCCAGCACCGACGCTCCCGGATCATCTCCAAACCGGCATCCCCCCGCCATCAGATTCACCGGCGGCGCCCCGCTGATGTTGGAGGAGATGCGCGTCGCGCCCATCTGCTTGAGAACCTCCGCCCCGCGCATGGCCAAGAAACGTCCCACTTCCAGATCATGCGGGTGGGCGTTCAACCGCACCCGCGCCACTGGCGAGTCCCAACGATCGGTCACCCCGCCATCTAATGTGACGCGGCAATCATCCGTCGGCAGCCAGTCGCAAAACACCTCAAAATCCAACGTGCGGTCGGTGCGGAACCAGCTCTCCAACTTGCGCTTGAGCGGCAGCCCCCACAGCAACCCATCCTCGCCGTCCCATTTCAGACTGTTGGCCTTGCGAATGGGGTTGGGGTGGGCCAGCAGCAGCTCCACAATGCCCCCCTTGTGGCGCGCGCCGTCGGCAAAGGCCGGGTCGCGGATCTCATACCAATCATCCAGGGCGCGGTTGATGAATGGCCCCATGGTCTGCAGCGCCTCAACCTCCTCGGCGCTGCGCCCGGCGAAGGGAAAGTCGCCACTGCCCGAGCCCCCCGCCGAGAAGATCAGATTACGCCCCACCTGACCGCTGTTGTTGGCCAAGCCCTGGGGGAATTTTGGCCCCGTGGAGGCGAGCAGCAAGCGCGACGTCTCCACCGCCTGACACGCTGCGACGAACAGGTCAGCGTGAATCCGATGCTCCTGGCCATCCTGATCAAACCACAACGCCGCCGTGATGCGGCCTCTCTCGTCAGTGACCAAGCGATGCACCTTGGCGTGGGGAATCACCCGGCAATGCCCGGTGGCTATGGCGGGATCGATGAAAGCCGTGCGGGCGCTGCCCTTGGCCCCGCTGGAGCAGCCGTAACTGCCGCAGTAGCCAGAGTATTCGCAACTGTTACGCGGGCCGACAGGCTCCGACAGGATCGCGCGGGGCACTTGCAGCGCATGGACTTTCAATTCGGCGCACGCTTTATCGATCCACGGAACAATCGGGTGTTCGGCCACCGGCGGATGGGGGAACTCCGGAGTGGAGCGCGGCGCCGGGTGGGGCTCCTTGGGGTCGGCGCGGCCGCTGATCCCCACCACCTGTTCGGCCAGGGCGTAGTAGGGCTCCAGGTCGTCATAGGAGATGGGCCAATCGACCCGATTGGCCCCGGCGATGGGGCCATAGACCGAGAGTTGGCGGAAGTCGTTGGGGCGCAGTCGATGGAAGAAGCCGCTCATCAGATTGCTGGAGCCGCCCACCATATTGCCGTTCCAGAAGTCCCAGCCAGACTCACTGGTGGGCGTCGCGGACCACTGGCCGTTTGCGCGCTCTTCGATGATGTGTTGCTCGTCATGGAGACTGGGGGTGTAGACGCTGCGCAGGCAGCAGGCCAGCTCGTCTTTGTAGAAGTCGGTTTCGCGCAGCCAGGGGCCTTTTTCCAGCACGGTGACGGCGATGCCCAAGCGGGCCAATTGCCACGCCACGGGGGCGCCGCCCGCGCCGCTGCCGATGATACAAACCGAGGTTTCCAAATGGTTCGCCATACGTTCGGCCAAATGAGGAAGTTGGGAGGGGCAAAGAGCCGCCAAGGCGAAAAATCGCCAAAGGCGGTTTTTCGGGGATTCTTAAGGGTCCGTGACCCTTAAGCGGGGTGTGGGGCGGCGCCCCACGGTTTGGTTGTCGATCTTTGGGAGCTCGAGGGCGAAGCCCTCGATATCTTAAATGCGTTCAAATCAATTTTCATTCCCTACAAGGGGAGATTCTCATAGCGCTTATCCGCAGGCGGATGGGGAAAGCCCGGGGTGTGCTGCAGCCAGCGCCAGCCGACTCCGCCGGGATTGCCGCCATAGATCGGATCGCACAGCAGCGCCTCCATGAGGTAGGTGAGCAGGGTGGCCAGCCAGTTCTCCCCGGCGGCGCTGCGGGCGATGCGGCGCAACACGATTTCCCGCTCGGCCTCATTGAGTTCCACAAATGGGCGGCCCACGATCTGTTGGCTCATATCCGCCAGCCAGACGGTCCCTTGGGTGATGAATCGCCGCGTCTCGGCGTCGACAAAGCGATCTTGAACCACGCGCTGAAGGTAGCTCAGGGCATGGATCTCCACCGCGCCAGGGGCGTGGGCTTCGCTGGGGAGAAGGTGGCGCTGCACGGCGTCGAGAATGGGCCAGGGGTCGGCAGGGTCGGCCGCGCGGGCCAGCGGCAAGCCGAACAGCGCCGCCATGGAACCGCCCGCCGCGCCGAGCAGCAGGCGGCGTCGCGTCAGCAGATGGTCGCGCCACAGGCGCAGACTCTGTTGCGGCGAGGCGGTGGCGAGGGTGCGGCGATTGGGGCTCATGGCGTCTCTTCAGCGGTGCGGCGGCAGAGGGACGGACGTTGCCAGATTACGCAACCGCGCGGCGCCACACCAGCAGTTTGCCGCTGCGCCCTTTGACCGACACCTCCTCCTGCCCGGCGAATCCCGCCACCCCTGCGGTGGTCAGGGTGGCGTCATCCACCACGATCTCGCCGGACTCCGCCAACGAGCAGAGCCGCGCCGAGACGTTGACCGCATCGCCGATGATGGTGAAGTCCTGCCGATTCTCTGTGCCGATGCCGCCGGAGATGACATTGCCGGAGTAGACGCCAATCCCAATGCCGCGCGGGAACTGCGCGCCCGCCATGCGTTTTTGAATCTCCATGGCCGCCAGCACCGCGTCGCGCTCCTTGCCCGGGCCTTGGAAGCGCGCCAGCACCGCATCGCCGATCATCTTATCTACGTCGCCGCCGTTGGCGTGGATGGCGTCCACCTGCATGGTCATGATCTCATTGAGGAAGTCCACCACCTCTGCGGGCGTGTGTTGCTCCGAGTAGCTGGTGAAGCTACGGATGTCCGAATAGAGCAGAGCGCAGGTCACCTGTACCGAGGGGATGCCGCCGCCGCCGTCGTGATGGCGGGCGGCGTCCACCGCGCTCTTGGAGACGAAACTCTCCAGACGCTCCTGCAGGGTGTTGATGGCGCGGGTTCTCTGGTCGATGTCCTCCTGCGCGCTGCGCATGATGATCCCTTGGGAGAAGATCATCACCAAAAGCAGCAGGGAGGGATAGATGATGATAGGTTGAATCGCCTGCCACAGGATGGCGTTGAACATTGAGGCGGGTTCATACAACTCAAACACGGCGATGATCTTGCCGTCGCTCTCCAGCGGCACATAGAGTTCGTAGTAGGATTCCCCCTGCGGCTCGTTCTCCAGTTTGATGTGCGCCTGACCGGTCTGCAGAATCTTCTCAAGAACCGGGCCGCTCTCCACTTTGCCGATCAGAGCCGGGTCGGTGGCGAAAACGGTTTGGTGGTCGAGTCCGTAGACCTTCAATTTGTCGACGCGGAACTCGTCGCACTCATCCTTGAACGCCTTTTCCAGGGCTTGCAGTTCCGCGTCACTCAGATGCTTGCCCGACATCAGGCGATTCCAGGGCGCTGGGGTGATGCGTTTGACCCCCTCGGCGATACCCTTGGCGCGGATGGTCGCCATGTTGAGGTAGATATCCTCCTGCGCATGCTGCGTCGCCAGACCGGTGGTGATCACCAGCACGCCGATGAAAATCAGCAGCAGGGGCACGATGCGGCGATAGTAGCGCGTGAGAATCGGGTAGGGCTCTTTGAGCGCCCCAAAGTCGATATCGGGCTGCGAGAGGTTTTTTTTCATTTCGGACTCGTTTTCTGAATCAATTAAGAGAAGTTATGCAATACCAAATTGGCTGTAAGGCCTCTCCCTGAGTGGTTTGTTGACAGCAAAATGTTTCCATCAATACAGGGAGTCATCGACTTCACTTAACATTCAACGGGCTGGTCGCCCGCTGTGGACTGCAGCTGCGGACAAAAAACGTCCGCTGCGGTCGCGCGCAGGGTTGCTGAATCGCACCGCATTCAAGTTTAACTCCTGAGCATAGAATTTCCGTTCCCGCTCTTTTCCTTTCTCTCAGGGCGGGCTGAAACGGTTTGCCAACAGCAGTGATTGATAAACGCTTTTTGTTCTGCTCTTGGTCATCATGAAGCATTCAGTTTCGCCGCAACAGATGCTATGTTTAAAGGTCTGTGTTTTTGATGTGGTTGTCAATTCCCATTAACGATTCGTGTATTTGGAGCATCCTATGAAGCGCGTGCGCATTGCCCGGCTGATGATGACCGTATTTGTGACCTTTGGCGCAGTCTGGGCGGCGCATACGCCCCAAGCACAGGCGGGGAGCCCCGTTGGCGTGAACGCGGACGCGGAAAGCCTGGCCTCCATCGCGCGTGGCGCGAGATTGTACGATAAATGGTATAAAGTCCTGGACCAGAAGCCGCCGCAAGCGTCGCACCCGGCCTACCCGGCGTCGGCCAAGTACGCCAATGAGCCCAAGTCCAACTGGCGCTGCAAGGAGTGTCATGGCTGGGACGGCAAGGGCAAGGATGGCGCCTACGCCGCTGGCAAGCACCACTCCGGCATTGTGGGCGTGCGCGGCATGCTGGGCAAACAGCCCGCCCAAGTCGCCGCCGTGGTGAGCGACGCCACCCATGGTTATGGCGCGCATTTGAGCGCGTCCGACCTGCATGATCTGGGGATGTTCCTGACCCAGGGGCAACTGGATATGGATGCGTTGATCGATGGCGCGGCCAAGGCGCCGAAACAGGCCGATGCGACCCAGGGCGGACTCTACTACGCCACGCTGTGCGCCCAGTGTCATGGCAAGGTGGGCATCGCCAAAGGCATGCCGATCATGGGCAAGGTCGCCAACAGCAATCCGTGGGAGACGCTGCACAAGATTCAATTTGGTCAGCCTGGGGCGGAGATGCCTGCGCTGTTGGCGCTGGATATGCAGATCAGCTTGGATATCCTGGCGCATTTGCAAACTCTGCCGCAGAAGAAATAAGCTCTGTCGCCATCGCTTGGTTTCGCAAAAAAGCCGCCTCTCTGTTGCAGAAGGGCGGCTTTTTCGTGCGTTCTCGTGGGGCGTACGGCGCTTGGCGCCAGCGTAGGATATTGCGCGCACGGACGTATAGCGAGTCAAAACCAAAACTGCACAGAACAGCCAATGTTTGCGTGACGTAGATTGAGCTTGCGCTGACTATTGGCCGCCGACTGGTCGGCGGCGGGGTCTGGGGGCCGCGCCCCCAGCGGGGTGTGGGGCGGCGCCCCACGATTTGGCAGGATTGCCAAATCGGACTCGCCTAGCGAGCCCGAAGAGTGAGGGCCATGGATGGCTCGAATCACGGTTTGGTCGTTGGGAGCTCGAGGGCATAGCCCTCGATATCTTTCCTTATCCAAAACCCGAGCATGTCCGATTCTCGGTTTGACTTGCTATATAAAGAAAAGCCAGGCGCAAACGCCTGGCTTTTTCATCCGACTGATTATCGGCAAATTGTCTGATGGATGGTTATCCGCATTTGGCCGCGCCGCAGGCGCTGGGCTTCGGCTTTTCGCCGCCGCACTTGCTCTCTTTGGGCTTTTCGCCGCCGCATTTGGCTGCGCCGCAGGCGCTGGACTTCGGCTTTTCGCCGCCGCACTTGCTCTCTTTGGGCTTTTCGCCGCCGCATTTGCTCTCTTTGGGTTTCTCACCACCACATTTGGCCGACCCACAGCCGCCAGAGATCATTTGATGTTGTTGGGCGTCCGCCTGCTCAATGGCGAACGGATTCTCCGCCGCGCCAGCCGAACCCATGGCGCCAAACGCCATCAAGCCCGCCGCAGCCAGAGCAGAAATCACAAAACCTTTGATGCGCATAATGGGAAATCCTTCACTGTTATGAGGAGCGTCCGCCAATTGGGCGCGCCGATTGCCGGAACATAACCGCATGGAGATTGAATTGCAATCGCCAACGGCTGGCGATGATTCTCTCATTTGTCGTTGGCGATTGCATTCAAAACTGAACATATGGGCGCTGGAAGATATCGAGGGCTACGCCCTCGAGCTCCCCAAGATCAACAACCACACAGTGGGCTCCGCCCACACCTGCTTAAGGGTCACAGACCCTTAAGAATCCCGACAAATTTCCGTTGGAAATTTGTCCCAGAGTCAGCGCAAGCGGAATCAACGTCACGCAAACATTGAGCGCTTTGGATGTGTGTCATTCTGGATTCAAGCGACTCTAGGTCACACACTCGGACAAAACGTTGCGGCGTCAGTTCAGTCCAGGGAGGAAAAAGGGGGGCGTGAACAGGGACGCGCGCGCCCGGGAGCCCATGGGAATGGCGTCGCCGGGCGCGCGGAAATCGGGAGCTTTTTACTGTTGCAGCAAGGCGGTAATCGCCGCGTCGCCCTTCTCCTGGGCCATCTGCAGCGCGGTTTTGCCCGCTTCGTTCTTGATGCCTGCATCGGCGCCGCTGGCCACTAATGCAGCGACGATCTGCTTGTTGCCGCCCATCACCGCTTTCATCAGCGGCGTGGTTCCCTCTTCGTTGCGCACATTGGCGTCGGCGCCGCGCTCCAGCAGGGATTGCACGATGTCACGATCGCCTGCGTCCACCGCATAGTGCAGCGCGCTGGCGCCGAAGTTGTCCTGGAAGTTGATGTTGCGCGGCTTCTCCAGCAACAGGGCGATGGAGCCGCTCTGCTTTTTGGTGATCGCCACCATCAACGGCGTCTGTCCGGCGTTATTGGGCACATAGCCTGCGGCGTGGCCGCTGTAGTGGAAGATGGTCTTCACCACCTCCTCGCGCCCGGCCATGATGGCGTGCATCAGGGCGGTGTTGCCCTTGCGGTCCGACGAGCGCACGTCGGCGCCGAACTGCAGTAACTGGGCGACGATCTGCGCATCGCCGCGCTTGGCGGCGATCATCAGTGAATCGTACCCGGCGCGGGTGCGATCGTGGATGTTGGCGCCCATCTCAATGAGCAGCGCGGTGATGGCCGCATGGCCGTTTTCCGCCGCCAGAGTCAGCGGGGTGTCGCCGGTGCGGGTGCGCGAATTGACCTGCGCGCCGTGGGAGATCAACATCGCCGCCACATTGGTGTTGCCCGCCTCCGCGGCGAACATAATGGGGCGCTTGCCGTATTTGCCCGGGGCGTCGATGTTGGCGCCTTTGCTGATCAGCGCCGACACCTGTTCGGCGGTGCCGCTGGCGGCGACGTCGTGCAACTGTTGGGTCAGGGAGTCGCTCGCCCAGGCCAGCGACGCGGTCATCAAGCAGATCGCCGTCAGAGCCGCGATGCGCTTGCGCGGGGATTTGGCTGGGGCGCCCGTGAGGATATGGCCATGACTCGTCATAGGAGACTCTCGGTTCTTCAGTGTTGACTCGTGTGCGCGGGACTTGGACCGCGCGCTCGGGAGCCGCAGGGGCTCGAATCGGTTCATTTACTGACCAGGGCGTCCGCCGGTGGTGAAGCTGGGCTGGAAGTCCGGGTTGCGCCAGTTCATATCCTTGGCCAGATGCTCTTTATCCGGACGCAGACGCGAGATGTAGTCGGCCAGGGCCTCCAGATCGGTGGGGGTCATGCCGCGGATCTGCTCCACCATCTTCTTGTCGGCGTTGCGGCGCTTGCCGCTCTGAATCCACTGCAGTTGGCGCAGCAGATAGAGGAAGTGCTGGCCCTGCAAGCGCGGCTGGAACTCCTTGGCGTGGCCTTCGGCGTTGGCCCCATGGCACTTGGCGCAGTTGTCCTTGTAGAGCTTTTCGCCCTGGGGCAGGTACATGCCTGAGCCGATGCCGTTGAACGGCGCCATGGGCAGTTTTTCGATATAGGCGGCCACATCCGCCAGCGCCTGCGGCCCCTCTTCGAACAGCGGCGTGGCGAAGGGAACCATGGTGGGGTTGTCGCGGTTGCCCAGGGCGATGTCCGCCAACTGCTTCATCAGCACGCTTTTGTGCTGACCGGCGATCTGGGGATACGCCCCGCTGGGCATGGCCCACCCCTCCGGGGTATGGCAGATGGCGCAGTTGTAGTACAACGCCTTGCCGCGCTCCAGATCGGGGGTGGCCTGCATGGCGGATTCCACCGCGGCGCCGATCTTGGCGTCGTCAGCTTTTGCCGGGCTGGCGAGCGCGCCGGAGGCGAACAGGCCAAGGGCCAGGGTCAGGGTCAGGCGGCTCTTTTTAGACAGTTCACGCATGATGGATGCTCATGGTTGAGCGCCCAGCCGAAGCGGAGCGCGGTGTCATTCTCAATGTGAGAGTGCAGCGTTGGCGCCGCCCCCGAAGGGGCTACGCCATAGCCAATCCATTACCAACTGCTGACGTAGCCCCAGGTCACCAGGGTCAGCAGGGTCAGGCCGGCGAGAATGAGGATCGTCGCCAGCAGCTTGGAGCCGCGCGCCACCAGTTTGGACGGTTTGGAGACCAAGTGCTTCTCCAATTCGCCGGAGGCTTTGAGGCGCTCGTACTCGCGCGCATGCTCGTGCTTGAACTCCTCCAAGGGGATCGCGCCGGTGAAGATGGTGGTGCTCATGGGGAAGCGGTCCGGGCGGAAGTGCGCGTTGAAGAAGTGCACCGTGAACAGGAACATGGTCGCCAGCAGCGCCTCTTCGGCGTGCACGATGGTGGCGATGTTGAACATGAAGCCCGGCAGGAACTTGGCCGTCACGGTGGGAGCGAACAGCATCACGCCCGACAGACCGATCACGGCGGCGCCCCAGAACGGCGCCCAGTAGTCGAACTTCTGCCAGTAGGCCCAGCGGTCGAAGGTGGGCCGCTCGGCGAAGCCGAAGAACCACTTGAACATGGCGATCACGTCCTTGAGATCCTGCCAGTTGGGGATCATGGAGGTGGGGCCGAACCAACGGAACTTCTTGCCCGCTTTGGTGATGTTATACACCGCGGTGAGGAAGTGCAGGAAGAACACCGTCAGCCAGGTCACCGCCGCAGTGCGGTGGATGATCGCTTCCACTTTGGGGCCGCCCAGCATATCCATCACAATCGGCGCCCACGGGGTGTGTGAGAACAGCAGGGTGGAGCCGGTCATCACCAGGGTCATGGT
Source organism: Magnetofaba australis IT-1 (assembly GCF_002109495.1). Taxonomy (NCBI): domain Bacteria; kingdom Pseudomonadati; phylum Pseudomonadota; class Magnetococcia; order Magnetococcales; family Magnetococcaceae; genus Magnetofaba; species Magnetofaba australis. Next base: position 309,547 of record NZ_LVJN01000015.1, read on the forward strand.
GCTCACGGCGAACAGCAGGTGGATGGTGCGCCACCAAGCGGTGAAGCGACGCACGTAAATCGTTTCGTTGGCGGGGTTGGCGTGGTCGACAAAGTAGCCCTTGCCCTGCTTGCGGTCCTGGTATTCGCGATAGAACCACAGCAGCACGTGGGTCCAGAAGAACAGGAACACGCCGATGATCAGGGCGGTCATGAACTTGGCGGTGATGTAGATGCCCGGGTACTTCTCAAAGTCGTTGGGGTCGCCATGGGCGTGGAAGCCCAGGAACCCTTCGGGGGCGTCCTTGTGGCACTCGTTACAGGTCTTCAGGCGGTTGTTGATGTGCACCTTGGAGGTGGGATCCTTGACCGCTTTGAGGTCGTGGCTGCCGTGGCAGTCGTAGCACTTGGCGGTGTGGGCGTAACCGAGACGGTTCACCTGACCGTGATAGGAGTGCATGTAGGTCTCATACGACTTTTCATGGCAGTTGCCGCAGCTCTTGGTGATGGTCAGTTTGACCTGATCATCATCGGGCGAGGCGATATTGTGGGTGGTGTGGCAGTCGGCGCAGACGGCGGACTTGTTGTTGCCTTTTTCCAGCAGCTCCACGCCGTGAATGGAGGTTTTGTACTGCTCTTTCTGCTTCTCATGGCAGGCGCCGCAGATATCGGCCATCTGCACGCGGCGCTCGGCTTTGACTTCGCTGCCCAGCGCGCCGACGTTGTGGGCGTTGTGGCAATCCTTACACGCCGCGTTGGTCTTGCTCTGGTCGCCGCGTTTGGGTTGGGCGTGGACCGAATGCATGTAGCTTTCGATCTGAGTAACCACCACCGCCAAGCGCTCTTTATTTGCGGAGCCGTTTTTCTTCGCCTCCTCCCAATTTTTCATGTGGCAGTCGACGCAGCCCACGGTGATGGGGAGATTCTCTTCATGCTCGCCGCGCTCGAGCTCCACATTGGCGTGGCAGCCTTTACACTCTTGCTTGCCATGCACGCTATGGTCGAACGGCTCAGGCTCGACGAAGATGAATTTCTCCGACCCATCATCCATCTCGTAGGTCTTCTCATCTTCGTCGCCGTGGCACTTGTAGCAGCTCTTGTTGGCTTTGCGCACCTCTTCGGGGATTTCAACTTTGGCCGCCGCCATCTCTTCGGCGTTGTTGGCCTGGGCGCTGGGCGTGGCGAACAGGGATAGACCCATGACCAGGGCCAGGGAACTCCATCTGAGAATCTTGAAAAAGCGGTTCATGGGTCTTTGTGCTCTCACAGTCTTGACGTTTTGGCCGGAGGCGCGATACGGGAGTTGGAGCGTAAGGCGACGCCTTGGCGCTCCTGTTTCAGGCTGCAGAAGTCCATGGCAAAGCCGCATGGATTTCGCAACCTAATGATGGGTACCAATCTCTATCTATCGAATCAAGTTATTTTATAAAATATAATTGAATTTTTGGGGTGAAATTTTGTCGGGATGATCATTTGTTGGGAATGGCGGTTTCAGGATGTATTGGGACAATCCATTGGGAAGCGCTGTAAATGCGTGATTTGTGCTCTGAGTCGGAGATGGTTTGTGCGTTCAGAGGGCGGCGCGGGGAAGCAAAGTCGGGGCGCTTTGCTGATATGCAAGGGCCTGCGGCCGGAGCTGCAGGCCCTTGTTGTGGCGGGGCGGAAAAAGTAGGGCGCGGATTAGGGGAGTCGGGTGGCGGTCAGGCGGCTCCGCGTGCCTGCGGTTGCGCCTTCGACACAGACGGATTTACCAGTTTCGCCTACGATGACCCGGAATGACACCGTATCGCCTTGGGTGAAATCGGATTCATGCTGGAAATCGATGCACAAACTGGCGCTCCCTCCCGGCAGTATTTGGCCAAGATTCTGCCGGAAGAGCCAGTAATAAGTGGCGCCGTTGACCACCGCTTCGACTTGGCAAATGGTGTGAGTGGCGGCGCTGACGCCGGTTAGGTTGAGTGAGCCGATAAAGCGGTAGACGCCGTCCTGGGGGATGGTGTAGACGCCGCCGGACCAGCCGCCGCCGTCGTTGTAGAGCGTGACGCCGGGAGCTAACGTGTGCCACGATCCGTCGCCGGTGACGGCGGACGTCGTTGCGTTCCAGATGGCGCAGAATTTTGGTTGCGTTAAGATGTCGTCGCCGTTTTCGTCATGCACCCCTTTGTTGGAAGGGATAGTGATGCCTTCGGCAAAGGGGATGCGGCTGGTGGTGGTGGATTCGCCGTTCTTGGTGATGCAGGAGGTTAGACCGGTGGCGAAGCCGTCCATCTCGGCATCCATGCGCGAGGCGCTGATCTTGACGTTATTGGCGGCGTCCTGGGTCCAGCTATAGAGGCGGTTGAAGAGGCCCGAGCCATTAAAAGCCATGGTGTTTCCTTTCTGTTCGAATTGCGCGTCGGCGGCGACGCGCGCGCAGTGGGGTGAGCCTGGCGGCGATAAGAATCGAACAGATATTATATTGAAACAGTTTAAACATCAATATGATTTTATATGGTGCGCCCTGACGTTCTGGCGAAGCGGCGTTTGAGGTGGTCAAATCGGCTAAGAGCGTAAGGTGAGCGCGCCCCAATGAGAGCGACATGATGAACGCAACGCAAATCTCCATCGACGCCCTGCTGGCGGGGGCTCATGATGCGCAGAGGTGGCGCCCATTTGTCGGACAGGTGGTTAAGGTTGAGTTTCGCCCATTGAGCAGCAGGAGAATGATATGGCGAAACGCAAATAGCATTCGGAGGAATTCGAAGCGCGTGTGGCGCTGGACGCCATCCGTAGAGAATTGACCTTATCGGAGTTGGCGACCAAACACGGCATTCACCCAACTCCGGTCACGAAATGGGAAAAGGCGGCCATGGAAGGGATGGCGGGGATTTTTCCGTGCCCTCCGCCAGAGAGCCTGACAAAGATCGCCGCCAGGAAGTGCATGAACTCCATGCCAAGATAGGCCAACTGGCTGTGGAGAATGATTTTTAGCGCAAGGCCGACCGTCGATGAGCCACGCCCGGAGGACGCTAATGGTTCAGACGGATCACCCCAAATTGAGCATTGTCAGGCCGTGCGAATTGGTGGGGATCAGTCGGTCCTCGTTCTACTATGAGGCCAAAGGCGAAAGCCTGCTGAACCTGGAGCTGACGCGGCTGATCGACAAGCAGTTTCTGGAGACGCCGTGTTATGGCTCCCGCCAGATGGCGCGTCACGTTTGGGTCACGCTGGCGGATGAGCAAAGAAAAAGCGGTTGAGACAACAAGGTCTCAACCGCTTTTTTGAATCCAATGGTCGGGGCGAGAGGATTCGAACCTCCGACCCCTAGCACCCCATGCTAGTGCGCTACCAGACTGCGCCACGCCCCGACTGGATGGTCGCCATGTTGCCGCAAAACCGTAACGCGGTGATGGCGAGAAGCGGAATTATGCGAATTTCCCCCCGGGCTGTCAACAATCGAATGCGCCCGGGGCGGAAAAATTCGTTTGAACGTCGATTCACCCGCGCGTCAGGCCGTCTCGCGGGTGAAGACCCAGTCGCTGGCGTTGGAGAGTTCCGGGCGGAAGGCGTAGCCCTCCTCAGCGTACTCCTTAAGTGGCTCAGGGGAGTCCAAACGGTTGTCGATGATATAGCGCGCCATGGCCCCGCGCGCCCGTTTGGCCAAAACCCCCACCACTGAGGCGCGGCCATTCTTGATCTCTTTGAAGATGGGCGTCACCAGTGGTCCGGCCAGCTTCTTATGCCGCACGGCTTTGAAATACTCGGTGGAGGCCAGATTCACCAGAGTGCGGTCGGCGTGGCCCTCGGTGGCGGCATTGAGCGCCTCCACCAGCACGTCGCCCCAGAAAGCGTAGAGATCCTTGCCGCGCGGATTAGCCAGTTTGGTTCCCATCTCCAGGCGGTAGGCGGCCATGCGGTCCAGCGGGCGCAGAATGCCGTAGAGCCCGGAGAGGATGCGCAGATGGTCCTGGGCGAAGGCGAAGTCATCGGCGGAGAGGGTGTCGGCGTTGAGGCCTACGTAGGTGTCGCCGCGAAACGCCAGCGCCGCCGCTTTGGCGTTGTCGTCGTTCAATTGCGCCGGGAAGCTTTGATAACGGTCGAAGTTCAATTGCGCCAGATTGTCGCTCAAGTGCATCAGCGCGCCCACTTGATCCACGCGCATGGGGCGCAGAATTTTCATCAACTCCTGCGTATGGTCCAAAAAAGCGGGCTCTGACGGCGTCGGCGCGCCGGTGGCGGGGGTCATGTCGAGCTTCTTGGCGGGGGATATCACTGCCAGCATGGAATCTCTCCCGAATCGATTTTATGGGGGTGTCAAATCGCCCTGTGCAAAGCGGCCTGTCGCCACTTGTGCGCAACCCCGGCGCGCAGCGGCGGGGGTTGACCGGATCAGGGCGAATGGTGTTCCATACAGTGTCCAGCGCGGGGCGGCCTCGCAAGGTTTTTTCGCGCCGCCCCATCCATCAGGCTGAACCGTCATTCGGGGGTCGCGCCCCCGCAACGCCGCCCGTCGGGCGCGCGTGTGAGAACTGGCTTCGTTTTGAGGCTCTTGTGGTAAAAAAGTCGCTCAATAAACCGGTCCGACGCGGCGCGCACCCGCTGCTCAAGAGCTCCGCTCAGGTGCGGCGCGCTTCGCCGGACCTTGCCCGACGTCCCATGGCCAAGCGCAAATCCGCCGAGGAGCCGCAACGCGCCATCGCGTGGCGTCCGCTGGCGTGGCTGCTGGGCGCGGTGGTGTTGGCTGGGGCGATTCTGATTACGGCGTTGCGGGTGGATTTCGCCGTGCGCGGCGTCGACAAGCCCGCCATCGTGCAGGTGGCCGCCAGCCGGGTGGAGGGGTGTTCGTTGGCGCGGGACAAGCAGCGCTTCCCGGAGATGATGCGGGTGGAGGCGGGGGAGTATCTGCTGCCCACCGACGAGAACGGGCGCGAGCTGATGCTGCACTTGAAGCCGCTGGGAATGACCCGGGTGACCCAGGAGCAGCCGTTCCTGCTGCAGCGCAGCGAAGTCACCATTGAGCAGTTTGGTTGGTTCGTCAAAGCGATCAACGACATGTCCGATGGTCCGCGCAAAGAGCAATTGTTAGCCATTATTGGCCTGCATTGGGACAAGACCGATCCCAAAAACCTCTCTAAAGAGGGCTATTATGGCGGCTCAGCTTCGCCGGCGGCGCGAGCGATCTCGCGCGAAGGGGCGCGGGCGTTTATCGATTGGTTGAATGAGCGCACCGGTTGCCGCTACCATCTGCCGACCCGCAACCAGTGGGCGGCGGCGGTGATCTCGCAACATCTGGCCAGCGGCCAGCCGGCCAGCGCCGCCGAGGCCAATGATGGCGGGGTGCTGGGCGGCTTGCTGCGCGGCGTGCGCGAGTGGTCGGACACCGGCTGCGCGAATGGCTTTTTCCTGTTGGGGCACGATCAATGGACGACCGAGCCTAATGTCGGCGTGAGCGCCTGTATGCCAGGCATGCTCTCGGTGGCGGGATTCCGTCTGGCCAGGGAGTTGGACGACGGGTCGTAATGGATCAGACGCGCTGGAGGTTTCGCTTCGGGCGCGCACAGAGCTTGTGTGACGCCGGGGCGCGTTCTATAAACAGGCTCTCACACCTCACAAGGACCGCCCGGGCCAAGCCGGGGCGGCGTTAAGGATACGCACGGTGATGCATAAGCGGATGCGCGGTTGGAGTCGAGGATGGCGAGTCATTGGCGCGATGGCTGCGGCGATGATGATGGCGGGCGTCGGTACGGCCCACGCTGAAGCACGCCCCTCGGGCAGCTGCAAAGGGTTTGATTTTACGCCCTTCTACCATAAAGAGAGCCTCAAGTGGACCGGCGTCACCCGCGTCACCCGCCACGATGCGCCGCTCTACGCCACCGAATCCGGCGGCAAGGCCAAGGTCCAACTGGCCTTCAACCAGCAGGGCGAGGTGTTGGCGGAGAACGAAGAGCGCCTCAAGCTCAAAACCTTCCCCTATCAAGGTCAACCGGCCCATACCGGCTGGGTCAATCGCGCCGACCTGCTGTGCTATAACCTGCCGGTGAAGGGCGAGTCGGGGCTGGAGATGAAGTTCTTCATCCGCACCGACACCCAGGCCCGCGACGCCAAACAGGCCGACCCCACGGTGGCCATCTTCCGCGACCCCAAGCGCCGTGAGTGCGTGGGCGGCCCCGGCCACTGCCGTGAGGGCGCTTCGCGCTTCCACATGTATTTCGTCTTTGACCAGCAGGGCGACTCGGTGCTGCTGGCGGATCGCTATCGGCTGGAGGAGGGCGACGCCCTGCTGGGCTGGGCGGATAAGAATGACGGCTTTATCTGGAACAACGCCTTCAGTCTGCGTCCGCGGGAGGATCTGAAGGCGCCCGACGGCGGCGTGGGGACCATCTGTTCGTACCGCAGTCTGCGCGATGCGGTGGTCAAAACTCCCAGCGCCTGCTCGCCGATTCAGGGCGGCGTCAATTGGTTCAAGTCGCCGGTGCGCATTCCGGTGCTGGATATCGTCGATGGCAAGGGCAAGCACGTTGCGCCGGAAGAGGTCTCCGGCAGCGACAGCGGGCGGCGCTTCTATCAGGTGGCCATGGCGCGGCCCGGTCTGGTGGCGCGCGCGGTGGGCGATGGCAAAGTGGCCATCTCCGGCGGCCTGATTCCCCAGGCGGCGCCGACCTTGGGCGGCCTGAAATCCAAGCAGAACGTGGACATCTTCTTCGTCCTCGACGCCACCGCCAGTATGCAGGGGGTGATCGACGCGGTGCGCGGCGCGCCCGGACAGCGCGGCGTGATTCAGCAGATCATCGAAGAGTTGCAACAGGTGCAGGGCTTCCAGAAGACCCAGTTCCGCTTTGGTTTCCGCGTCTATCGCGATCCCTACGCCGATGGTCTGCCCGGTGGGTTGGGCGACGGCGTGGGCGAGGGCTTCCCGCTGTCGAGCCAGTGTGAGTTGGGCGAAGCCGAGCGAGTGGCCGAGTATGACCGCTTCAAGGAGGCGATTCTGGGCGTCAAGGTGACCGAAGAGGATGCCGAGGACGACTATGAAGAGAATATTTACGGCGGCTTGGAGCAGGCGCTCAGTCGTGACATGTCGGCCTGTTCGGACCACCTGAAGCTGTTGTTCGTCATCGGCGACAACGGCTACAAACCGCGTCTGCGCCGGTTTGATGAAAACGGCCAGTTCGTGGCGCTGGACAAGTACAAAACCCCCGTCGACGTGGAGCGTTTGAATGCGCTGATGCGCGGCGCCGAGCAGGTGGGGGAGAAGGCCAACTCGGTCATTCCTTTCTTCATCCAGACCCCGCGCCGGCCTGAAGGGGTGAAGCATCCCAACGCTTACAATGTCGCCTACAACCGCTTTGAGGAGCAGGCCAAGGCGATCCTCGCCGCCAGTCTGCCGGTGGGCAGTCTGGTGAGCCAGCACTTCCTGCGCATGGGCGAAGGCGCCATGGTGGGGCGCATCACCGATCAGGTCTCCAAACTCTCCTCCAGCGAACTCATCGACGAGATCATCGTCGACGTGCGCGGCGGCGCGGCGCTCACTTCGGTGATCGAACGCCTGCAGCGCGAGCGGGTGGATATCCCCGGTCTCTACTGGCACATCCTCAAAAAGGGCGCCTGCGGCGAGTTGGGCAAGCAGTGTCAGTCGCGGGTCTACGACACCACCTTGACCGGCTACATTGAGGCCAATGACAAAATTGTCGAGGAGCTGTGGATCTCCTCCTCGGGGCTGGCGTCGTGGATTCGCATTCTGTCGGGCTTTGAGGGCTACTTCGAACTGCCCGAGCCGCAACTGCGTCGGGCGCTGATCAGCGCCATGATTCTGGGCCTGCAGCAGGAGATCCGGCGTCCGCCCATCGACGTCTCCGGCGAGACCCCGGCGGAGTACGCCCAGCGTCGCGGCGGTCTGCCGGTGCGCTGGCACAGCCCGCTGCTCTCCTACAACGTCAATGCGCTCTCAGCCAAAAAGGTGAGCCGCGCCGACGACGGCTCGCTGATGGTGCTGGGCGACGACGGCAAGGTGATGACCGACCGCCACGGCAAGCCGATTCAGGCCGCGCCGGTGTGTGAACTGCGGCGTCTGGCATTGTGGGCGGTGAAGTCCAAGGAGATGCTGGAGATCGTCGAGCGCGATACCGTGCGGCCGCAGTATCAGGCCAGTGGCTACAACAGTCGTCGCTGCCCCGACGCCACCCCCAACGGCCATGCGTTGCAGCGCATCGCCGGTGAGGTGCAGGCGGTTCCGCTGGGGCCGACCCCGGATTATCGCTTTGGCCACGCCTTCGGCGGACGCCGAGGCTACTGGGTGCCGCAGGAGTATTTGCCGTAATAAAAGCTGGAAATAGTGTGCCGGCGCGAAGCAACATGCCAGCACGTTGTGAAAAGGTGGAAAATCGGGACATTTATGGCCCGATTTTCCGGGGCCTGGGGTCCGCGACCCCAGCGGGGTGTGGGGCGGCGCCCCACGGTTTGGTTGTTGATCTTAGGGGAGTTTGAGGGCGCAGCCCTCAATATCTTTCAGCGCCCGCTTGTTTAGCTCCGCCAATCTGGTTCGAGCCGCAGAAGATCATGACATCAGCGATGGAACGCATCCGATGAGTTGGGGATTTCAAATCGAACGCCCGGCCAGCGTCGGCTGGGGCTCCGCCTTCAATCTGGAGGTGGGGGGCCTGGAGCTGGACGCCAACGCCGTCAACCGGCGTCTGCCGGTGCTGGGACGCAGCGGCAGCGGCAAAAGCACCCTGATGTATCTGCTCACCTTCATGAAGCGCCCGCGCGAAGGCTCAGTGCGCTGGACCTTTCCCGACGGCCACCGCGCCCAGTGGAGCCGCAAAGGGTTGAGCGGGCGCAACTCCACCTTGAATCTCACCGATCTGCGCCGCCGCTACTTCGGTTTCGCCTACCAGCGCAGCACCCTGAGCCCCTACCTGACGGTGGCGGAGAACCTCATGTACCCCCTGCGCATTCGCGGCGAGCACAGTGGCGAGCAGATGCGCGAAAAGGTGTGGGAGGCGGTCAATAAGAGCCTGATGTACGGTCAGGGCGGCCAGACCGCAGGCGGCGACAACACCCTCAAGGCGTTCATGAAGCGCTTTCCCAATGAGCTGTCCGGCGGGCAGTTGCAACGGGTGGCGCTGATGCAGGCGATGATCCACGACCCGGTGGTGCTGTTCGCCGACGAACCCACCGGCAACCTGGACGCCGCCACCCGCCGCGAGGTGATGGGGGTGGTGGAGCAGTGGTTGGCCGAAGGCGAACGCATGGTGATCTGGGTCACTCACCACCTCTCCGACGCCCAGGATCCCAACGTCACCCATCGGGTGGTGGTCTCCCACGGACGCTGTCATCTGCAACAGAATGACGGCGCGCAACTCAACGCCAGGACGGTGCTCGATGGATGACGCCGGAATGACCCCGCCGCCGCGCCCCAAACGCCGCTTCACCCTGCTCCCATTGTGGATGCGTCTGGGCTGGGTGGACTATTGGCGCGCGTTCCACTGCGGTCGCTTCGCCTGTGATGGCGGCGGCAAGGACTTCTCCTATCTGACCCTGCTGCTGACTCTGGTGATCAGCATGGCGCTGCTGCTGGTGAGCAGCCACAACGGCTTCCTCAACCGCATGACCGACGCCCTGCTGGGCAATATTCGTCCCTACGGCGCGCCCATCTGGGCCACTGCCCACTGGCAGAACAACGACGGCATTGGCCGCCAGGTGCTGGACAAGCTGGACGCTATTGGCGGCGAGATCCCCGGGGTCTCCACCCACCCCTATCGGCGGCTGGAGGTGAGTCGTCCGCGGGTGGTGCTGCCGGGGGCCAAAAGCTGGCGCAGCAAGCAGCCCAAATTCGTCGGCTGGGCGGTGTATGACAAAGACCCTCTGTGGCGACTGGCGGTGGATCCGCAGCCGCAGCAGTGGGGCGTGCGCGAACTGAGCGCCCTGCTCGAAGAGCTGGACATCGGCGCCATGCTGGGCCTCGGCGACAAGCCCAAACAGACCAAACCGGCCACGCTGCGCCCCCAGGGGCCGCCGCCGCGTCAATGGAAGGGGTTGCCGCTGGAGGTGACCCTGAGCAAGCGTCTGTTCGCGCAGATGTTCGACTACGACGCCTATCGTCAGGAACTCTCCCGGGTGCTGCGCCCAGCGCAGATGAGCGACCTGCCCTATTCGGTGAGCGCCGATGAGCTGGAGAGCAAGCTCACCACTCTGTGGCTGCGCATGACCGTGGGCCGGGAGGATCACTTTTTCCCGTTTACCGTGCATTGGGTGGATCACATCCCGGCCATGGAGGATGTGGCCTATCTGTTCCCGCTGACGACTTACCATGCGCTGATGGCGGCCTATCACCTGCCGGACTTACGTTTCGATCCCATGAATGGCGGCGAGAACCGGCGCGGCGATCTGGCCATGCTCAAGGGCGACAGCTATCCGTTGGACGAGCTGGAGCGCTATGCCGCGTGCGTCAACGAAGCGGTGGCGCGCACCGGCCTGACCGGGGTGCCGGTGGTGAGCGAGCGCGAGTGCCGTCTGCCGCGTCTGCCGCCGGAGGGGGCGCGCACGATTCCCACCGCCATGTGGGACGCCATGGAGCATGACAATCGCAACCAACTGTGGCTGCCGTGTCACAAATTGGCCCAGGACGACCCCATGCGCGGCGCGCTCTGCTCCGGCTGGCATGAGGAGGACGCCAAGCGCGTCATCATGGTCCCGTGGGACGTCACCGGTTATGGCTCGGCGTTCGCCTCGGTGCATGTCTATGTGGCCGATCCGGGCAATCTGAGCGCAGTGATCGAGCGCATGACCGCGCTGCGGCTGGATGATCAGCAGTTGGCGCTGAATATCCATCCCAAGTACCAGGATGCGCTCAACCGCTTCAATCTGCTGTCGGACCAACTGAAGATCTTCATTCCCGCTTTCGCCATGGCGTTCGGGCTGTTGATGATCATGCTGTTGGCGGCCCAGATCGGAACCTTGTTGGGGCACCGGCGCCACGATTTCGGCATGCTGCTGACCCGCGGCGTGACCTGGCGCGGGATCCACATGAAGGTCTATTTCCAGATGACCATCGCCACCCTGATCAGCGGCTCCATTGCGACATTTGGTCTGCTCACGGCCATGCGCGCGTGGTTGGGGCCGGACTTTATTGCGGTGATGGAGCGCTATCGCGATCTGCTCAATCCCGGCGTGGGGGTGGAGCCGCTGCCGCTGTCGGCGCTGGAGTTGGCGCTGGTGTGGGGCGGCTGTTATCTGGCGGTTCTGCTGGTGAGCGCGCTGATGCTGATGAAACTGCCGGTGCGCTGGGGCGTGACGCCGTCGGAGCTGCTGCACGGCGAGGGCGGCGTGCTCAAGCCGACGCGCTATTAATGAAGGGCGAGTAGGCGCAATACAGGCGAGAGAGCACAGACCAGACAGGTGGAAAAGTTGGACATTTATGGCCAACTTTTCCGGGGTCTGGGGGCCGCGCCCCCAGCGGGGTGTGGGGCGGCGCCCCACGGTGTGGTCGTTGACTTTGGGGAGTTTGAGGGCGCCGCCCTCAACATCTTTCCTCTTCCCTCGAAGTTTGCCCAAACCCATCGAATACCCAAAACCGCATTGGCTTAACAAATGCATGGCTAAAGTTTCAAGAATGGGCGCCGATAAGAAAGTCAAGGGGAAAATGTGGCGCGAAGACCGGCCTTACGGGTCGGATGGTGGTTCGTCGGGTTTCCCGGACGCATCGCCACGGCGCAAAGTAGCGGGCCTACGCGGCAGATTCTTCCCAGCACACGCACGACCGGACTCGACCTCTTTGGAGCGCGCGGCTGTGTGGCCATTCGGCCCGCCGCGATGGGATGCGCCCGCGTCCATTCCTTTCGCATCGCCCCAGGCCGGGGAGCGCGCACAGCGCCCTTGGCGATGGGGCGCGACCAGCGGCCAACGTCCCGCCAATCGGCGCGCGATAACGCCCGCAATTCATCTGATTCACAAGTCGCCCAGAGCGGCGCACACCCTCTGTTGGAACCTCCCATGAATAACGCGCAAATCAATTTTGTGGTGGTGGGCGCGCTGCTGTGCGTGGTGACGGTGGGGGCGTGGTGGATGTTTTTCCGCACCGATCTGATCGTGGGCGAACAGTTGGCGCTCAACTACTGCGGCAGTTGCCACGCCTTGCGCCCCGGGGATCCCCCGCGCTCCGGCCCCACCCTGTGGCGGGTGGCGGGACGCCGCGCCGGCGGCCTCAAAGGGTATGACTACAGCCCCGCGTTCCGTCTGCAAGTGAGCGAAGCGGGGTTCATTTGGGATCGTCCGCGGCTGGAGGCGTTCATTGAGAACCCGCAGAGCGTGTTGCAAGCGACCAATATGACGCAGACATCCAAAGGTCATCCGCTGACTTTCGATGGCGTCAATGATCGCCGTTTTCGCAACGATCTGACAGCGTTTCTGTTGCAGTTGGGGCATCCGCCCCAAACCCCTTGAGGAGCGTGATGATGGCGCGATTACTCAGCGTATTGACGGGGCTGTGGCTGATGGGGGCGGCGGCGATGGGCAACGCCCAGGGGCAAGACCCGCGCGCGGCCTGTTACGCTGCGCTGCTGGATGAGGCGGCGTCGTGGGGGTTGGTGCTGGAGAGCGACGATGACGCCACCGTGCGCAGCGCCTGTGAGCACAACGCCCATGATCCGACGCAATCCAGCGCCGCGCTGCGCAAGCAGTACGCTGGTCGATTGGCCAAGCGCGACGCCTGTGTTGTCGGCCTGACGCAGCGCCTGGACATGGCGCATCACCAAGCGCCGCCGGGCGCCGATACGCAAACGCTGCTGCGTCAGGCGTGCGCGCGGGGCGCCGACGATCCGGCCATCGCACAGATGCTGGCGCGCAACATCCTGGGCTGGCCGTGAGCGGCGCGCGCTGCACAGCGGCGCTGATGGCGCTGCTCCTGGGCGGGTTGGTTGCGGCCAGCGCGCAGGCGGCGCAGGATTTCGGCGGCGTCAGCGGGCCGACCAGCATCGAATGCAATCTGTTTGGCGCCAGCATCGGTCAGCGCGGCGCAGCGTGGGCGAATATCATCGCCAGCGGCGGCATCGTTGAGACCCTGTGGAAGCACTGCAATACCCGCTACTGCGGACGCGAGGCGCGCGGCCACTACTCCATGGTGTATGAACACATGCCCTGTTCGCGCGCCTGCTACCGCATCAAAAAGCAGCGCTACGACGCCGCCTGTATCGGCAACGGCGGCTAGCGGACGGATTGCGCAACCGCCTCTGCGTCACTCCCAATCGTTGCCCCGTACGCCCAATTAGTCGCGACGCCGGGCGGAGTGTGGTATAACTCTACCCAGTATGGACCGGTCTTGAATACGCCAGCAGGCGTGGTTGCGAGGCCAGTGTCCTGGCGCTCTGCGGGCGCTGCGGCGGCGGCCGGAAATCTGTCGGCGGCTCGGTTGGCGCGCGGGAGGTTGAGGGAATGAATCGACGCAACGGGATGGTCGCGCTTGCCGCGAGCCTGATGTGGGGCGTGAGCAGTGCGGCCATGGCCGGGCTGGAGGGCGGTAGCGAAGGCGACAAGGCGCTGCATCTGACGCCGGATCTGAAGCATGGGCTGGCCATCTACCGGGTATGCGAAGCGTGTCACATGCCTGAAGGGTGGGGGCTGGAGGATGGCGCGTTTCCGCAGATCGCCGGACAGCATCGTGAGGTGCTGATCAAACAGTTGGCGGATATCCGCTCCGGCAATCGCGACGCGCCCACCATGTACCCGTTCGCCATCGCCGAGGAGATCGGCGGGCCGCAATCCATCGCCGACGTGGCCGCCTATATCGCCACATTGCCGATGAATCCCAACAATGGGGTTGGCCCGGGCGACGATCTGGCCCATGGCGCAGAGGTTTACAAACACCACTGCGTCAAGTGTCACGGCGACGCTGGCGAGGGGGTGGGCAAGGAGTTCTACCCGCGCATTCACGGTCAGCACTACGCCTATATCCTGCGGCAGATGACCTGGATCCGCGACGGCAAGCGACGGAACGCCAATAGCGATATGGTGCGGCAGATTTCGCACTTTAGCGATAAGGATCTGCAGGCGGTGAGCGATTACGTCTCCCGTTTGCGACCGCCGCAGAAGGATCTGGCGCCGACGGGTTGGCGGAATCCCGATTTTCGTTAAGCGGAGAGTGTGTGCAATGCTCCGTCTCCGCTGAACAGCGGGGCGGGGCGTTTTTTATTTTGCCTGTGGGCGGCGCGCCATTGTGGCGTCATCACGCGCAATGCCGAGCGTGTTTGGCTCAGGGCTATTCTTCCGGCAAGCGGGTTGGGCGCCAGTCCGCCCCATGATGCACGCTGCGGCGGATGGGTTCCCCCGTGGCGCAAAAGGTGAACCGATGCATGACGAAAAGCGGGATCCTTCCGCTGAAGAGGATGAAGGACAAGAGGAGGAGCTTGAGGTCAAGCTGCCTCTGGAGGAGATTGCCGAGGCCCTGGAGGTGAGCGAATTCGAGCTGGAGAACGCCATCGATATGGGCTTGGCCACCATCGAGCAGGAGATGTCGCAGATTCTCGTTAATGGCCGTATGCGCGACCGTATGCGCCTGCTGATCAGCTATCGCGGCAACACCGTGGCGGTGGGTGTGCGCCAAGAGGTGGATGAGGACGACTAACCGACTTTGCCTCAGGCGCGTGGGTTGGGCTCTTCTGCGGGCAAAAAAAAGCAGCGTGCCGATTCTGTCGTCACGCTGCCAGCTTGCGTCTCCCGTGTGGGGAGGTGTGTGAATGATCCGCGTTGCGGGAAGCCCAGCCATCTCGGTCGCCAGACGGGTCCCAATAAGATGCTTCAGCGGGGAGTGTGTTTCTCGGGCCTAACAGCCGGAGCGACCGCACCGCGTTCATTGCTTATCTATAAAGCAATCCCGGCGCCATGATCATTGGCATCTTTCCGTTTTTGAAAATCCGCTGATTTCCCCATGCCTTACAGAGTTTCTTTAGGGCGGAGCCCGCACCCCTGCCGTGTGGCGTCGGGTCAACTGTCGGGAAAAAAACGCCACATTGTCGCCCTTATGACGCCGTTTTGGCGTCATCCGACAGATAGTGCGCGATATCCACCTCGTCGCACTGTTCCGGTTGCAGGAACTGCTCGCCATACTGGCGATAGACGCCGCTGGTGAGGAACAGATCGAACAGTTCCGGGTCCACGTGGCCGTCGTTGCGCATGAAGGAGAGGATGCGCACCGCTTCGCTCAGGCTCTTGGGCTTTTTGTAGGGGCGATCGGAGGCGGTGAGGGCCTCGAAGATGTCGGCGATGGCCATCATCCGCGCCGGAACCGACATATCCTCTTTGCGCAAACCGCGCGGATAGCCGCTGCCGGTCATGGTCTCGTGGTGCGAGCCAGCGTATTCGGGTACGCGCTTGAGGAATTTGGGGAACGGCAAGGTCTCCAGCATGGAGATGGTCTGTAGCATGTGGCCGTTGATGATATAGCGATCCTCAGCGGTGAGGGTGCCGCGCGAGACCGCCAGGTTGTAGAGCTCGCCCATGTTCTGCTTGTTGTCGGGCACGGCCATGGTGAAGCCGTAGGGGTTGTCGCCGTAGGGCTTGCTGGGGTCGGCCATGCGCCGTGGGGTGACGTGATGCGGTTTGTCCGCCAGCAGCGGCTCTGTGGCGGGCGGCGCAATGGGCGGCTCATCGCCATAGCGCAGCAGCTCGTCCTGGGACAGGCCGATGCGGTCGTCAAAGTGGCGCGTCCAGGTCTGCTCGGCGATGGCGCGCAACCGCTGGATATCCTCCGGGTCCATGAACTCCCCGCCCTCGTTGCAGCGGGCGATGAAGGCGTACTCCTCCTGCAGGCGGGCCAGCTCCGCATCGCGTTTGGCGGCCAGCGCCTCCTGATCGGCGGAAGGCTCGGTCATGTCGCGCCAGTAGTCGATCTCCACATCGCGGTAGAGCGCCTCATAGCGCATGCGCACCTCGTGGATGCGGTTGTAGATGGTCTCCAGCTTGGTGGCCTTGTCGACGATATGCTCGGGGGTGACCACCTTGCCGCAGTCGTGCAGCCAGCCCGCGATCTTGAACTCATAGCGTTCGTCATCGTTGGCGAAATGGAAGTCGGCAAATGGCCCGCTGTCGCTCCTCTCCGCCGCCTCCGCCAACATCTGCGCCAGCATGGGCACGCGGTTGCAGTGGCCGCCGGTGTAGGGCGATTTGGCGTCGATGGCGCCCGCAATCACCTGAATGAAGGCGTCAGTGAGCTTGCGCAGCCCCTCCACCAGATGGTGGTTGGCCAGCGCCACCGCCGCCTGCGCGGCCACCGCCTCCACAAAGCCGATATCTTCATCGCGATAGGGACGCGGCTGGCCGTCCTCGTCCAGGGCGTTGAGCAGTTGCAGCACGCCGAGGATCTCGCCCTCGTGGGTTTTCAGCGGCATGCACAGCATGGAGACGGTGCGATAGCCGGTGTCCTTGTCCACGCTCTTGGCGCCGGACATATCAAAACGGGTTTCGCGATAGACGTCGTCAATGCGCACGATCTCGCCGGTGGCGCCCACGTGGGTGGCGACAAAACGGCTGTTTGGCGCGCCGGTCTCGTCAAACAGCGGCAGGCGGATATCGGGCAGCTCATCGGTTTTGGTGCGGATGGCGAAGGTGAGGGTGTCGTCATCCTGGCGCAGGTAGAGGGTGCCGGCGTCGCTGCGGCTCATCTCCACTCCGCCGGTGAGGATGGAGCGTAGCAGTTTGTTGCGCTTGCGTTCCGAGCCGATGCTGATGCCCAGTTCGATGAGCTTGTGCAGACGTTTCTGCGAGGCGTCGCGCTGCTCGGTGCGACTCTGCAACGTCTTGAGCATCTTGCCTGCGGATTCGATTAGATCGTTGGCTTCAGTGATGAACGAGCCGCCGGGCAGGCCGGTGACCGATTCGGTGCGGGCAAAGCCCTGGAAGGCGGTGGAGAGCTGGCCCAGATTGCGGCTAAGCAGCCAGGCGGCCATCAGCGCCACCGGCAGCAGCACCGCCAGCAGGATGATGGTGAGCGAGCGAATGTTGTCGAACATCGTCTCCACCGGCCCCATGAAGCTGGCCAGCGGCGCGCTCAGCGCCAGGGTGACGGGCGAGTCCAAGCCATCCAGATCATTGACGTAGAGGATCTCCTCCATGCCTTCAGGACCCACCATGCGCGCCCGTTGGCCACTCTGCGGAGAGTAGAGGGAGGAGAAGCGCATGGCCCAGGTCTGGTTGGCGTCATCCAGGTTGCTGAGCAGGGGCAGCGGCAGGGTGACAAGGCCCGATTTGGAGGGGATGTGCGCCTGCGCCAGCACCTGCTTCTGTCGATCCAGCAGCACCGCATGGGAGCCTGGCCAGTGGATGCGATGGGTCAGGAAGGCGTCCAATCCGCCCAGGGTCAGATCCACGCCGATGATTTCACCTTCATGATCACTGCTTTGAATCGCCGCGCTGATCCCCAACTCGCTATTGGAGTGGAACACGTAAGGGTCGGAGAAGGTGACCTCTTCAGACTGCATCGCTTTGCGATACCACGGGCGCACGCGGGGGTCGAAGGTGACCTCTTTGCTGATGCGTACATCCAGCATCCTGCGATTGGCGTCGAGAAAGCGCCAACTCTCAATGCTTTTGCCGTTGGAGCGATCGATGGCGCGCACGATGTAGGCGGTGTTGGGCGGCGCGCTGCGCGCCTTGGCGATCTGCGGATCGTTTAACGCGTTGATGACTTGCAGAAAATTCCCGTTGGGGTGCGACAGATAGACGCTGTAGACCGCCGGGGTGTGGGTCACGGCGACGATAAACGGTTGCGCCATGGGGTGGGCCAGACCGTTGGCGTCAATGGGCGTATGGCTGAGGGGATTGGAGATCTGAATGGCGGCGGTGAGCTTGGCGGAGTCGAACACGCTGCTCAGGTGTTTGGTCAGGATGCTGGCGCGCTCCTGAAAGTGCGACTTGGCGTTGACCTGAGCCGACTGCGCGCTCTGGTCGTGGACAATGGTGAGCACGCCTTTGAACAGAATGCCACAGCTCAGAATCACCAGCAGCATGATGCCGATGTGCAAGCGCACGCGGAAAAAGGGTGTTTTTGCCAGCATGGTCGAACCTTCCCCCAAAGGCGACTGAAATGGAGTTCGTGCTTCAACTATGCCTATCGGTTCGCCAATGGCAAAGGTTTACATATAAAAACCGTAGGGGGTGGGGATCGTCTCACGCCAGCCGCTAAAATGAAAATGGACATACCGCCGCAGCATGGGCGGCTGTGGCCAACTCTCCAGCTCAGCTTGTAATTCCTCGTTAAACCGTTCGATCTCCTCTTCTGACTGGCGTAGTTGGATACGCCAGCTCACCAGCGGGCCGGACTCGGTTTGATTCAGCTCCAGGGCCACGGCGGGTTTGCGCAGCACCCCGGCGGGGTAGACCTCCTGCGCGCGCAGCAGCGCCAGGGCGCGCTCCTGCACCTGTTGCAACGCCGCGTCGCTGATCTCGCGCTGGTCGAACAGCTCCAGCACCCCTTGCAGAAAGTGATACAGCTTGCGGTAGACCGGGGCCTGACTCTCATCCACCGAGCGGCGCATCCACTCGTGGGCCTGGTGAAACGCGCCGCATAAGATGGCGTCGCGGATAATCTGTTGAATCACCCCCTGATGCGCGGGGTCGACTTCATGAGCCAGGAGGGCGCGGTCGCGGGCGGCGGTGAAGAAGCCCAGTTTGCGCAGGGAAGCGCCATACTCCAGATGCGGCTGCGCCTGCCCGGGCAGCAGATTGATGTGGCTCTTGTGCCAGCTCTCCATCTGCGCCGGTTCGTGGTTGAGGCAGGCCAGACGCGCCAGGGAGAGATTGGCGAATTCGGGCTCGCTGGAGAGCTGCTGCTCGGCCTCCTTCTTCAGGCGGCGCAGAGTGAAGGGGTCGGGCTCCGGCGTTTGATTGAAGATCTTGTTGATCTGCCGAAGGGTGTCGTGGGCGGGCGTGCGCGGCATCGAATCGCCTCAAGTGTCGTCGCCGGGCGGCGCCCGGCGAACGGTGGAGGGGGCTTTCCATTGTGGGGGCGGTCGCCCCCACGGAGTCAAGCGTCCTCGGGTGTGAGCGCCACTCTCAGCACTGCACCCAGGGCAGCCCCTCTTTGCGCCAGCCGTTGAGAGAGGAGCGGTGGTGGTTGTCGTCGCGGTCGCCCTCGAAGCCGGAGACCACATGGGCCACGCGCTGAAAACCGGCCGCCAGCAGCGCATTGCCGGCGTCGATGGAGCGGTGGCCGGAGCGGCAGATGAGCAGCACCTGCTGATCCTTCCCAGCGTTCTGGCTCACCTCTTTGACGAAATCGGGGTTGATCTCAAACTCGGGGTAGTCCTGCCAGGGGATATTGATCACCCGCGCCGGATGGCCGACATAGAAGTGCTCCAGCTCCATGCGCACGTCGATGAACACCGTGCCCTCCTGCTGCGACAGCGCGTAGGCGTCGGCGGGGGAGAGGTGGTGCAGCTCCGGATTGGAGGGGCTGTGGGGGGCGGACGGCAGCATGGCGGTCTCCGATGGGTTGCGGGTTACTCCGGCAGGCGGATCAACGCCTGTTTCAGCCGGATGGGGCGGGTGGCGGGGGGCAGATCATCCTCCACTTCCAGCTCCAGGCGGGCGATCTGCTCGGCGTTCAGATGCTTCTGCGCCCAGCGCATCACCACGGTCTGTTCAATGTCGCCGCAGTGCATGGCGTGGTCGAGGGCCTGACCGAGCAGGAGCAGGCGTTTTTTCGCCGCCTTGTCCGATGCGCCCGTTTTATCCGGTTTGTCCGCCTTGTCCGCTTTCCTGTCAGACTTGGCGTCGCGGGTTTTGTTCTTGCGCTTGATCGGCGCCGGGGCGTCGCTCTCCTGGGGCAGCAGATGGTCGACCCAGGCGGCCTCCTCCATGGCGACCAACGCTTCGACGCTCTGGGCGCCGGTGAGCGCCACTTTTG